>DATKWG010000099.1:0-37277 GCA_035529675.1 Anaerolineae bacterium
GAGCAACCTGCGCTCATGTCCCACTTTACCCTAGACGAGGCGGAACGCGCCGCTCTGGGCATTCGCAGCGAATTGGTGCGCTATGCCGTGGGCATAGAAGACGCCGACGACATCATCGCCGACCTGGCCCAGGCTCTCGAACACATCCCTGTCGCCGGCAAGTCGCCCGCGAGCCGGAAGTCGCCTGTTGCGGGCCCATGACAGACGGAGCCTGAACGATGCGAACGCTAGTGATGAAATTCGGGGGCACCTCGGTGGGCAGCGCCGACCGCTTTGCCGCGGTGGCTGGCATCATCGAGCGAACCGAGGCCACGAAACCTGTGGTAGTGGTCTCGGCCATGAGCGGAACGACGAGTGACCTGATCGACGGCGCGCGAGCCGCTTCTGAGGGCGGCCAAGGGCAGTACCGCGCGATCAAGGACAACTTGCTGGCCAGGCATCTGGCTGTAGTGGACGCACTTCTCGACCACGGTCAGGACCGGATGCAGCTCGCCGAACACGTCCGAGACCAGTTTGAGGGCTATGAGCGCCTCTGCAATAGCATCGCTACCTTGGGCGAGCTTACCATGCGGGGCACTGACGCTGTCGTGTCCATTGGCGAGGAGGTCTCCAGTCACATCCTGGCGGCTACTCTCCGAGCGAGGGGAATCCGGGCCAAGGCCGTCAGCGCGACGACCCTGGTGCGTACCGACGACCACTATGGTTCCGCCAATCCCGACATGGCAGCCACCCGGCATCTGGTCGCCAGGAATCTACGCCCGCTACTGGAGGAAGCCACCTTGCCCGTAGTTACCGGCTACATTGGTGCGACAGAGCAAGGCGTTACTACGACGCTGGGACGTGGCGGAAGCGACTTCTCTGCCGCCATTCTCGGCGCCTGCCTCGATGCCGATGAGGTCTGGATCTGGACCGATGTGGATGGCATTCTCTCTGCCGACCCCAAGCTGGTTCCCGAGGCGCGAACGTTGCGCGAGTTGTCCTATGCCGAGGCAGAGGAGCTGGCCTACTTTGGTGCGGATGTGCTGCATCCCAAGACGGTCGCTCCCCTGGGTGCGCGAGGCATTCCCTTGCGCATACTCAACAGCTTTGCGCCAGATGGTCCCGGCACACTGATCGTCCCAGAGCCCGACCCAAACCGCACCCTCATGCCGGCGATCATCTCGACCGAGGGGTTGTGCCTGATCGGGGTCTCGGGCAATGGTCGTGGGTGGTCGTTGGAGATGGCCTCTCGCGCGCTGCGTTGCCTTGCCAGCGCGGGTGTGGGTGTACTGATGTTCTCCCAGTCCTTCTCAGAGAGGAGCCTGAACCTGGTGGTGAGGCGACAAGATCAGAAGCACAGTGTGAATGCTCTGAAGAGGGAATTCGATCGCGACCTCGCCCTGGGGCTTTTGTGTCACATCGGCACCCAAGAGGAAGTGGCCAGCGTATCGGTGGTGGGGATGTCGAACGACCCCGACGAGGCCATTGCCCCCCGCGCGTTCGCTGCTCTGGGCAAGCTGGGCCTGCGGGTCATCGCCGTTGCCCAGCCGGCCTCGGCTCACAGCATCTCGTTCGTCATCTCTGAGAGAGACCTGGGGCGCGCCGTTCCCTTCATCCATCGCGAACTGGGTCTGTAGCCCATCAGGTTCCCAGTCCTTGCGCGCGCGGTGAGCGGTTCTGCCGGCCCAGGCCGTCAACCTGCCTGCACGTCTCTGAGCCTGGCAGCCATCTTTTTCTCAGAGAAGTTGGTCTCGCAAGCCGGACAGCGATAGTAGGGTCCATACTTGCCCACCCGCTTCTCCATAGGCGTGTGGCCACATTCGGGGCAATCGACATCGACGGACTCCTTCTTTCCCCTGCCCGACAGGCCCAGTTTCCGCAGAGAGTAGTTCACCTCGCAACGAGGGCAGCGCAAGTATTCGCCGTAGCGCCCCTTCCTGGGTTCCATGGGCACCAGGCCGCACTTGGGGCAAGGAGTCTCGGAGGCCAGTTGCACGATGTGATCGCTGAGAATGGATCGCGTGTTCTTGCACTCGGGATAGTTCTCACAGCCCAAGAACTGGCCCCCGCGCCTGGTGATCACCTTCATGCGTCCACCACACCGCTCGCAGATCTCTCCCTCGGCGAACTGGTCCACACGCTCCTTTGGCGCCTGGGGATCGGTCAGATCCAGGATGTAGCGACACTCGGGATAGCCCGTGCACCCCATGAAGCGCCCCACATCGCTGACCCGGACCTCCAGCGGGCGGCCACACCGGGGACAGGTGCGCTCGCGCAGCGCGTCGGGCAGGCCAGCCCACAGGGCCTCGGCCACCGCCCCGGGCATGTGCTCGCTGGCCGACTCTAGCTGGGGCCGGAAGCCCGCATAGAAGCCTGCCAGCATGTCCGCGTAGCCGATTTCGCCGGCGGCCACCTCATCGAGACGCTTCTCCATCGCTGCTGTATAGCCCAGATCCATGACATCCGAAAAGGTGGCAACCAGTGCATCGCAGACGATCATGCCCAGTATGGTGGGAGCCAATGCTCGCTTCTCCTTGACCACGTAGCCCCGATCCTGGATGACGCCCACCATGGATGCATAGGTGGACGGACGGCCCACACCATTGCCTTCCAAGGCCTTGATGAGAGTTGGCTCGGTGTAGCGAGGTGGCGGCTCCGTAAAGTGTTGCTCTGGGATCAGCTTCACCAGGTCCACCACCTCGCCGACCGACAGCGCCGCGAGGGTCTGCGCCGCCTGCTCCTTCTTTTCGTCTGGCAGCTCGGGGTAGACGACTGTGTAGCCAGGAAAGATGAGAGTGGCCCCCGTGGCACGGAACACATGGTCTGCCCCCGCGGTGATGTCTACACTAACGGTATCAAAGACGGCCGGCTTCATCTGGCTGGCCAGGAAGCGTCGCCAAATGAGCTCGTAGAGTTGGGCCTGTTGCTTGCTCAGGAATGATTGCATCGCCTTGGGCGCGCGAAAAGCCGACGTTGGCCGGATGGCCTCATGGGCTTCTTGCGCTCGCCTGACGCGAGTGCGATAGATCGGCGGCTTGGGGGGAAGGTAGTCATCACCCCAACGCCCTGCAATGTACTTGCGTGCCTCTCCCTGAGCCTGTGGGGCCACGTGAGTGGAATCGGTACGCATGTAGGTGATGAGACCCACCCTTTCGCCGCCGAGGTCGATCCCCTCATAGAGCTGCTGGGCCAGCCGCATGGTCCGCCTGGGGGAGAATCCAAGCCTGCTCCCTGCCTCCGCCTGCAACGTGCTGGTGATGAAGGGAGGCCGAGGGCGTCGCTGGCGCTTGCCCTTTTTCACGCGGGTCACGGTATAGGTTGCCCCCTCCAGAGCCGCCAGAATGCCCTCCACATCGGCTTGCTCGTGGAGCTGGGGATCTGCACCCCCTACCTTGTGCAGGTGTGCCCTGAAGCGCTCCCTCTCCCGAGTGCAGCGCTGGAGGTCAATGTCGAGGGTCCAGTATTCCTCCGGGACAAAGGCCAGGATCTCCCGCTCGCGATCGACCACCAGGCGCAAAGCCACGGACTGCACCCGCCCGGCAGAGAGAGGCTTGCGCATTGCCTTGCTCAGAAGCGGGCTGATCTGATACCCGACCAGGCGGTCGAGAACCCGCCGTGCCTGCTGCGCGTCGATCAGGTCGTGGTCGAGTCCTCGCGGGTGAGCAAGTGCCTCCTGAATGGCGGCCTTGGTCACCTGGTGAAAGGTGATACGCCGAACGCGGTCACCGTCAAGTTGGGTTGCCTCCGCCACATGCCACGCGATGGCTTCCCCCTCTCGATCAAGGTCCGTGGCCAGGTAGATGAGGCTGCAGTCTCTTGCCGCCCTTTGAATGTCCTCGATGATCTCTTCCTTGCCCTGCACGATGCGGTAGGTGGGGTGAAAGGCGCACTCCACATCGACCCCCAATTCCTTGCGGGGTAGATCGCGGACGTGGCCCACGGAGGCCTTGACCACGTATCCTTTCCCCAGATACCTCCCTATGGTCTTGGCCTTGGCCGGGGATTCCACAATCACTAGGTAACTGGCCATACTGACTCTCTTCCCTCCCACACGAATCACACCACGTGCCCAGATGATGCCATGCGACGGGCGTAGTATCAGGAGCATTCTATGGCCAAAGGAACCGACCGTCAAAGAGTCCTTGTGGCCGATCGGCGAGCGTGCGGGCGGGCGTGTTGTCTGGCCTGCCGACTCATGCTACAATCGCGGGGACGCGATCCGCCCAAGTGAGGGCAGGAGTCACGATGATGCTTGTACGAGACCACTATCCCCGATGATGGATGTCAGCTTGATTGTGCCTCTCTTGCCGCTGGCGATTCCGCTCGGTGGCGCCGGGGCTAGCTGGATACTGCCCTCTGGACCCTTTTTGGGCCGGCTCAGGCGCTGGACCTATGTCCTGACCCTTCTCGTTACCTGTGCGATGCTCCTCGCCGCGCCGGCGATCGACTTCTGCCAGGCCGATCTGCTGTTCTCCTTACCCGGCGTCGAACTTGACGGTGCTCTCCAGCTCAGGCTGGGAGACCTGGGGATCGGCTTTGGCTCTCTGCTGACCGGCGTCCTGGCTCTGGCCGGCATCTCTATGCTGGCATATCCCATGGAGCGGTCTGAGGCGGTTCCGCCGCTCATCATGGTGCTCGGCGGGATCTGGACAGTTTCGGCAGCCAACCTGCTGACCCTTTGCCTGGGGTGGACGCTGACAGACGCAGCACTCCTGAGTGCCGACGTGATTCATGCTCCCGAAGAGCACATTCCTCACGCGGTTCGGAGGGCTCTGCCCAACCTGCTCTCCTCCCTGGCCTTGGTTATGGCAACCGTCCTGATCGGGAGCGAGCACGGCCACACGCAGTTTTCGGACCTGGTGTTGACTGGGATTCCGTTGAAGCTGCTGACCCTGGCCGCCCTGCTTCGTCTGGGCCTTTACCCACTTCCCGGCAGTCTCAGGCGCCGGCCGGTCACCTATGTGGCTTCGATTTGCACGGGCGGCTACCTTTGGCTCCGCATAGCCGGCCTCATTTCCGGAGGGGCTACCGGATACCATTGGCTGGTGGCTCTCTGCGGCGCGGGGCTTCTCGCCGGGGGGTTGCTTGCAGCCTTGTCCGACAGTTGGGCTTCTGCCTGGCCCTACGTGTTGCTGGGCGAGGTCGCGTCGCTGGTTCTTGCGCCCTTGCTGGACCCTGTGGCAGGAGGTGCCGTAGCATGGATCCTGGCAATCAATGCCGCTTTGTGCATTGGCCTCATCGGCGTCGATGACCAGGCGCCATCGACAGCGGCTACGAGGCGCCGGTCTCCTTTGCCACGTGCTGTTGGGCTGATGTCGCTGGCCGGGTGGCCTCTCACTCTGGGCTTCACCGCCCATTGGTCCTACCTGAGCCTTTGCCAGTCGGCAGGCCTGTCTGGTGTGGTCGTGCTGGCCTCCCTGACCTATCTTCTGGCATCGTTGCCCGTTTGGCAGTGGCTGGGGCACGTGGGCCGCGAGGCCAAGCGACATGGCTCCGACCCGACCTGGAGCAGGCACGTTCCTCTAGTTGGGCAATCCTTGGTCGCTCTGTTCCTGGTTTTCCTTGGGATCGAGCTGGCGCTGTCTGCTCGTCCCTGGCCTGGACTACCGGGCGAGTTGCAGCTTGCCTCCCTGCGCGTTCTGTTTCGTGCCGACGCCAAGTCGTTGGGAGAGCTGGCGTGTGCGGCTACAGTTGTGCCGCTCGCAGGAAGCTACATCCTGCACAGACTAAAGGTGGGCATTGCTGGGGACAGGTCTGCAGGCACATTCCGCGTGGCCAGCGCCCTGCTGGAACTGGACTGGCTCTATGTCGTCGTCGAAAGGACAGTCGCTCGATTGCAGAGGCTTGTCGAAGTGGCCTCAGCGGCGGTTGAGGGACCGTTCTACCTGGGCTGGACCCTTCTCTGGACCCTGGTGATCGTGTTGTATCTCGGGGGAGCATGACGAGTCCACATGTCCGTCGTAGACTACCTGTCTGAGTTCCTGGCTTCACTGGCGCCGCATCAGGTTGCCCTGGTGGTGGCTGCCGCGACAGCATCTTTGTTGGTCATCGAGGAGCGGAGGCTCTCTCTGCTGCCACTGCTGATCCAGTACTTGCCCGTCGATCCTCTGGCCTCCTCCCGCTTCTATCGCCCTGTCATATTCGCTCGTATTGGCTTGGGCGTCGCCGTTTGCTTGATCCTCTATGTCACCGCCAGACACGTGCAGCGCGAGCTTGATCGCCTGGTGCGTCTGCTGAGCGACGAGAACAAGATCTCGCATGTGCCGGTTGAGCGACGTTTGCCCTCCGCCAGCCTCACAGGAATGGGACTCATCTTTCGTCTGATGCTTGTGGCTCTGGGTGGTCTGATCGCCTTCGGCATGTGGAGGACCTATCCACTGGCGACCGTCCCGGTGAGGATCAATCTGACCGGATACTGGCTGATATCGATTGGCCTCCTTCTGACGCTGACCAGCGTTGACCCGCTGCGCATGGGATTCGGTGTGCTGACTTTCGTCAACGGATTTGAGGGAATCTATCTGTGCCTCGAGCAGAGCCTGGTGGTTATCGGTCTGCTGGGCGTGTTGAACATCCTCGTGGCGTTGGGTGTCGCCACCTGTTCTGAGAGCTGGCTGGAATCGCTTAGGGCGGAGACATCTGGATGACGATCTTGGCATTGGTCATCTTGCCTGTTGCCATGGGGATGGTCGTCCTCCTCTTGCGTGAGCTTCGCGCGATTGCCGCGTTGCTCTCAACAGTCACGCTTGTGGCGGTAGGAATCCTCGCGGCAACCCTCGAGCACGACGAAACGATCGTCATCCTGGGGCGGTCCGTGGGCCTGTCAACCCAAGGGGCCTTGGCTTTGGCCTTCTGCGCCATTCTGCTCGCGTTCATGGTGTTGCATGCCTACGGAGTCTCGGGGGATTCGCGACTGTTCCCGCTGACGTTGGTGGCAACGGGCTTCTTTGCGGGTGCGATGATGGTGAGAAACATGGCCATTGCGGGGCTGCTCCTGGAGGCGGGCATGGTTGCGGCCGTCATGCTCATTCCGTCACGGCACCCGGGGTCAGCGATGACCGGCAGTCGCGTCCTCGCCTTGCTCATGCTGTCGGCTCCGTTGTTCTTGCTGGCGAGCTGGGCGATGGAAGGTGCTGCTGACGATTCGAATAGCGCAGAGCTGGTTCGGATGAGTGGCATAGCTCTGGCCATTGCCTGTGCTCTGCTGCTGGGTATCGTGCCCTTTCATGTCTGGCTGCCGCCCATCTTTCTCTACGGCAGCTCACTTGCTGCGGTAGCACTCTCCGTCGTTCTCGGCACCAGCGTGCTCGCTCACTTTGACAACGCGGTGCGCGCCGTCATCTGGCCCGGTGGAGCCGAGTTCTTCTCGATTCTCGCGCTGGCCGGTGGCGCTGCCACTGCAATCGTGGCCGGACTCATCGCCGTGCCCCAGCGTGCCATCAGGCGCGCTCTGGCCTACGCTGGGTTAGCGGACCTGGGTCTCATCTTGGTGGGACTGGGGATTGGGACGCGGACGAGCACTGGCGCAGCAATGTTGCATGTTGCCTACCGGGGGATCGGCGTTGCAGCAGTCGCCATGGCCCTGGACATCCTCCGCGCCGACGACCTGGAGCACCTGCGCGGCGGGTTGCGGCGAGCCCCCCTGGCCGCGATCGCCATGACAATTGGCGGGTTCTCGCTGGCCGGATTGCCGCTCACCGCCGGCTTTACCACTCGGCTCGTGCTCTACCGCGCCCTCGCGGCCAACCATCCTGGCTGGGCCCTGGCAGTCATGGCCTGCAGCATCGGCCCCGCGTGGACGTTCACCCGTTGTCTTGTGGCGACCCTGGTCTCGACGCCCACCTCGGGGGCTAGACGCGAGCCCTTGTTGCCTGGACTGCTGGCCCTCCTGCTGGGCCTGGTGCTGCTGGGGTTGGGCGTCTACCCACGACTACTGACCTTGCTGCCCAAGGAGTGGCTGGCCACGCTTGGCGTCTGATGGCCTTAGCTGGTGCCGAGGGCGCGCAGGGCCGCCAGGATGCGTTCGTCCAGTTCCCGGAGGTCTTTGGGAACCGCTCTCAGGGCGTTCCGGGCTTCGAGAACGCTGTAGCCCAGGGAGGTGAGAGCATCGATGACATCGGCATCCTCAGGGCTGATGCCTGGCACTACCCACGCATCGAGGGCGGCACCGACCTTGTCTCTGAGGTCAAAGATGAGGCGCTGGGCGGTCTTGGGTCCGATGCCCGGAATGCGAGTGAGGGCCAGAGCATCCCCCTGCACCAGTGCATTGCGTAAGGTTTCGGGCGAGAATGCCGAGAGGGTAGCCAGGGCGGTGCGAGGCCCTATGCCGCTGACACTGATCAGCATCACAAAGAGATCGAGCTCTGCGAGAGACTGGAACCCATAGAGCGCGACGTCGTTCTCGCGCACGTAGAGGTGGGTATGCACTTCCACTACTTGGCCGATCTCGCCCAACTCGCCCAGAGTGGGGCCAGTCACGTGAACCCGATAGCCGACTCCTCCCACGTCGATGATGACCGAGTCATCGCGGACAGCTTTGAGCCGGCCTTGAAGGCTTGCAATCACTGATCCACCCTTGACTGGGCCCGGGAAAGCGTCGCCAGCCACGCCGAATGGTGATGGCAGATAGAGACCGCCAAACCGTCGGCGGCATCGTGGGGCCGAGGAACGTCACCCAGACCAAGCAGGATGGCCACCATCTGTTGGACTTGAGGTTTGCTGGCCCGCCCGTATCCGGTTATGGATTGCTTCACCTGTAGTGGGGTGTACTCAGCGACTGGCAGGCCCGCCTCGGCGAGAGTAAGAAGCAATGCACCAAGTGCCTGGCCCACGATCATGGCTGTGCGAGCGTTGGCCCCAAAAAAGATCTGCTCGACCGCAGCCGCATCTGGGCCATATGCGGCAATGACCTCTGAGAGCCCTTGGCGAATGAGAATAAGCCGCTCGGTCATGGTCATGTTTGCTGGGGTACGAATAACACCGTAGGCAACCAGTTCCAGCTTCTGGCCATCCCCCCTCACGAGCCCGTAGCCGGTGCTGGCCAAGCCGGGATCAAGCCCCAAGACCAACATGGTTCTTATCAGGCGGCCTGGGCCTCGTATTTGGCAATGATCTCATCCGCGATCTCCAGGTTGGAAAAGACCTCCTGTACGTCGTCCAATTCCTCCAGGGCTTCGAGCAACTTCATGGCTTTGACTGTTTCAGCCTCGCCGAGAGACATCGTTGTCTGAGGCACCCAGGAAAGTCCGGCACTCGTGGTCGTGTACGAGGACGCCGATAGGGCTTCTTGCACTTCCCCAAAGTCCGCGACCTGAGTGTACACCTCCACGAAACCCTCGCCGATCTCAACATCCTCTGCACCTGCGTCGATGGCCACAAGGGCGATTTCCTCAGCATCCTCGTCACCCGGATCAATCGCCAGGTATCCCTTGCGGGAGAATAGCCAGGAAACGCATCCATCAGCACCCAAGTTCCCACCGTGACGCGACAACACACGACGTACATCTGAAACAGTGCGGTTCTTATTCTCGCTCAAAGCAAGAATCAGTATGGCTATGCCGTGGGGACCATACGCCTCGTACGTGCATTCAGCGAGGTCTCGTTCTCCCGTGAGTGCTCCGGAGCCGCGCTTGATGGCGCGTTCGATGTTAGCTTTGGGCATATTCGCCCGCCTGGCCTTATCTAGAACCAGGCGCAAGCGGAAATTCGCGTCTGGGTTGGGACCCCCCTCTCCAACTGCGACGACGATTTCGTGGCCGATCTTGGTGAACAACTGGCCACGCTTGGCGTCGGTCGCGCCTTTCGAGCGCTTTATCGTGGCCCATTTGCTGTGTCCAGACATCATCCACCTCCCTATCGCAACAGCTTCACACGTGCATACGCCTTGATTATACCATCAGGCCACGCAAGCGGCCAATCCTCCGGTGTTCAAGCCAGCCCCAAAAGCAAACGCAGTTGGCGCGCCGTGTCCACGGCTTGCCCCTGCCAGTGGTTGCTCGCATAGACAAAGGTCTGCCGCGACTCTTCGGCCAGCCCCTTGATCCTGGGCACCCAAGGGGCCAGCTCAGACTCCTCGTAGGAATAGTCGTAGCGCTCCCAGGCCTCCTTGTGGCGCCACCATTTCTGGTAGTTGCGACCGTGAAAGCGCACATAGGTGACGTCGGACGTGGCCACAGCGATGGGCGGAACCAGAGTCTCGAACTGCGGCTGGTCTACGCAGCAAAACCCAAGCCCAAGGTCGCGCAGCAGGGCAAACACGTCCTGAGTGACCCACTCCCGGTGTCTGAACTCGATGACCGTGGGGAGGGCGCCCATCCTCTCGCGAAAAACGCGCAGATAGTCGCGGTTGCCTGGCGTATTGTGAAAAGAAGTCGGAAACTGGGCCAATACACAGCCCAGCCGGCCCTCCTGGACCCAAGGATCGAGCGCTTCGACAAAGCGCTCGAATACCTCGGCGTTGTCTTCTCGCTCGTGGGTCATGTCTTTGTTGGCTTTGATGGCAAAGACGAAATCGGCAGGTGTCTTGCGGGCCATGGCCACAAGGGTGCTCGCCGTTGGGATCGCATAGTAGGAGTAGTTGACCTCGACAGTGTCGAACTCCCGGGCATAGAAAGACAGTCTGTCCCGCGCGGGCAGCCCTCCGGGGTAGAACACCTGCTCCCAGTCTCTGTAGCTGAACCCACTGGTGCCAATCCGGATCATGCCTGTCTATCCTCCGAGGACGACTCCTCGTTCCCCCCTTCTGATGGGGCTCGGTCCAGGACGACCCGTGAGCGCCCACCCGCCTCGGGCGGGCCCACGATGCCGCGCTTCTCCAGTTGGTCAATGATGCGGGCCGCCCTGGGATAGCCGATGCGCATTTGACGCTGCAGGAAAGATGCCGAAGCACGCTCATGCTTGCGCACCAGCTCGACGGCTCTCTCCAGGAGGGAGTCGCTGAAATCGCTCTCGTCGCCAGACGCAGCTTCCCACGGGGGGCTCTCCTCCGCCTCGGTCCCGCCCTTGACCGTCGTTCGACGCCAGAACGCTGCCAGAGACTCAATCTCTTTGTCCGATACGAAGCAGCCCTGAGCACGCGTCAGTTTGGCCGAGTCAGGGGCCATAAAGAGCATATCCCCACGTCCCAGCAGCTTCTCTGCTCCTTGGCTGTCAAGGATGACCCGGGAGTCTACCTGCGAGGCAACCGCAAAACTGATGCGGGCAGGGAAGTTGGCCTTGATCAGGCCCGTCACCACATCCGTCGAGGGGCGTTGGGTTGCGATGATCAGGTGTATGCCGGTGGCCCGGGACATCTGTGCGATACGGCAAAGGGTACGTTCGGCCTCGTCGGGTGCCATGAGCATGATGTCAGCCAGCTCGTCGATGACTATCACGATGACCGGCATCGGATCCAGGTCCGTTGACCTGGCAATCCTATTGTATCCACTCAGGCTACGAGCGCCAGCCCTTGCGAAACACGCGTAGCGCCGATCCATCTCGCGGGTCACCCATCTGAGAGCGGGTACCACTCTCTCGACGTCAACCACCACTGGCGCGAGGAGGTGGGGAATGCCGTTGTACCTGGTCAACTCCACGCGCTTGGGATCGATCAAGAGGAGCCTCAACTGGTCGGGTGTGCTGAAGAAGAGAAGAGAGGCGATGACAGCGTTCAGGCAAACGCTCTTTCCCGATCCAGTGGCCCCTGCCACAAGAAGGTGGGGCATAGCACTCAGGTCGGCAACCACGGCGCCGCCCGATACATCGCGTCCGAGGGCGATGCGCAATCGGGCACTCATCTTGCGGAAGGCATTCGACTGTAGCACGCCCCGAAGCCCGACCAATGACTTGGCTTCGTTGGGCACCTCGATTCCGACGACGGGGCGTCCGGGCACTGGGGCCTCGATGCGAATCGGCACAGCAGCCAGGGCCAACGCCAGATCGTTGGCCAGCGCCTGTATCTTGCTCACACGAACCTTGTAGCGGCGGAGGTTGCCATCTCGGTCCTGGCGCTCAACATAGCCAGGTTCGACGTCGAACTGGGTAACCACTGGGCCTCGATGCCACCCGATCACCTGGGCCGGAACACCAAAGGCACCCAGTGTCTCTCCGATGATCTGTGCCCTCAGGCGGGCGTCCGCGTCATCACCACCGTCGGCCTCGTCAGGCGCAAGCAGATCCACCGGAGGCAGGCCAGGTGACCGGCTGGGAGTCCTGATCCTCTCCTGGCCCTCCCTCCTGGTCGAATCGGTTCGGCGCCCGCCGGTGTCCGAGAAAAACGGGGCTGGCCCGGCCTCAAGGCCAGCCTGGGCCGATTGGCGTCTTGCGGTTGAGAGGGCTGCCACAGAGTCGAGACCGGCATCTGCCTCCACGGCCTGGCGGGCGGCAACCGACGCCCGGAGACGCTTGCCCAGCTTCGCCAGGAGCCACAGAAGACGCCAGGAGAAGGAACGCCAGCTCACTCCCGTCGCCAGACAGACCCCTGCCACCCCCAGGGCCAGCAAGAGCAGAGCACTTGCGGGCTTGCCCAGCAGGGGCACGGTGACTCTCCACAGCAACCAGCCGACATATCCCCCACCTTTGCCCGATCGAGCGAACTCCAAAGGCGGCTCGCTGGCCAGGATGTGCACCAGGCCGAGAGCGACGAAGAAGGCCACTTCGCAGCCGATGATCGTCTGCCACCTCGATATGACTCGCCTGCGGAGCGTATGCCAAAACAAGACAGCAGCACCGCAGCCGACAAAGAGCAGACCGATGGCGTAAGCTCCCACGCCGAACATCTGTCTAAGTCCCAGCGCCCAGGCCTGGCTCAGCTTACCCTCGCCACGCCACACCAAGGAGATAATAGTGAGGCCGCCGATAGTGACCAGGCTCAGGCCCCAGACCTCCCTATGCAAGAGCCAACGCCAGATCCCAGGGGATGACTTGGGGGCGGTAGTGGCTCTGCTGGCAGCCTTGCGCACGGACTTGCGTTTGGTCCCTTTTCGCTTCATCTTGTCCTAGTGCTTGCCTGCACAAATGCCCGATACTTGGCGAGTTTGCGGTTTATAGTGGTGCAAACCTGTATGGTGCGTTCTTGAAACTGAACACGGATCTTGCGTCACGAGACTTGTCCCCCGTGCGGGGCACAAGAAGTGGCCTGCAGAGCCATTCTGGCGTCCATCCGGTGACACGCGCCCCTTCACCACGGGGTGCACGCCTTTGCCCCAGAGTGAGCACTCTAACCGAACTGGTACTAGTACAGGAGGTGCGAATTGCGCCCCCACTCAGAGTCTAACGGCCGGGTCTCGAACCCCACGTTCGGGGCTTGCTCTTCAGCAGCCTGGCGCAAGCTAAGGCCCAGGCGATGATGGCCGCTGTCAATGCGCAGTATGCGAACCCGCACTCTCTCTCCCGGTTTCACGACCTGACTGGGATGGGTGACCCTTGCTTCGGAAAGCTCGGAAATGTGAACCAGTCCCTCCAGTCCCTCTTCGATTTGAGCAAAGGCGCCAAAGTCTACCACGTTGGTGATGGTGGCAGATACTAGCTGGCCCAGGTGATACGTTTCATCGACGACCGTCCAGGGATCGGGCCGTAAGCGCTTGAGACTCAAAGCGATGCGCCGATTGCTCCGGTCTACACTCATAACATAGACTTCGATTTCCTGACCGATAGCCAGCACCTCGCGCGGGTGGCTGACCCGCCCCCATGAAAGCTCAGAAAGATGTATGAGACCATCGATTCCGCCAAGGTCAACGAAGGCTCCAAAGTTGCACAGATTGCTCACGTAGCCGCGCCACGTCTCACCCGGAGTGATCTCCGCCATCAGGCGGTCGCCGTCTTGCGGTCCCCACATGGTGGCTCGCTCAGAGAATACCAGCCGATTCCGCCTGCGGTCCAGTTCGATGACTTTCAGTCTCAGCTCTTCACCCACCCATCGTGCGAGTTGCTCATCGCGCGACTCCTCGTCCTCGAAAATGGGCACCTCCTTGAGTTGCGATGCGGGCACAAACCCTTGCAGATCGTTCCAGCGCACCAACAGACCCCCGCGATTCCACCCGGTCACGATGCCCTCGACAATCTGTCCATCCCGATATGCCTGCTCCGCGTCTTGCCAGGCAGTGTCCACGTCAAGCGAAGATCCTGCGCGCTCTTCTAGGTTCTCGCTGGCCTCGTGGGCGGCCTGCTGTTCTTCGGTTCGCTCGCCAGACTGAGACGGCGCCTGTGACCTGGCGCCAGCGATATCCTCACAGCGACGAGCCGCTTCTTCCAAGAAGCCTGAAAGCGATTCCAGGCTGTGGCCTATCATTCCCATTTTCCCTCCCTGTCTCCACTGACAACAGCGCGGAAGCCCTCACGACGGTGTGAGCCCACACGGCATGGAAGAACCACGACTGCTAACACCTGCTCCGTGTGCAAGATGAGAAACACAAACTCGGCGCTCCGAAGCTCCAAGCCTGGAACACGGAACAACCGAGGTTGGCCTTGCCACGCCCGTACGCCACATGCCTCACAATAGCATCCACTACCATCAACTTACACATTTTCAGGCTACGTTGGTTCAACCTGTCACCTCCGCCAAGCCCCAACGGAACCTACTCTCTATTATATTGCACTTGAGGACGATTGTCAATGTACCACGACATAAATGGAAAGGAACGCGCAAAAGTCGATTATACAGCGTGGGCGTGACGAGCGTGTTGCAGAGAGGATTGTCAAGCGGGTCTCATGGCAGACTGGCAGCAGCTCACCTTCGGTGCCACCGCATGTCCCTGGCGTCTCGGTGGCACCCGTGATACACTAGCAGGCGCCGCAGGATCGCCACACTCGCGCCTAGCGAGGCAAGGACTCTTGATGGATTGGTGCGAGCTGGTTGGAAACGTGCATATTCACACCACCCATTCCGATGGCAACGCAGACCATGCCACCCTGGCCGAGGTCGCAGCGAAGCTCGGGCTGGATTTCTTGATCGTCGCCGATCACAACGTCTACGTCGGTGAAGCGCAGGGGTGGTATGGACGCGTTCTGATGCTGGTTGGAGAAGAAGTACACGATCCTCAGCGGCCCGACTGCAATCACTACCTGGTTTTCAACGCCCGGGAGGAGTTGGCGCCCTTCGGCGATGACCCTCAACGGCTCATCGATGCCGTGGGCGAGCGGGGCGGTATCGGTTTCATCGCCCATCCTTGCGAACGTAGCGGAAGGTACACTGCTGAGCCCGAGATTAACTGGGTGAGCTGGGGAGTTAGGGGCTACAGCGGATTGGAGATCTGGAACTACATGTCCGAGTTCAAGTCCTACCTGGTCAATCTTCCCCTGACGTTGCTGGCGGCCTATTTCCCGAAGCTGTTCATCCGTGGTCCCTATCCCGAGACGCTGGCCAAGTGGGACGAACTGCTGGCCGACAACAAGGTTTGGGGTCTCGCTGGCTCGGATGCTCACGGCACCCTGTACCGATGTGGTCCCCTCGAGCGGCCGGTTTTCAGCTACGAGCATCTCTTTGCCGCCCTCAACACCCACATTCTGGTCACCGAGCCCTGGAGTGACGACGTTTCGCGAGACGCGCAACTGGTCTATGGGGCGCTGGCCAGTGGCAGATGCTTCGTGGGCTACGATGCTCTGGCTCCGACCCGTGGATTCCGCTTCTTTGCCGAACACGGCGAGGACTGCTATACCATGGGCGACGAGTTCATCGCCGAACGCCCGGTGCGCTTTCGCATTCACGCTCCCCACCGGGGGCGCTTGCGCCTCATCCGCAACGGTTCCCGCGTGGCCCAGGCTGTTGGCACCGAGCTAGTCCACGCCACCCGCTCGCCTGGAGCCTACCGGGTCGAGTGCCATCGCCGCTACCTTCTGAAGCCACGAGGCTGGATCTACAGCAACCCCATATTCGTGAGACCGGCGTTGGAGCAGAACGGAGAGTGCGGACGTCTAGGGTGAAGCAGCACACGCGCCCTGGGTGGGCCAGCGTGCTGCCGCTCAGATGTCTTGTCGGACACGAACAGGTGTGCTATAATCCGCATATGGGTAGGTTGCCTTGCTCAGATGGTCGGGGAAGCCATGCCAGAGTTTGAGCTCATTTCCGACTTTGTGCCAACGGGAGACCAGCCTCAGGCCATCGCCAAGTTGGTCGAGGGCCTGAGGGTGGGCGACCGGCATCAGACCTTGATGGGGGTCACCGGCTCGGGGAAGACCTACGTCATGGCCAAGATCATTGAGGCTGTGCAACGGCCCACCATAGTCATGGCCCACAACAAGACGCTCGCAGCTCAACTCTATACCGAGTTCAGAGAGTTCTTTCCCCAAAACGCCGTACACTACTTTGTCAGTTACTACGACTACTACCAGCCAGAGGCCTATCTGCCACGGACGGATACCTACATCGAGAAGGACGCCGAGATCAACGAGGAGATCAACCGCTTGCGTTTGGCGACCACCTCATCCCTCTTTAGCCGGCGTGATGTCATCATCGTCGCCTCGGTCTCCTGCATCTACGGCCTGGGCGATCCGGAGGAGTACGGCAAGGTTGTGGTCAACTTGCGAGAGGGCACATTCCACAATCGCGACCGCGTACTGCGCCACCTGGTGGGCATCCACTACGAGCGCAACGACATGAACCTCTCCCTGGGCAAGTTCCGAGTGCGGGGAGATACCTTGGAGATCATGCCCGCCTATGGTCACACGGCCTATCGCGTAGAGTTCTGGGGCGACGAGATCGAGCGCATCGTGGAGATCGATGCTCTCACCGGCGAGGTGTTGCTCCGCCACCAAAGCATCGACATCTACCCCGCCAAGCATTTCATCACCCCCCAGCAGAAGCTGGGAGTGGCTTTGGAGGACATCGAAAAAGAGCTCGAGGAGCGGCTCGCGCTCCTTCGTGGCCAGGACAAGCTTCTCGAGGTCCAGCGGCTCGAACAGCGCACCCACTATGACCTGGAGATGCTGCGCGAAATCGGCTACTGCTCGGGCATCGAGAACTACTCGCGGCACCTTTCGCAGCGCCAGCCAGGTGAGCCCCCCTGGACCCTTCTGGACTACTTTCCAGATGACTACCTCATGTTCATCGACGAGTCGCACATGACCATACCTCAGGTGAGGGGCATGTTCAAGGGCGACCGTTCAAGAAAGCAAGTCCTGGTGCAATTCGGGTTTCGCCTGCCTTCAGCGCTGGACAATCGCCCACTGACTTTCGAAGAGTTTGAGGCCCACATCAACCAGTGTATCTTTGTGTCGGCGACTCCGGGACCGTACGAACGTGCCCACAGCACCAAGATCGTGGAGCAAGTGATCCGCCCCACGGGCCTGGTGGATCCTTGGATCTCGATCAGGCCCACCGAAGGCCAGATCGACGATCTGATCAATGAACTCCAAGCCCGGGAGAGACGAGGCGAGCGTGCCCTGGTTACCACACTCACCAAGCGCATGGCCGAGGACCTCTCCGACTATCTGGGCGAAGCTGGGCTGAGCGTTCACTATCTACATTCGGAGATCGCTACGCTCGAGCGCGTCGATATCCTCAACGACTTGAGGGCCGGGGTCTATGACGTAGTGGTCGGGGTCAATCTCCTGCGCGAGGGCCTCGACTTGCCCGAGGTCTCCCTGGTAGCCATCCTTGATGCCGACAAGGAGGGATTCCTGCGTTCTGCCTCATCCCTGATCCAGACCATTGGCCGCGCTTCCAGGCACGTCAATGGCCAGGTCATCATGTATGCAGACACCGTTACCGATTCTATGCAACGAGCGACAGGTGAGACCAACCGTCGTCGGCAAGTCCAGATGGCCCACAATGAGGCTCAGGGCATCGTACCCAGCAGCATCGTCAAGGAGATACGGGCTCTCACCCAGGCGCTTCGGTCCGTGGCCGAGCCGCGCCCAGACTACAAGGTGGCAACGTACATTCCGAAGCAGGAAAGCCACCGGATTGTCAAGGAGCTGGAAATCCAGATGAAGCGGGCTGCCCAGAACCTGGAGTTCGAGAAGGCTGCCTTGCTGCGCGACCAGATACTGGAGATGCGACGCTACGTTCGCGATCAAGATGATCTACCTGAATGGGAAAGGTTCCGTCAGTTCGAAAGGCGAATCTAGCACAAGCTCTGGCACCTACCCCAGTTACATTGAACTCTATCAAGACCACCTGTTGCACGAGCGCGTGCAGGCCGCTCGCGAGCGCCTGATGGCGTGTGAGCTTTGCCCGCGCACCTGTGGGGTCAACCGGCTGGAAGGGGAGCTCGGCTTCTGTCGGGGCG
Source organism: Anaerolineae bacterium (assembly GCA_035529675.1). Taxonomy (GTDB): domain Bacteria; phylum Chloroflexota; class Anaerolineae; order UBA1429; family UBA1429; genus DATKWG01. The sequence goes on from DATKWG010000099.1 coordinate 18,180, forward strand.
GGAGTCTGGCCAGGGTCGCCAGTTGGAACACCCACTTTGGAGAGGAGCCGCCCATTAGCGGCACGGGTGGCTCGGGCACCATCTTCTTCTCGCATTGCACGGGGCGGTGCATCTTTTGCCAGAACTTTCCCATCAGTCAGCTGGGCATCGGCCAAGAAGTGACCGCGCACAGGCTTTCTGGAATGATGATCGAGCTACAACGTGGCGGTTGCCACAACATCAACCTGGTCACGCCCACCCACTATGTGCCGCAGTTCCTGGCAGCTCTGGAGTTGGCTGTTGCCAACGGCCTGCGCATCCCCATAGTGTACAACACCAGTGGCTACGAGAGCGTGGAAACCCTGTGCCTTCTGGACGGGATTGTGGACATATACCTGCCCGACGCCAAATACGCCGACGACGCTGTTGCGCACAGGCTGTCCGGCTTTCGGAGCTACGTCGCGTACAACCGCGCGGCCTTGCTGGAGATGCATCGCCAGGTGGGGAGTTCTCTCACAATAAGCGCCGAAGGAGTGGCCATCCGTGGCATGGTCATACGACACCTGGTGTTGCCTCACGGCCTTTCGCAGACCCGCGAGGTCCTCTACTGGATCGCTGACCATCTCTCGAAGACGGCCTACGTGAGCCTCATGGGTCAGTACTTTCCCGCCCACAAGGCTGTCGGCGACCCGGAGTTGGGCCATCGGCTTTTGCCCGAGGAGTACGAGGCTGCGCTCCGGGCCTTTGAGGATGCTGGGTTGGAGAATGGGTGGCGGCAGCAGTTCTGAAACACCAGCCGGCCTCGCAGGGTGCCGCTGGCCCGTATCCGATGGCTCATGGGAGCAGATCCATTCCTTCTTCTCAGATGTCTACTTATTGACGGTGTTCCAGAGTCCCCACCCCGCGTGCGGAGACTGCTGCAATAAGGGCTTGCGGCGTAGAGGCGGGGTCGCTCGCCTCTACAAAACGCAAACAACTGAGATAAAACCTATACGATCGCAGCGCCGGCGTTTCTCAGAAGGCGGTCGCTGCCATTCTGTAACAGTCTCTGCGACTTGTGTGGCTCAGACCCCACCCCGCGACCTGCCTCTCTTCGCCTCCCCGAGCGGTTGGGCGGCCTCGCGTCCCAAGAACGGCCTGCTCAGCCGGGTGTCGCCCCATGTTGCCCAGAAAGGTGATCGATGGTATACTAGCGCACGTTCAGCTTGCGGAGGCAGCCGGACCTCCAGGGAGGAGGACAACGAATCGTCATGCCAGTACCAGATGTCATGCTAGGAAACCAAGCTCGGGAGGGGATGCTGCGGGGCTTTGAAACAATGGCACGCTTGCTGGGGATCACTCTCGGGCCAGTGGGCAGGAACATAGTGAGTGCCAGAATGGTGGGGAACGAGGCCGAGCTTCTGACCGACGCCGCCACCATAGCTCGGCGCATCATCCAACTTCCCGAACGAGCAGAGGACGTGGGAGCAATGCTCCTGCGCCACATGGCGTGGCGCGCACGTGAAGAAGTTGGCGACGGCAGCGCTACCACCGCAGTGCTGGCGTGGGCCATTGCCCGAGAAGCCCATCGGGTGATCGCGGCGGGTGCCCATCCACTGATGGTCAAACAGGGGATCGACAAGGCCACCAAAGCGGCCACAGAAGCTCTGGGAGAGATGTCCATACCCTTGCAGGGGGAGGAGAGCATAGCCGCCGTGGCCTCGGCGTCAACTGGGAACCGTGAGATCGGCAAGCTCCTGGGCGAGATGTATGACCTTCTCGGCCCCAATGCGAACATCGTTATCGAACCATACATTGCCACCTACCACGATCGGGCTTACCGCGAAGGGGCTCGCTTCAGGGGGGGCTATGTCTCTCCCTTTCTGATCACAGACAGCGAACGCCGCATTGCTGTTCTCGATGATGTCTACGTTGTGGTGGCAGACATGCGCTTCGACTCGACCGGAAGCGTCGCCAACATCCTGGAGCAGGTGGCCAGAGCTGGTGGAAAGAGCGTCTTGTTCATCTGCAAGATGATGTCTGACAAGGCCATCGGCGTCCTGGTGGCCAACAACGAGCGGGATACGGTTCGCTCGACTGCCATCAGCCCGAAGCCGGTGGGAGACCTGCGACGGGGCACGCTGGAGAACATCGCTATCCTGGTCGGTGCGCGATCGCTGACCGACAAATCGGGCATGGCCTCTGAGGACATAACCATGAATGACATTGGCCGCGCCGCGCGGGTGATCGTCACCCGCGACCACCACACTATCATAGGCGGGAAGGGAGACAAGAAGGCCGTCCGCGAACGCCTCAAAAAGCTGCGTCAGCGGCTGCGTGATACACACGATCCGACTGAGCGTGAGGATTTGCGCAAGCAAGTGAGGCATTTCTCAGCCGGTGTCGGAGAGTTGAGAATCGGGGCGCTGACCTCACAGGAACGCAAAGCTCTCACCGAGACGGCAGAAGAGATGATAAAGGCGGTCATGGCCGGTGCGGATAGCGGGATCGTACCAGGCGGCGGCGCTGCGTATGTGGCTTGTTGCCCGGCCGTCGAGGCTCTGGAAGCTGAAGGCGACCAGGCCATAGGGGTCAACATCCTGGCTCGTGCCCTGGAGGAGCCAATGCGTCGCATCGCGGAGAACGCCGGAGCATATCCTCCCCTGGTCATTGCCGAAGCGCGTCGAGCGGGCCCGGGCTATGGCTTCGACGCCCGGAACAAGCGAATCGTCAATGTGCTCGACGAGGGCATAGTAGACCCCACCATGGTCGCCAAGCGTGCCTTGGAACTGGCCGCCAGCGGGTCCAGCATGCTACTCACCATCGAAGCTTTGATCCTTCATCGAAAACCCGAGGAGAGTCTTAGTCCATGAGCATTTCCATAGACGTACTCAGAGACAGGAATAAACCGTGGGAGTATCTTGGAGCCATTTCAAGCGGCGGCACAGTGTTGGGTTTGGCCATCTCGCCAGTGCGTGACGTCCCCCGCTACTGGGCGGCAACTGGTTGCGGCATCTTTTACTCCGATGACGCAGGGAGGACCTGGGTGCAGAACCTCACCGGTCTGACCACCCCCCTGCTGAGCACACTGGCCGTGGCCCCCAACGGCGCCCTTTTTGCAGGAGCACTCGACGGCGCACTGTTTTCCTCCTTTGATTTCGGCAAGACTTGGGAAGCAGGTATGGTGCCCCAAGAGCTCAGAGCTCCGGTGACCACCGTGCTGGCCTCGCCCAACTTCCGCAAGGATGGAGCCGCCTTTGCCGCCACAGATGGCACTGGGGTTCTGGTCACCAGGAACTCGGGCAAAAGCTGGGAGGGTAGCAGCTTTGGCCTGACCGATTACTCTGTTCTCGCGTTGGCTGCCAGCCCAGACTGGTCGAGGCGAGAGACGATGTTCGCCGCCACCACGGAAGGCGTGTACATCTCCCTGAACGGGGGTCGTGCCTGGCGCGAGACGGAACTGATGATCGACGACGACGTGGTGGATGCACTCGCCGTTAGCCCCGATTTTGAGCGCGATCGCGCGGTTTATGCCGGCACCGAAGGGGGCAACCTCTACCACTCCGGGGACGGTGGCCGCACCTGGGAGCTCTTGCAGGCAGAGGTTGGCGATGGGCCAGTCAACTGCCTTTGGCTCGCGCCCGACTACGCCGAGAGCGGCCGCATGGTGTGCGCCGTCGGCGCGGATATCCATGTCTCTAGCGACCGCGGAGAGTCGTGGCGGGCCGCCGCCGAAATGCCCAGCTCGATCCTGGCCCTGACCGGAGATGAGAGCACCGTGCTTGCTGGCCTGCATGATGCTGGGATATGGCGGTCAGCCGATGGCGGTCTGGCCTGGGAGTCCATCTCAGGGAGTCTGTCGGCCCGGGGGTTCGCCCGACTCATGGTCTCAGGGGAGAAACTCTACGCCATGGGTCCTCAGGAAGGCGTGTGGGTATCGGTGGATGGCGGCAAGGCCTGGCAGATCTTGCCAGGGCTGGCCCCTTACCTTCCCCTCACCGCCGCTTACATGGCCCATGAGAACGCGCTCCTTGTGGCCAGCCAAGGCGGCGTCTTGCGTTCCACTGATCAGGGCAACACCTGGGACACGGTCAGCCAGGCTCAGGGTGTACAAGCTCTCCTCCTCGTGGCAGAGACGGGTGACGGCTGGGCAGGAACTGGGGATGGCAAGCTCCTAGTGAGCCACGACGGGGGCGCAACCTGGCAAGACAGCGAATCGCCCTGCCACGGGCAAGAGATCCTCTCTATCGTCGCTTCTCCCAGCTACTCCGACGACCACACTCTGTTGATGGGCACCGCCGTTCCCGCCACCATCACCAAGCAAGCGCGCGTCGCCGTTTGGCGGTCAACCAATGCAGGGGCCACGTGGCGGCAGATCACAACCCAGATCACCTCTGCGCGTTGGGTCGATATAGCCATGCCATCGGGTGTGGTCGATAATCCAGCCGAGCAATCAGTCCTGGCCACGGGCCCCTACTGCCTCCGTCCCTTGCGCCGAGCCAAAGACGTCTGGATCAGCACCAGGGTTGACCCATCTGGGGCCAACACTCTGAGTGCGGTCGGCATCGGTGAGATTGACGGGGGGGGAGTCCTCTTCGCCGCCACAGGTACCGGCGTGTTCCGCTCGATCGATGGGGGTCGCACCTGGCACCCCTTCATGGAGGGATTGGTCTCGCAAAGCTTCATCAGCCTTGCCCTCGTATCTGGGGAACACAAGAACTCTCTCTACGCACTAAGCCTGGGCGGCCTGCTTTGGAGGCAGGATCTCTCGTAGAGCACACAGGAAGGGTAACACTAACCACGGGGCATCGCTATGAGATGTCCTCTTCTGGCATGTCCTGAGCTCGACTCTCGCGGCTCTCAGCATTCGGGACAGTGTGCGCTGTCAGTTGGCAGGGTGCCTGGAGGAAGACCTGCCGGCAGGAGCAGGCGTCTCACGGGAGGGGTCTGTTTCCTATCCTCCATCCGCGAGCTCGCTCTAGCGGGAGCATTCCGGATGGATAACTCGTTGAGGTCGCGCCTTTCGGTGTCCGCGCCACACTCCTCGTGGGTCTGCAGAAGGCTTGCGGCCCCGGGCTGCGCGGGGCAGGGAGTCGCCTCGGGAACACTACCTCGGTCGCGTAGAGCCAGCGCCACTGCTTGACCAGCCCGTGCAGAGCTCTTGGCGCCAGAAGACGCCTAGCATGTTGCCCGTGGGCCAGCCCGGCCCATGGAACCGGAGCCCTATGACCCGCACCTATGTGGCCCTCGACCTGGAGCTTACTGGTCTCGACTACAAACACGACGATATCATCGAGATCGGTATGGTCAAGTTCAGAGGCCGGCAAGTGCTGGAGACTTACTCCAGCGTGATCAACTCCCCTGTGGACCTCCCCTACAAAGTCGAGCGGTTGATCGGTATCTCTCGAACAGAGATAGACCACGCGCCCACACTGCGTGCCATCGAGGGCAGGATCGTGGCTTTTGTCCAGAGCCTCCCCCTCATCGGCCACAGCATCGCGACCGACCTTCGATTCCTGAACCGGCACGGCCTTCTGCCCGACAATGAGACCCTCGACACATTCGAGCTGGCAAGCATCGTGCTACCCGGGATGCGAAGCTACAGCCTGGCTCACCTCGCAGAGAGCCTGGGCATCGACATGGACCAGAAACACCGCGCCCTGAGCGACGCCAAGACGACCAAGGACCTCTTCCTCGCACTGCTTGACCGCGTACGGCAATGGGATTCAGATGTGCTGGAGGAAATTGCTGGCGCCTCGGCGCACACCAACTGGTCTCTGGGAGACCTGTTTGGCCAACTGGCCACCGAGCGACAGGCCAGGCAAGGCGTGTCCCTGGTAGCAGAGGGGAGAGAATGGATCCCCGCAGAGAGCAGCACTGGCCTGCCTGCTCAGGAAGAGGGGGCCATTCCTGCCCCTAAGCCAAGTCCAACTATCACGCCGATAGACACCAGCATCCTCTCGGCCATGATAGCCCCTGGCGGGCAGTTTGAGAAGGCGTTTCCGGGCTACGAGCACCGTCCACAGCAAGTTGAAATGCTGGTAGCCGTGGCCGACGCCTTCAACACGCCCGCACACCTGCTGGTCGAAGCTGGCAGCGGCGTCGGCAAGTCACTGGCTTATCTGCTGCCGGCCGTTTGCTTCGCCACGCAGAACGGTCGCCGTGTAGTGATCTCTTCCAACACCATCAACCTGCAGGACCAGCTCTACAACAAGGACATACCTGACCTGCAACGTGTTCTGTCCATTGCGTTCAGGGTGGCCCTTCTCAAGGGGCGAACCAACTACATCTGCCTGCGCAGGCTGGCCGCCTTTCGACGCTTGCGGCAGCTTTCCATAGACGAGGTGCGCGCACTGGCCAAGATTCTGGCGTGGCTGCCCACTGCGGAGACGGGCGATCGCACCGAGCTTTTGCTGCTACGTTCCGACTCGCCCGTGTGGTCGCAGGTTGAGGCGTCTTCCGACACGTGCATGGGTGACATCTGCTCATTCCGGCGGAGTGGCCGGTGCTTCTACTACCGGGCCAGAGAGCGCGCGCAGCGTGCCCACCTGGTCATCGTAAACCACTCTTTGCTGCTGACCGACCTGATGCTCGAGAATCGCATTCTACCCAAGTACCAGTACCTGATCATCGACGAGGCTCACCACCTTGAGGAAAGGGCCACTGAGCAGTTCGGCCTCCACGCGGGCCGGCGCGACATCCGGGCTATCCTGGCTGGGATCCATCATCAGCGGAGAGACGGGTCTGCTGGCCTGCTCTCAAGGGTGGCTGGCATGCTCGCCCGAGAAGGCGTCGGTCACCTGGAGCAGGAAACGATCGCTTCTCATGTTGAAGCCCTGCGACCAGAAGTGGCTAGAGCGCGGCAACGCCTGAACCAACTCTTCCGCGTCCTGGCCGCGTTCATAGGAGACCAGGTGGAGGTCGGCGCGACACGGGCCGGTTCCTACGACCAACACCTGCGCCTGACCCCTGGTCTGCGAGCTCAGCCAGATTGGGCAAGTGTGGAGATCGCCTGGGAACGCTTCTCCGGCCCAATGAGCAGAGTCTTTCGTGGCCTGGAGGCCCTGCTCGATCATGCGAGAGGTCTGGATCTCGGTGAGAACTCAACCCGGGATGAGTTGGTGCTGGACATGAAGGCTCAACTCCAACTTGGCACCGACATGTGGTCTGGCCTGGACAGGATCCTCATGAGGCCCGATCGGGGCGGCATCTACTGGTTCGCCATCTCCGGACGTGATCAGGAGATCACCCTACACAGTGCGCCCCTTCACGTTGGGCCGACACTCCAGGAGAAGCTCTTCTCCGACAAAGACTGTGTCGTCCTGACTTCCGCTACTCTTCGCACTGGTGGCAGCTTCAGCTTCATCAAGGAGCGTCTTGGCCTCGAGGACCCCATCGAACTCGCCCTGGATTCGCCGTTCGATTTCAAGACGGCAGCACTTCTCTACGTGCCCAAGGACATGCCCGAGCCCAATGAACCCCGCTTCCAGGAGAGTGTGGAACGGGCGATCGTCGATCTCTGCCGGGCCACAGAGGGCCGGACGTTGGTGCTTTTCACCTCCACCAGCCAGCTCAGAGCGACCTATCGTGGGGTGCTGCACCAGCTCGATCAGGATGGGATCGTCGTATATGGGCAGGGGCTTGACGGCTCCAGGAACCAGATACTTGAGAGCTTTCGTAACACCCCCAAGTCAGTGCTGATGGGCACGCGCAGTTTTTGGGAGGGGATCGACGTGGTCGGCCCGGCGCTCGGCTGTCTGGTCATCGCCAGGCTCCCCTTCTCAGTGCCCACGGATCCGGTCTTTGCCGCACGGGCTGAGACCATGAACGACCCCTTCCACGAGCTTTATGTGCCAAGCGCGATCCTCCAGTTTCGCCAGGGGTTCGGACGGCTCATCCGCAGCAAGGACGACTATGGACTGGTGGTGGTGTTGGACAAGCGCTTGCTGACCAAGGCCTACGGAAAGGCCTTCTTGCGCTCTCTGCCGAGATGCACAGCCAGGCAGGGACCCCTGGAATCGCTCCCACGCATAGCCCGAGGCTGGCTTGACCCGGAAATCCGCAAGTCGCCGGCTTCTCAACGACGCTGACTTGCACCCCCGCTCTCTCAGACTATAATGGATGATGCTCGGCTCATTCAAGTTCTGGGGGCGTTACATGATCTCTGTTACAGACCTCCGAAAAGGCGTTGCTTTTGAGAGTGACGGCCAGATATGGAGAGTGCTAGAATACGATCACTACAAGCCAGGCCGCGGGGCGGCATACATCCGCACCAAGTTACGCAACCTGCACACCAAGGCGACGGTCAGTCGCACCTTCATGTCTGGAGAGCGCGTCCAAGAGGTCCATCTGGACCATCGCAGCGTGCAGTATCTATATCGAGACGGCGACTACTACTATTTCATGGACACGGAAACCTACGAACAGCCCGCGTTGCATAGCGATATGCTTGAAGAGGTGGTACCATACCTGACGGAAGGAACTACCCTGGACCTCGAGTTCTACGAGGGAGCGGTCATTGGTATTGACCTGCCCATCACGGTGGAACTGGAGGTTACCAGCGCACCCCCGGGGTTCGCCGGCGACACGGCCACTGGTGCTACTAAGGAGGCTACCCTGGAGACGGGCTTGAGAGTCCAGGTTCCCTTATTCGTCCAGGCGGGAGACGTTGTCCGTGTCGATACGCGAACGGGCAAGTATCTCACCCGCGTGTAAGCAGGCATTGCTCGCACAAGTAGGGGCACGGTCGCAGATCCCGGCGCACCCGGGGCGCCGTGCCCGATGCCGTTCGGCCTATCTGCATCCCCTTGCGTTCCCAGCGAGTTGTTCGACACCCCATCCTTGATCGCTGTTGACCTCGACCGACTCCGAGTGTAAGCTGGGCCTGCGAGTCTGGTGGCGCTCTATGGCGGCGGGAGGAAGAGAGTGCACGTCGTGCACAGGGGCCGTCTATATGCTGGCATAGCCCTGGTTTCAGCAGCCACAATGATGCTGCAGATCGCCCTGACACGCGTCTTCGCAGTGTCCGAGTGGTATCATTTCGCCTTCCTCAGCGTGAGTGTCGCGCTATTGGGCTATGGCAGCAGCGGAACTATCCTTTCCTCGCTGTCACAGAGCCTTCGCGGGCGGCTCCAGCCGCTTCTGGCCATCACTTTCCCCCTCAGCATCCTCGGCTCCTATCTCGTCATCAACACCGTCCCCTTCGATTCCTACCAGTTGGCGTGGGACAGACGCCAACTGCTCTATCTTGCCATCTACTACGTAAGTTTGGTCGTGCCCTTTGTAGCCAGCGGATTGATCGTGTCGCTGTATCTCTCTCTGATGCCCCAACAGACCAGCCCACTCTATGCTGCCAGTCTCATGGGTTCTGGGCTGGGGAGCACCATCGTACTTGTCGCACTATCGGTTCTGGGCCCTGAGCGCACCATCATTTCGGCTACGGCGCTCGCCGCTGCTGCCACGACGCTCGTTCTCACCGCAACACCAGGGCCGAACTACCGAAGGCTCATGCGGTGGACGATTGCCCTGGTCGTGGCCTGCGCGGGACTCGCCTGGTCGCCTCCGCCCTGGATGACGTTGCGGCTGTCCCCGTACAAGAGCCTGAGCTACGCGCTCCAGGCACCTGACGCACGCCTCGCCTATCAGAGGTGGAATGCCTATTCTCGCATTGACGTCGTGGAGAGCGAACGCTTGCACTCGGCTCCAGGACTGAGCCTCAAATACCAAGGAAGCCTGCCTCCCCAGCATGCGTTGACCGTAGATGGAGCCAATCTTAGCCCCATCTCGCGACGGACCAGGCCCGAAGACGTGAGTTTCCTCGACTACTTGCCTTCCAGCCTCCAATACAAGCTTCGACCTCGGGCCTCTGTGCTGATCTTGCGGCCAAGAGGTGGCATGGACGTGGCAGTGGCTCTGCATCACGCGGCGACCAGCGTGGTGGCTGTAGAAGAGAACCCCCTTATCGTGCAGGTGGTGCGCGACAGGTATTCCTGGTTTACGGGATACCTGTACCGCGACCCAAGGGTAACCATCTTGATCGAGGAGCCGCGCACTGCCCTGCAGCGTGCCGATGAGCAGTTCGACATCGTCCAGTTCTCTCTGGCCGACGCCTTCCACCCACTGGCCTCCGGCACATATAGCCTCGCTGAAAACCACCTGTACACCGTCGAGGCCGCAACCCTCGCCCTCCGAAAGCTCAACCCGGATGGCTTGCTTGTCCTCACTCGTTGGCTGCAGGACCCACCAAGTGAGTCGCTGCGTGCCGGCGCACTCCTGCTGACCGCGCTGGAAAGCATAGGAGTCGAGCAACCAGCACGACATCTCATCGCTATTCGCAGTTGGTCAACCATGACCTTGTTGGCCAGCCGTGCTCCCTTCACAGAGGCAGACATCGACCTGGTCGTCGAGACCTGTCAGCGCCTGGGCTATGATCTTGTGTACTACTCTGGAATGCGGCCAGAGGAAGCTAACCGATACAATATCCTTTCGCAGCCCGCCTACTACACAGCCTTTCGGGATCTCCTCTCCTCCCAAGATCGACGCGCATTCTACCAATCGCACTACTATGACGTCTCACCTCCTACGGATGACCGTCCCTTCTTTGGCCACTATTTCCGCTGGCGACAGATACCCCAGATCATCGCCCAGCTCGGCAAAACCTGGCAACCCTTCGGCGGAAGTGGGTTTCTCCTGGTCTTGGCAACGTTGGGCATCGCCATCGTGGCGACGGGGATGTTGGTGTTCTTGCCCCTCCTCTGGGGCCCAACGAGACGAGGCCAGGTACCACACCGGTGGCGCTACCTGGCCTACTTTGCTATGCTCGGTCTGGGGTATCTGCTAGTTGAAATGCCCCTTATGCAACACTTTGTCCTGTACCTCGGTCAGCCGGCCTTCGCCTTTGCTGTTGTTGTCGCCTCACTCCTCCTATCATCAGGAGCGGGAAGCCTGCTAGCTCCCCGCGTCCGCCCAAGGGTAACCCTCCCAGCCCTTGTTGTGGCCATTGTCGTTTACCCCGCCCTGCTTCATGGGCTGTTCACCAGATCCATGCACATGACTCTCCCAGCCAGGATCGCCATCGCCGGCGCTTCGCTGATCCCCCTCGGCACACTCATGGGAATGCCTTTTCCCAGGGGGCTGCTTAGCATCGGTGATTCGGCGCCCGGGTTGATCCCCTGGATTTGGGCGATCAATGGTAGCGCCTCAGTGATAGCCGCCATCCTGGCCATCGTACTGGCCCTAACCGGAGGATATCGACTGGTGCTCCAACTGGCTGCGGCCTGCTATCTCGCGGCCACGGTGGCGTTCTGGCCCCTTGCAGTTGAGAGAGCCAGCAGGCCGCCGGATGATCGCTCAGGGCAACTGCCCCGGACTTGACGCAACTCAGTGAACACCAGTGAGGGGAACGAAAGCAACTCCCATCAGACGCTTAGACGTGGTCTCTGGGCCATGGCGCTTCACCACCCACAGCGCCTGATAGGCTCCCGATGGCCCCACAGGGATCACCATGCGTCCGCCATCGGCAAGCTGATCGATCAGGGGCTGGGGGATATGGTCCGGCGCACAGGTGACGATGATGGCGTCGTACGGAGCGTGCTCCTCCCAGCCATAAAAGCCATCCCCACAGTTCACGGTCACATTCGAGTAGCCCAACCCAGCCATGCGTTTCTTGGCCGCCTCACAGAGGGGCTCAACGATCTCCACCGTATAGACGTGCTCTGCCAACTCTGCTAGAATCGCCGTCTGATACCCCGAACCAGTGCCAACCTCCAAGACTCGAGAATCGCGACGTAGCTCCAGCAACTCGGTCATGACAGCCACAATGTAGGGCTGAGAAATGGTCTGACCATGGCCAATCGGCACCGGATGATCTTCGTACGCTTCGTCAGCAAACTCCTCAGGCACGAACGCGTGGCGAGGCACGGTCTGCATGGCATTCAATACATCCTTGTCCTTGACGCCACGACTCTCTATCTGGAACTTGACCATCCGTTGTCTGATTTCGTGCATCTGCTCCACCAATGGCAGTGTCTCGGTGAGGAAACGCCGTCGCGGCCAGCCTGTCGTTTCTCGGCCCAGTTGGCAAACAAGGACAAGAACAGCGGCGTCACTGCACGGATGTCAGAATGGCTCTGGAAGCCACTTCCTGTGCCCCGTATGGGGTACTTGTGCCCCGTATGGGGTACTTGGCCTGCAACCGCACCCGCCGACCAGCGCCCCCTTGCTACGGGGTGCCAGCTTCCGCGGGCTGCAAAGAAAAGTAGTACTAATGACCGCCGATGAGGGGAACGAACCCACACCCCATCACCCGGCTGGAGGTGATCTCTTCCCCATGCCGCTCAATCTTCCACAAGACTTGATAGAAGCCAGGGGGACCCACCGGAATGACCATGCGTCCCCCATCTGGTGAGAGCTGATTGACTAAGGGCTGGGGAACATGATCAGGTGCACAGGTAACGATGATGGCATCATATGGGGCATGTTCTTCCCAGCCGTAATAGCCGTCCCGACAGTCTACAACCACATTTGTATAGCCCAGACGGAGCAAACGCTCTCTGGCGGCTTTGCAGAGCGGCTCGACGATCTCTACTGAATAGACATGCTCCGTGATCTCAGCGAGGATGGCTGCCTGATACGCTGAGCCTGTCCCAATCTCCAAGACCCTGGAGTCACGATCGAGCTGTAGCAGCTCGGTCATTACCCCCACGATGGACGGCGCAGAGATCGTTTGCCCGTACCCTATGGACAGCGGAAAATCGATGTAGGCCTGGTCCACGTATTCAGGAAGGACAAATTCGTGGCGGGGCACGGTTTGCATGGCACGCACCACGCTCTCGTCCTTGATTCCACGTCCCTGTATGTCAGATCTGACCATCTCCTGCCTGAGTGCCGCAAACTGGTCAGAAACAGGGCTGGGCTCCCTTGTGCGCGCGAGAAAGAGTATGGCAAGGACGATGGCGCCCAGGAGCACCGATAGAATGGCTACACGCAAGGGGCGGCTCATGCGCTTTACTCCCACTCTGCCAGCATCAGTACCACACAGGGACCCCGCTCCGTCCTCATTCTAGCAGGTTGTGTGGTCACGCGCAACAGGCCCACCTCAACGAAAGGGCCGGCTCCCCCCGATCGCGAAGCTAGGACCTGAACAGTTGCTTTGTCCCGGCACGCGAGACGCCAGCCAAGGCTGTTGGCTATCTACTATTCTTATACACTATAGAATATAAGTATAGTAGTAGTAGTAGGGCCTGGGGATATGTGGAGAGGTTTGGCCGCGGCACTAGGCATAGGGGTATGAGGCCATCGGGCATCTATGGGGTGTGGGCCTGTTTCCACTGGACCTGTGGAAAGCTGATCATGTTTTGGGGGAAGGTTGTTCGTGGCCCACGAGCATGTCGGCGTGGCTCGATCATGGTGCAGACCCAATGGCTTGGGGTATCCTGCCTCAAGAGATACTACTGATAGGATTTCGAGGCTTGGCGGACCCATGTTGGCATGAGTCGTGGGGAGTATGTTATCCCAGCAGAGTGAGGAGTTGTCCACAGATTCTGGCTGGTTTTCCACAGATGGCTGTCAGGAGACAGTAGATGGCGCAGGCCCCACCCTACGCTACGCGTAGTAGGTTCGCAATGTGGCAGCAAGAGGAACGTTGGTCAATACGGAACCCACCAGGCGAGCATTGACCTTGGTCAGACGTTCCACAGCGCGCTGAGCTTGCTCGCGTTTGGTTGTGCCCGCACTGGCTACGAGCAACACGCCATCGACCTTAGTAGACAAGACGATGGCATCGGTTGCGGCCATGATGGGCGGTGCGTCAAGAATCACAAGGTCGGCCTGGCCAAGCAGCTTCTCAATCACCCTGTCCATGCGACGTGACCCGAGAAGGTCCGGAGGTCGAGGGGGCAGAGGTCCGCTGGCGAGGAGCCAGAGCCCATCTACCTGGGTGGTCTGAAGGGGAGGCTCGCTCAATGCCTGCTCTTCGAGCATCATGGTGGTCAGGCCGAACTCGTTGCTCAATCGGAACAGCTTGTGAAGCCCCGGACGCCGTAGGTCGCAATCAACGACGACCACGCTTTGCTCTGCTTGAGCCATGGTGACAGCGAGGTTTGCCAGCGTGGTTGACTTGCCTTCGCCGGCTCCCGCAGAGGTGATCAGCAGGGTCCGCAACTGGACACCGAGTGTCGCAAACTGCAGGTTGATGCGCAGGGCGCGGTAAGCCTCGCTGATGGGCGAGAGTGGATCGGTTATGGTGACGAGACCAAGATCATCGGCCACGGACAATGCCTCCTGTCGGGCGCGCCTGGCGTCGGGCTGATCGACTGAACCGGTCCGGTCCGGTGCAGATGGTCGCGAGAACGGCCACACCGGTGTGTCGCTCCAGGTCTTCGGGGCTGCGAATGATGTCGGCTTCCAGCCACTCGAGCAGGAACACGATCAAGCCTCCGATCATCACCCCGAACACGGCTCCGGCCAGGGCGTTGATCTTTGGCTTGGGCCTGTGCAGAGTTCCGGGCAAGGCATAGTCACGAATGTTGATGTCCAGGCGCTCACGCTTGTCCTGGTCGAGCATATGGACATCTATTCTCTCGACAAAGACCTCTGCGGCTGTTTGGGCGATGTCGCGCGCGATGAAGGGATCGTAGTCGTCGGCGTCGATCCGGATGAGAAAGTCCTCCTCGATGGGATCGACGGTCAACTTCTCTCGCAGTTGGTCGGGCGTGATGTCCAGTTGTAGCCTGTTAACCACCTCGGTCGCGGTTTGGCGGGAGCCTATGGTCAACGCGTAGTTACGCATCAGGCCCTTGATGGTCTGCTGAAGCCCCCAATCGAGGCGGGCGGGCCAGACATTGAGGAAGATGGTGGAGCGGTATACCGGCGTCTGAACCAGGCTGAACACGAGCGCCGTAGCAGTGGTGACAAAAACTGCTAGTATGATGATCCAGCCGCGCCTGATGATTATGCGAATGTACTGACGTAGCTGCACCGTACCCTCCCAGAAGCTAGGTGCATCGCATTATACCACGACAGGGCCTGGCGACAAAGCTGGCCTGCACCTGGCCGTCACGGCCTTGGTCGCCGCTGCAAGAAGCCTGCCAGCCACTTTCGTCGGCTGGGGATCTCTGCCAGGATGGGCAGGTCCAGCTCTTCCAGGTCCTCTCGGTGGCGAATGGTGTTGTCGGTGTAGTCCAGAAGAAAGGCGAGGCCAACACCGACGCCCAGGCCCAGGAGCAGTCTGAGGGGAAGGTCCAGACGCTGTCGTAGGGTGGGCGCCACCTGGTGAATGCTCGGCGGATCGATAACGGAGATCGTGGCGCTATCGGTGGACAGCTGCGCAAAGTAGGCGTGTCCCTGGTTGCGGACACATTGAATAACGGCGTCGGCTATGCCTTCCAGCTCCTCTGGATCGGGCCAGGTGATGCTGACGCTGAGGATACGGTGCAGTTTCCCGGTGGAAGTGGCACCATGGATGGCTCCCGTCGGCACGTCTACTCCCGCGAGGGCGGCCACGTCTCGGGCGAACACCTCGCTCTTGACCACCTCGGCAAAATCGTCAAGCAAGTATTCTGCTGTAAGCCAGGTGTAGTAGCGATCGTAGGTGTAGTAGCTGCCCGCCCTTGCCTCCGGTCTCAGCCCAACCACCAGGCGCATGTTGGCTGTGTAGTGGGTGGGTTTTGCCGGCCGAAACAGAGAGTAGCTCAGCAAGACGAACCCCAGCAAGCTCACCACCAACCAGAGTCTTCTCTTCACAATCCTCCAATAGAGTCTTAGTACCACGTTGTCATCCCTTTCGAGCAAGGGGTTCCTGGTCAGTGCACGAGTTGGTCGATCGTGAGCCAGAGCCGGGGACCGAGAACAGTGCACCCTATGGCTGTGGCCGTCAGGGTAGCGACCAATACTGCGCCTGCTGCGATGTCCTTGGCCCACCTGGCCAGCGGGCTTCGCTCTGTGGTGATCAAGTCTATCATGAGTTCGACAACTGTGTTGAACATCTCTGCTATGAACACCAGGGCGATAGCCAGGATGATCAGGAGCCATTCGATCTTTGTGAGCCGCAGCCAGGCCGAGAGAAGCAGCACAAGCATGGCTGTACAGGAATGGATGCGCAGGTTCCGTTCGGCTTGCAGTGCGTACCGGAACCCCCGCAGAGCATATCGGAAGCTCTGGCGCAGATCCTCCTTGACGAGCCTGCTCATGATCCCTTCTGACTCCACCACCTAGGACGATCCCAAGGTGTTCTGGGGGGCTGGGCCATGGACTGCTTCAGGGTACTCGATGCGAGGATGAAAGATCCCTTGCAGGACACTGTTGAATGCCGCACGGACCCTGTCCAGATCCTTGAGTGTGAGATCACATTCATCGAGTTGACCATCCATCAAACGACTCGTGATCATTCTGTGGATAATGCTCTCCATCTCGGACTGAGTGGAGGGGCGGTTGGCACGAACGCAGGCCTCGACGCTATCGGCCAACATCACGATGGCGGTCTCCTTGGTCTGGGGTCTGGGGCCTGGATAGCGAAAGTCTGCATCGTCCACGGGTTCGTTCCCGCTCTCCTGAATAGCACGTTGGTGGAAGTAGCTCACCAGCGTGGTACCGTGATGTTCGGCGATAAAGTCCCATATCCTCCTGGGGAGGCCGTGCCGCCGAGCCAACGCGAGTCCGTCGGCAGTGTGTGCGATAATGATCTCCGCACTCGTCTTGGGGTCCAGCTTGTCGTGGGGGTTTTCTCCATTGCTTTGGTTTTCAGCGAAAAAGTAGGGTCGGGATATCTTGCCGATGTCGTGGTAGTAGCAGCCGACGCGAGCCAAGAGAGCATCTGCCCCGATCGCTTGTGCAGCTCTCTCAGCCATGTTGCTGATCACGATCGAATGGTGGTAGGTGCCTGGGGCCCCGATAAGGAGCTGACGAAAAAGAGTCTGGGTGGGGCGAGCCAGCTCCAAGAGCTGGAGCGATGTGGTGATGCCAAAGAGTCTGCCCACCAGTGAAAAGGCCACAAAAACCAGGCTGGCCGAGAGAACAGCATTTGCCAGGGCCATGGCTAGTAGCTGAAGCAGTCCCAGTGCATCGTATAGCTGGCTGTGCAGACGAAACGCCAGAATGACCGTTGCATTGGCCAGGGCGACATACGCCGCTGCCCGGACGAAAGCGCCCAAGTGGTCCATGCGCCAGGTAACCAGCGCTCCGATCATGCTGCCGACGAGAACGTAGACGACCAGCTCCATCGATCCGCCTGCGCTGAAACCGACGATCACTGCGACGATCGAGGAGGTGACCATGGCCAATTCTACGTTCAGCAGGATTGAGACCAGCATGGCGACCGCGGCCGCTGGGAACACATAGGGTGTCAAGGTGTGGCCCGGAATGGCTATGCGGGCAGCCAATCCCACCGCGACAAGCATCAGCAGCAGAAGAAGCTCTCTTTTCGGTCTCGACAGCAACAGGGGCTGGCTCCTGGCAACGTAGGTGCTCAAGGCAACCACTATGGCCAAGCAGAACAGCACGATGCCCACGCTATCTTGCCATCCCACGCTGGCATTGAGAAGACCCAAAACCTCGAGTTTCTCCAAGGCCAGATCAGTGACGATTTCACCTTCGCGGAGAACCGATTCTCCCTCGCGAATGGTCCAAAGCACCGGGTCCACCTCTTCTCGGGCGGCCTGGCGGTTCAACTCCGTCTGCCGGGCGTCGTAGAAGCTGTTGGGCGCGATCATGTTCTGGGTGAGAGCTATGACCATTCTCTGTTGCTCGTCCGAGAGGGTGTGGGTGGTCAGTCGTTGGACCTTGCTTGTGGCATCGTCGATCTCGCCCTCACGGATTTCCTCGCGCATGCTCAGATCGAGCACACGCAAGGTCTCAGTAATGACGCTCTGCCAGTCATCCTCATCGAGTCCTACAACGGGTGACAGGACCTCGGGGGAAAGCTCGAGCGCGGGGATCTCACGTATCAGGGCCAGCTTTTGGGGGTCATCTGCAAAAGCGTCATAGCGGATTGCAGTGACATAGTCGGCGATGTCCTGGATAGCACCAAGCTGCTTCGTTGCTACTTCCATGTCTGGATTGGTGTATACATCGCCGACTTTGGATGCAGCCAGTGCTCTCGACGCGTCCGTTCTGGCTTGGCTGATGTAGGTGACCTGTCGTGGGGCCTTGATGTCGCGCGGGGAAGGCTCTCCCGCCACGACGTTGACACGGCCAGGGGATGGCCAGAAGACGAACGCTGCGCACCACGATGCCAGGAGCAGCAGCGCGAAGAGAAGCCCTCGAGCTACCATTCGGAAAGGAACTTTATCGCGCTCTTGCTGGACGAACCCGACCTCGTCCGAAGTGCGGCTCTTCATGGTTTGCCGTGCGACCTTTGATGCCCCTTGCCATCGATGCCCGGCATGGCTAAAGATGCTGAAGACGGCCTGCTTGCTCGATCCCCTCGGTGCTCTAGCCACCAAGGATCTCGCAGGCCGCTCCCTTTGCCAGGCGCCCGTCAGCCTTGCCCCTGAGTTCTGCCATAGCCCAGCGCATACCGGGCCCTGGCTGGCTTGGTCCGGTGGGGCCCAGCTCGATGGCTTGGAGAGAGACACTCTAGTTTACACGGCGATTATAGGGGCAGGCCGAGCTCTTGTCAAGATGGATGGCCGACTCGAAACATGAGAGGCGGCTTCAGCCGGTGGCACTGGTTTGGGCGATCTACCACAACTTGACCTCCGCTCAATGGAGGTCCGACCGTGAACGACACCGCCGCCGATCTGGCCAGAGTTCCTTCGAAGCGGCCGGAGCCGCCCCCGAGGAGATCAGTTGCAGCGACACTGATCTGCACGTGTCTCGATGCTTTGTGCATCCGAAAGCTGACCGGCCAGGTGTTGCTGCCGAAAAGGTAGCAGAAAGGGAGCGTTGGGGCCAGGGACCGACCAACCGAGCACCAACACGGACAGGAAACTCGCCAACGCGAGGTGGAGCCGACTCCTGACCCCGTGTGCACTCAAATGAAAAACCTTACCGAAGGGAATGGTTGTGCCAAATGACAACCCTATCGAGGGGATAGCCATCCTACTCTCTGCTGTGCGCCTACGCCGTGGTGACGGCCAGTGCGTGCAGCTTTCTGTGGATGGTCTCTCGCAGCGCCCTGGGATTGGTCCACTGGTAGAGGGCAAG
>DATKWG010000100.1:0-27365 GCA_035529675.1 Anaerolineae bacterium
GGTGGTTGAAGCATCGGGGAGCCTGGAGGCCGCCCTGGAGGGGCTGCGGCTCCTCAGAGACGGCGGAACCCTGTCCCTGGTGGGCTTCGGCACGCCGGTGGGGGATATGACCTTCCCACCCTTTGAGTTGGTAGTGAGGAAGAACGCCCGCATACAGGGAGTCTGGGTCAGCGACGCCCGGCACCTTCTCACGGCTGTGAGCCTAGTGCGTCAGCACCGCCAGGAGTTCTCTCACCTGGTGACCCACCGCTTCGCCCTTGGCGAGGCGACACTCGCCCTGGAAGCGGTTGCCCACCGGCAGGCCATGAAGGCTGTGCTGCTACCTGGTATGGGGTAGGGTCGCAGGCACGCTGGGCTGCGTGGAATCTGGGCCAGACGCCTGGGCTTCAGCCCGGTCACGAGACGGGTCTGTGAGCGATTCGCCTCATCCAGGGCGCTTTTCACCGGCCCCTTGCCTGCCGGTCATTCGTGATGTATAATCGGTCTATATGGGGGCGCGTGGCCTTTGCCGGCCCTGCGGCACCTGCTCATGGTGCTTTGCAGGTCGATGCGGACAGAGGACTGGTTGTGAGATGAAGGTCAATCCTACAGTAGTGACGCGTCTGGCGGGCGTGCCGGCCAAGCCTGGCGTATACCTGATGCGAGACGCCGATCATCGCATCATCTACGTGGGCAAGGCGGTTGTGTTGCGCAATCGCGTCCGCTCCTACTTTCACGACTCTGCCGCCCACACTCCCAAGACCGAGCGCCTTCTCGCCGAGGTGGCCGACCTCGACTGGATCGTTACCGGCTCAGAGCTGGAGGCGCTCATCCTGGAATGCGAGCTCATCAAGAAGCACAGGCCCCGATACAATGTGCGCTTCAAGGACGACAAGCGCTATCCCTACATCAAGGTGAGCTGGCAGGAGGACTATCCCCGCATCTACCTGGTGCGCAAGATGTCGCGCGACGGCGCGCGCCACTACGGTCCATTCACCTCTTCTTGGGCCGTGCACCAAAGCCTGGAGCTGCTTCGGCGCCTCTTCCCCTACCGAACGTGTGATCGAGAGATCACCGGCAAGGATCGTCGCCCCTGTCTCTACTACCACATCAAGCGGTGTGCAGGGCCTTGCATTGGGGCGATCTCCAGAGACCAGTACCGTTCCATAGTCGAGCACGTTTGCCTGTTCTTGGAGGGAAAGCAGGAAAGGATCGTGAAAAAGCTTGGCCATGAGATGCGCGAAGCCGCTACGGCCCTCAACTTCGAACGGGCCGCAGCCTTGCGTGACCAGATCGCGGCTGTGAGCAAGATCATGGAAAGCCAGCGCATCGTCTCTGGGCGTTTGGCAGATCATGACTTTGTCGGGCTGGCCCGCGAGGACGGGCGGGCCTGTGTACAGGTCTTTTTTGTCCGCGGGGGCAGGCTGGTGGGGCGCGAGTACTATGTGCTGACTGGGAGCGGCGATGAGGGAGAATCGGAGGTGCTCAGCTCGTTCATCAAGCAGTTCTACGATGAGGCCGCTCATGTCCCGCCAGAGATCCTGGTGCCCGGCGACCTGGACGAATTGCCGCTGATCCTGGAGTGGTTGCGGGGCAAGCGGGGTGGAAAGGTGCGGCTCAAAGTGCCCCGTCGCGGAGAGAAGCGCCAGATCATTCGCATGGCCAGCGAAAACGCCGTCGAGACACTGCACAAGCTTCGTGCCGAGTGGGCTGCCGATACCAGCAAGCACGTGCAGGCGTTGGGCGAGATTCAGGAGGCATTGGGGTTGCCCACGCCTCCAACTCGCATCGAGTGCTACGACATATCCAACATCCAGGGCACTTCGGCTGTTGGGAGCATGGTCGTCTTTGTCAAGGGAGTGCCCAGCAAGCGTGACTACCGGCGGTTCCGCATCAAGACGGTAGAGGGTCCCGATGATGTTGCCTCGATGGCCGAGGTATTGAGGCGAAGATTCAGTCGGGCGGGGCGTGCCGACGAGCCCAGGCTGGACGGCAAGGAGAACCGCTGGGCCATCATGCCCGACCTGGTGATGGTGGACGGCGGCAAGGGCCAGTTGAACGCCGCTCGCGAGGCCATGCGAGACGAGGATGTCTCGCACATTCCCACCGCCGGTCTGGCCAAAGAGAACGAGGAGCTCTACGTTCCTGGTCGCCCCGCGCCGATCGTCTTGCCCGGAGACTCGCAGGGTCTCTACCTGCTGCAGCGCATTCGAGACGAAGCCCACCGCTTCGCCATCACTTACCACCGGAAGCTGCGGAACAAGGAGAGCGTGAGGTCAAAGCTGGACGACGTCCCGGGCATCGGCCCCAAGCGCCGAAAGGCGCTCCTTGCCCAGTTTGGCTCTCTGGAGGCCATTCGCCAGGCAACGCTCGAACAGTTGGCGGCCGTGCCGGGGATGAATCGCCGGGTGGCAGAGCAGCTCCTGGAAAGCCTGTGATCCAGCCCGTCGCCCGGCGGAGCCAGCAGGCCCACCTCCGCTGGACATAACCTCCCCCGATCCCTGCCGTGGTTGGCGATCTCAACCAGAGTAGACCTGAAGATGCACCACGGTCACGCCATCACCCCCCTCAGCCAGCTCGCCCGGGCGGAAGGAATCCACCAGTGGATGGTCCTTGAGCAAGTCGCGCACTACCTCTTTGAGCACTCCCAGTCCCTTGCCGTGAACGATGTGCACCCAGGGGAGTCCCGCCAGATAGGCGGTGTCGAGATACCTTTCCAGCCTTGGGGCCACCTCCTCGGCGCGTAGGCCACGGATGTGCAGCTCGATGCCTGGGGATTCGACTCTCGGGGGCAAGACAGGGCGCGGCTGAGAGGGCTCGGCCTCTTCCGGACGGGACCGAAACTCCAGGTTGCTCAGACGCGTGCGCAGGCGGAAGCCGCCCGCCAGAAGCTCGGCATCGGTGCCGCTGATGCTCAGCAGCTCCGCCGTCTGGCCAAGATCCTCGATGTAGACCATGTCTCCGACCTTCAGACCGTCTGCCTTCAGGTTCCCGGTTGGTGGTGGCGACGGCTCGAAGATGGGTGGAAGAGGGACCACCCGTTCGTACAGTCGGTCGATGGTCCTTTCTGCCTCTTGCAGGGACTCGCGGGTGGATCCACCCCGGGCCAGATCGCCCCGAAGATGCTCGATCTCGGCGCGCAGCTTCTCCAGCTCTTGTCGGCCCTCCTCGCGTGCGCGATCCGATATCTGCCGGCGCGTCTCGTCGATGTTGGCGAGCTTGACGCGGAGCTCACCCTCCATCTCTTGCACCCGTGCCAGGGACTCTTCCGCGTCGCGTCGGGCCGTGGAGGCTGCCTCGTTTGCCTCCCTGATGCTGCCTAGCAAGGCATCAGCCTGCAGATCGTCGGGAGAGACCAGGCTTTGGGCGCGCTCGATTATCTCCTCGGCCAGGCCCAATCGTCTGGCGATGGCAAAGGCGTTGCTGCGCCCCGGTGGGCCGATGGTCAGATGGTAGGTCGGCGACAGGGTCTCGGCATCGAAGTCCACGCTGGCGTTCTGGACGCCGGGCGTGTTGAAGGCGAAGAGCTTGAGCTGCGGATGATGGGTAGCGCCCATGACCAGGCAGCCCTGCTTGATGAGTTGCCCGATGAGCGCCTGAGCCAGAGCGGCGCCCTCCACGGGGTCGGTGCCAGCGCCCATCTCATCCAGCAGCACCAGAGAGGCGGAATCGGCCCGATGAAGGATGTCGATGATGTGGCCCATGTGTGAGGAAAAGGTGGAGAGGCTCTGCTCGATGCTTTGCTCATCCCCGATATCGGCATAGATCCCGGTGAAAACGGGAAGATGACTGCCATCAGATGCCGGGATGTGCATTCCCGCCTGCGACATGGCTGCCAGCAAGCCCACCGTCTTGAGCGACACGGTCTTGCCCCCCGTGTTCGGCCCGGTCACCAGGAGAATGGTGTTGTCGCCCCCCGCATAGACGTCGATGGGCACCACGGTCTCTCGCGGAAGCAAGGGATGGCGGGCACGAATCAAGTTGAGAGGGTGCTGGGAGGCCTCCAGTTCTGCGCCGCGGCCGGCGACCGGCCATCGATTCCCAAACAGGGCGGCAGGGACGCCTCGCAGCTCAAAGCTGTAGCGCGCCTTGGCCAGGGCCAGGTCCAGCTCGGCAAGCACCACCACGTCATGGATGAGGGCCTCGGCCTCGCTCGCCACCAAACCGGACAGCTCGGTCAGGATGCGCTCGATCTCGCGCTGCTCCTCGAGCTGCAACTGATGCCACTGGTTGTTCAGTTCGATGGTTGCCAGAGGCTCGATGAATAGGGTGGCGCCGCTCGCCGACTGATCGTGGATGATGCCCGGGATGCGCCCCTTGAACTCGGCCTTCAGGGGGATCACGTAGCGTAGGTTGCGCTCGGTGACGATCAGCTCCTGCAAGAAGCGCGCATTCTCGCCCGAGGTGATGATGCGGCGGAGGAGGCGCATCACTCGCTCGCGGGCCGTCCTGCTATCCCGTCGGAGGCGAGCCAGAGTGGTACTGGCGCTGTCGAGCACGCGCCCTTCGTCGTCCAGGCAGCGCGCTATCTCCTCGACGAGGCCGGGCAAGGTTCGGAGTCCACGGGCCCTCGCGGCCAGCAACGGGCACTCGTCGGCGCGGCGGACGAGTGCCTGCCGCAAAGTGCGAGCACCGATGAGAGTGGCGCTCACCGCAAGCAACTCGCGGGGCAGCAGCACTCCGCCAAGGGCCGCCCGTTTCACCAGGGGGCGCAAATCATGAGCGCCTCTCGGCCCCAACTGGGGCTGCGTCGAGAGCAGGGCTTTGGCTTCTGTGGTCTCCTGGATGCTGCGTTGCACCGAGGCAGGATCGGCC
Organism: Anaerolineae bacterium; assembly: GCA_035529675.1. GTDB lineage: Bacteria > Chloroflexota > Anaerolineae > UBA1429 > UBA1429 > DATKWG01. The sequence continues at coordinate 4,795 of DATKWG010000100.1, forward strand.
GAGGGGCGCAGGCTCAGGGCCAGCTCGGTGCCCGCCGAAAAGGAAGCGTGCTCAGCAAGCTGATCCAGAATCTTGAAATACTCAAGAATTGTGAGGTACTTGTCGTCCATATAGTAACAGTGGATGCATGAGGGTCCGTGTGGCTGCGGCTGAGAGCCGTTCGCATCTATCTACAGGAGCGACCGACCCGTATGACGACGCCGGCACCACAAAGCACCAAGGACCCGATAGAAGTGAGGGGCCCAGCAATCGAGAGCTCTTGCGCCGCCCGGGGGTCAGTGTAGCCTCGGGCTGGCGTTCGGTCAAGAACGCGTCGGTTTGACCAGCCTGCCGACCAAGGTATAATCTGAGTTGACCGGTCCCTGTCCGTCATCAGGGGCGAGTTCCCTGCCTGACTTCCGGCGACTGTCTGCGGCGACACGCCCCGAGCCCGACAAGGGAGTGGAGATGAAACTCTCAGTCCTTGTGCCGGTGTACAATGAGGAAGCCAGTCTGGAGACGATTCTTCGGCGCGTGGCAGCCGTGGGCGTGGACATGGAGATCATCGTCGTTGACGACTGCTCCACCGATGGAACACCGGATATCTTGGACAGGATCGACATAGCCGGGCTGCAGGTGATTCGTCACCCGGTGAATAGGGGCAAGGGCGCAGCCATTCGCACCGCGCTCCAGGCAGCCACCGGAGACGCGGTCATCATTCAAGACGCCGACCTGGAATACGATCCCCAGGACTACCCAGCCTTGATCGACCCCCTTGCCAGTGGTGATGCGCGGGTCGTCTATGGCGTGCGCGACCTTAGGGGGCAGCAACTTCTCTGTCGCCTGGGCAATCGGCTCCTCACCGCCTTGACCAACCTGCTCCATGGCGTTCATCTACAAGACATCGAGACCTGCTACAAGCTCATGACCGTAGAGGTCGCCAGAAGCCTGCACCTGCAGAGCGATCGCTTCGATCTGGACCCGGAGATAACAGCCAAGATCATCCGACTGGGGCACGCGATTCACCAGGTGCCCATCTCCTACCGGCCGCGCAGCGAGAAGAAGCTCTCGCCCTGGCGTGACGGCCTGCCTGCCCTGTGGTCCGTATTCAGGTACCGCTGGTGGCGAAGTGACGCGGGCGACGAGGATTCGAAAGTGTAGCACAGTCCAGCAAAGGGGAGCGAGTATGGAACAGCGGCGTTTTGGTGACAGCGATCTGGTCTGCTCTGTGCTAGGCTTTGGCACCTGGGAGATGAGCACGACGCAGTATGGCGATATCGATGTGAATGAAGCCAGTCGCGCCGTCAACGCGGCCATTGACCGAGGGATCACTCTCTTTGACACCGCCGAGGTCTATGGCCCCTACCACTCGGAGGAGCTCTTGGGCAAGGCGTTGGGCCCTCGCTGCAAGGAGATCGTCCTGGTGACCAAGGTCGGCTTTGACTACGACGCGGAGAGCAAGATCGTGGGACGCAAGTCGACCTACAATCATATCATCACCCACGCAGAGGGCTGTCTAAAGCGTCTGGGCACGGATTGGGTTGATCTCTTGCTCGTCCACTGGCCCGATCACGACACGCCGTATGATGAGCCGATTCGAGCCATGGAGGAACTCAAGGCTGCGGGCAAGATCCGTTACTATGGAGTGTCCAACTTTTCCCCCGCGATGATGGACGCCTGCGAAAAGGCGGGCCATCTGACGGCCAACCAGGTGGGCTATCACTTGTTCGACCGTCGCGTGGAGAGGGCGGTGTTGCCCTATTGCCAGGAGCATGGGATCGGCTTCATGGCCTATGGTACGCTGGGCTTCGGCCTGCTCACCGGAGCATTCACGCCCGAGACCACGTTTGTGGATTGGGATTGGCGCTCCAGCGGCATGGCCTTTGGGCTGCCCCTGTTCCAAAAGGAACACTTGCTCAAAGAGCTCAAGGTTGTCAAGCGGCTGCAGGAACTCGCCGCACATTATGACAGAACAGTGGCCCAGTTGGCCATCGCCTGGGTGCTATCGCATCCTGGGGCAACTGTGGCCCTGGTGGGGATGCGCAATATCAAGGAGCTAGAGGAGAACGTCGCCGCGGCCGATTGGAGGCTGACTGCCGAGGACAAGGCCGAGATCGACCGCATCTGTGAGGAGGAAGACGTGCCCACGTATATAGACGCCCGACAGGCAGTGTGATATGATGTGCTCGCATGAACAGCTTGAAACCCGAAGAGTCCTTGGGAGTCTGGCCGGAAAGCGCGTTCTATCACACTTCATATGAGACGATCACCCACAACATGGCCCAAGAGAGCCTCGAAAGGCGCATCCCGTCCCACTTCTGCCCCCGGAACTAGCCCTCCAGAGAGTTCGCATTGGCCCGACCCGCTACAGTATGGCGGCATCTTTGCGAAACCTGCTGGCCTGAAACGAAAGGAGGGTGACCCCAATGGCACATTCAGCCTCTGCAAATAGGCTCGGCGATCCCCGCACTCCTGTGTATCCGCTGTGCGACGTTGCCAGATACATGGGATTCTCCCCCCAGAGGACAAGGTGCTGGCTAGATTGGATACCCGGCAGGAGCAAAGCTCCCGGAGTGGGGAGCGTTGCGTCATTCTTGGGACTGGTGTCAATGCTCGTCATGAAGGCTCTGCGGGAATATGGCGTCAAACCGAGACGAATCCGGAGCGCGGAGAGATACCTCGTCGAGCATCTGGGGGAGTATCCTCTTGCGCGAAGCACGATCTGGACCGAAGGCGAGCACGTCCTTTTCAACAGGCGCAGTCCGCTTTCCACCGGGTTGCCTGAGAAGCTGGAAGCGGCGGACATGGGGGGGCAGCAGGCTTTCGTTCCGTTGCTCGAACGCTACCTGCGAAGAATCGACTATGATGCGACTGAGCATTGGGCAAGAGCATGGTTCCCTCGGGAGAGAGTAAAGCTCGATCCTCGCATCCAGTTCGGCGAACCTTGTGTGGCTGAGACAAGGATTAGAACGAGCGTTCTTCACTCCATGCATCTAGCCGGAGATTCGGTCACAACGCTGGTGAGAAGCTACGGCATATCCGTGGACGACGTTGCACAAGCACTCGATTGGGAGAAGGGGCTTCTGGCGAGGGCGGCGTAGATGGCTTCATACCTCTGCGACAATTGCATTCCCTGCCAAGTGGCGGAGGTTCTGGTTCTCGTCAAAGTCCAGGCGTGTCACGTGAAGGATATACGCGAAGTGGGCACCGATGCTACGGACCAACAGATCGCCGAATGGTGCGAGCAAAAGGAGGCGGTCTGGCTGACCGTTGATTGGAAGGCAAGAAAGAGACGTGAGGTTCAGGCTATTCCTGCCCTGGCACGCATCAGCATAGCGTTCTTGCGGACCCCTTCCCGCTCAGGTTGGACGAGACGCCAGTTTGTGCAGCAGGTGCTCAAGAGGATTGACGCAATGGAGAAGCTATACGATGCCGAGTATCCTGTGTAGCACCAGTTTTCCGCGAGAGGAGCACCCAAGCCTGTGGCGATTCCTCAGCTCTGAGTTCCTCGGTGTGCAAGGAGAGCCGTGTGGAGGTGTTTGAGGGAATAGTCGTTCGGTGCCACGGGGGACACTACTATGTCCTATCTGATGGCGACATCGCCGATTGTGGCCTGCGTGGCCGGCTGAAACGGGATCGGCTCGAGACCGACCTGGTAGCCATCGGTGACCATGTGCGTTGGGTGCCCACTGAAGAGGGCCGCGGAATCATCGAGTACGTGTTTCCGCGCAGGGCGGTGCTGTCGCGTTCCGCGCCGCCGCCACGGCCGAGACTCGAGCTATCCTCTTTCGACCGGTCAGAGCAAGAGACCGAGCAGGTCATCATAGCCAATCCCGATCAAGTGCTGGCTGTCTTCTCCGTGCGCAATCCCACACTCAATCCCTTCATGGTTGATCGGTATCTGGTGGCCTGTGAGGCGGTGCAGCTTCCCGTTGTCATCGTGGCCAACAAAGTGGACCTGCTCGCCGACGAGGACGACCACGACCCACTGGGCCTCTACCGGGGCGTAGGCTACTCGGTGTGCTATACCAGCGCTCTCACCGGCGAGGGGCTTGAGGCGCTTGGGGCCGTCGTGCGGGGCAGGCTATCGGTCTTGACCGGGCCTTCGGGAGTGGGCAAGTCGAGCCTTCTCAATGCTCTCTGGCCCCATCTCGACCTGAAGGTGGGCGATGTCAGTGAGTTCCACGATCGGGGCAAGCACATCACGCCGGTTGGCCAGTTGCTCATCCCCGAGCCCGACACCTACATCGCCGACACGCCTGGCATGAGGCAGTTTCGCTTCTGGGACATCGATCCTGAGCAGTTGGAGGCTTTCTTCCCCGAGATCCTGGCACGCCTGGGAAACTGTCGATTCACCCCGTGCACCCACACCCACGAGCCCGACTGCGCTGTGCGCGAAGCTGTGGAGCATGGCGAGATCGCCCCGATACGCTACGAGAGCTACCTGCGCATGTTTGAACATGGCTTCTGACCCGTTCAGCAAAACAAGTCCTTGTCGTAGAGCTTGCTCTCAGTATAATAGTACCATCGACGGCGGCGGACGCTCCATGCCCGCGACAAGCATGGGTTGGGCGAGGCATGGCATGGCGACGACCTGCAGGGTGACAGGGCTGCCAAACAGAAGGGGTCGTTTCGCAGAGAGGGGGGAATGCAATGGATATCTGGCTTGCAGAGCAACGCGCTCTGGTGTTGGATGCTCAGGTCAGCATGGATTTGGCCAGGGAGCGCGCCTGGGGCAGGAAGTTGGGCGCGTTCGGCCCGCTGGGACGAGTGGGGGCACTGCTTCAACGTCCCCGCGACGAGGACTTTGAACTGGCCTACGAGGAGCTGCGCTACGAGCCGATGTGGCACGTGGCCTGCACGGCGCACGTCGCCTACGACCGCGATGCACAGTATCAGTTGCCCGTCGGCGGACCCGAGGTCAAGGGAGTGTCGATCGCTGGCACTGACTACGAGCTGATCGGTGGGCGGCTCAGCATCCCAGCTGTTGAGCACTGCCGCGAGGAGGCGCGCGCCGAGGCGTATCTTGATGGTGTGAGTGGCCAGCAGGCGCCAAAGCTCGCGCGCTACCTCAAGTTCCCGGCGTGGCCCATTCCCGGTGAGGAGCTGAGTTCCTTCGCACCGCCGGAGGCCATCGTCCTGAGGCCCAGCATCACGGCGTCGGCGGTGCTGCGTCAGGCGCTGGCGGGCATGTCGAAGCAAATCGACGCCAGCCTGGTTGTGGAGGAGGGGATCGAGATCCAGGCGGTCGATCTCTACCTTCGGCCGGTCTATGCCTTTGTGGTGCGGTGGGCTGCCCGGGGAAGGACCGGGATCATCCAGTGTGACGCCCTGACCACAGAGGTCTCGATGGGAGGCAAGACTTACGAGGGCTATGTCTCAGAGCCGCTGGATGCCGCCGCGCTCTTTGACGTCACCGCCGACGACGTGGCCGAGATCATCCCCGGTGGCAGGGTGTTCATCGCGCCGGCGCCCAGCGCACCGCCCGAGGTGGCCGAGCCCGAGTGGGAGGAGGAAGAGCCGGAGGTCGAGCCGGAACCCGAGCCCGACGAGGGCGAGGCGGAGCCGGACGAAGACGTGGACTCTGACTTGACGCGCGACGTGTCGTAGCCGGGGACTCTGGCGCTGGGGTGGCGGGGGGCGCGGTGGGGTGCCACACCCCGTGCGCCCGCTCGGGGTTGCACGCTGCGGGGAACCGGCGTGCGTCTGACCTCGCATCAGGGGCCAGGGGGGAGTGGCCTCTGCAGGCTGCGCACCACCGCACACCTGCCCGGAATCGACTTCGTCGCCTCGCAGTTTACTGTGGCATTCTATAGCCACCGCCGACGTAGAGTAGTTGTCCCGTTAGCCAGCGGGCTTGTTCAGAGGCAAGAAAGACTATGACGTCGGCGACATCTTTGGGTTCGCCAAGGCGGCGGAGTGGCGTGTTCGCAGCGATATCAGCTTCGGCTCCAGGTGTGATGTAGCCGGTCTGTATGGGCCCCGGAGCAACAACATTGACGGTGATCCCGTACTTGCCCATTTCGGCAGCAGCGGAACGGCTGTAGGATTCGATGGCATGTTTGCTGGCAGCGTAACTGATGTTTGCCACGTGGGCGGCAGCAGCATCGGTGCTGACATTGATGATACGGCCTCGTTCACCCTCCCGTTCGAGATACCGCTTCAGATACTCGGACATCATGAGGGCGTAGGCTCGGGCATTGACGGCAAAGTGAGCATCGATGCTGGCGGCAGTCGGCAGGTGAATACCCGTACCTTCGGTGTAAGTTGAGGGCCTCTCACTGGGACTGGTGGTCAGCGCTGGGTCGAACGTTTCGGGGGTACAGTAGGCATGATTGCTGACCAGAATATCGACGGGGCCGAGTTCCTCTTCGCATCGATCGAACAACCAGGGAATGTTCACTGGATCGGCAAGATCGACCTCATGAGCAACGGCGACGCCGCCCTGAGAACGAATACACTGGACAAGCGAATCCGCCGATTGCTGCTGCATCGCTCGGTACAGTAGATCGCCACCCAGTCCAGCTTCTCGAGCCTTCTCCAATTCTCCCTTTGAATAGCGACATGTCTCGCGGTAATAGGTGATGAATATGCAAGCACCTTGCCCTGCAAATGCTTTGGCCGTTGCTGCACCGATGCCGTGATTGCCCCCGGTGATAAGAACGACTCTACCTTCAAGTTGAGGATCGATCATGCTTCTCCCTTTGATGTCTCTGCCTCACTGCATGGTTGATTACTTCCGAGATGATGTGCCCATTTCTGACATCCCCACACCAGAATCGGTACCAGCCACCCACGATATGCCCGATTGCTGGCCTCACACTTCCCCATGCGGCATGACCACTGATCCCCACTGTCAATTGGGTGCCATCACTTGCTAGTGCGCACTGCTCAAGGCCAATCCCCTGTGCTCTGATAGTGTCTTGGTCCTAGCGACGAGACCGTCAAAGCAATCGTCACTGATGCAGCGGCGACCAACGGTGTGGCGCAAGCGAAACCGTCGGACGATGTACACCGGGAACGCAGACCGTGACCTGGCCGCGATCGTGCAGGCCAAGCAGCATTCGCAGATCACTGGACGCGGCTTGAGTCAGCCCTAGGGCGACAAGGCAGTTCGAGTCAAAGGTTGCGCGCATCTCGCCCTCTCTCCGCGTGTGTGAGCTACACCTTACCCTGTATCCCTCCCGGCGCGCAAGTGCCCCTGCGCAGCCGCGGCCTGTTCCCGCTTGCCAGGGAGGCCACCATCTAGCATAATGAACATGCTGGGCGCCGCCGAGATGGCCCCCAGCGACAGGCTGCTCTGAAGGGGGACAACATGGAAAAGCGTTTGCTGGGCAGAACCGGTGAAGCACTTTCAATCGTAGGATTCGGTGGCATGGTGGTCAATGGCGAGGAACCGGACAGCGCCAAGCGTCTGGTGGCCCAGGCGGTGGAGCGGGGGATCAATTACTTTGATGTTGCGCCCACCTACGGGAATGCGGAGGAGCGACTGGGTCCGGCCCTTGAGCCTTACCGCGACTCGATCTTTTTGGCGTGCAAGACCGGCAAGCGCACCAACGAGGGGGCCGCCGCCGAGCTACATGAGTCACTGGAGAGGCTGCGCACCGACCATTTCGATCTCTATCAGTTCCACGGACTGCGGACGATAGAAGAGGTGGAGCAGATTCTGGGGCCGGGCGGCGCGATGGAGACCTTTTTGGATGCCCGGGAGCGGGGCCTCATCCGCTACATCGGCTTCTCGGCCCACACTGAAGAGGCCGCGGTGGCCATGATGGGTCGGGTTGCGGTCGATGCCATTCTTTTTCCCTTCAACTGGGTGTGCTGGCATCAGGCGCGTTTCGGCCCCCGGGTGCTGGCCACAGCTCAGGAGAAGGGTGTGGGCGCCCTGGCTATCAAAGCCCTGGCCAAGAGGCCGTGGAAGGAGGGCGAGGAGAGGACCTGGCCCAAGTGCTGGTACGCGCCAGTCGATGATCCAGACGAGGCCTCGCTGGCCCTGCGCTTCACCCTCTCGAAGCCGATCACGGCGGCGGTCTGCCCGTCCCACGCCGAGCTTCTCTGGTGGGCTTGTGATGCTGCCGACGCCTTGGATCCGCTGACTGAGGAAGAGACGCTGGAGGTGGCCAGACGGACTGAGGGGCTCGACACCATCTTCCCGCAGAAGGGATGAAGGCGCGACGCGCTCCTGTCTGCCGTCATGCAGGGGAAGCATGCCCCTCGGAGAAACGGCCTCTTGGCGGTCGGCGGCATCGGCTTAGGGCGCTTCGGCAAATGGTCACCATCACCCGGCTTGTGTCTGTCTTGGCCACCTGCGGTCTTGGTCACGACCTGGTAACGATCTGTTGACGCAAGCTCTCTTCCTCCTTGACATTTCCTGGGCAATGCGTATAATTACACCAACTGCTATCCCTGCTCTCGGGGGTTGCTCGAATACGGGCTAACGGAGGCGCACTGACCAGGGAATCTCCGGCGGGATGACCCTGCACCTAGATTTCCGCCAAGAAGCAATATTCCCTGTTGTGGCAACAACTGGACATAAATCGATTTGATGGTCGCGATGGCTGGCTGCCTCTTCGAGAGAGAGAATAGGGGCTGCCAGCCGCGTTTTTGTGGCTCGTATGGGTCACGGGTCGCCGGCCGGGGTGTTCCCGTGAGTGGGCTTTACGTTGCTACCGAGCCTTGGTGGTCACCGGTGAGTTCTGAAAGGAGCTTTCTGTCGTGCGGTACGCAGTCGGAAGCAAAGTGGTTCACCCTCGTCTGGGCGCGGGCACCGTCATGGACATCCAGGAAAAGAGCATAGGCGATCTGACATGCACCTACTATGTGATTGATCCAGTCGCCAAGGCGATGGATCTGATGGTGCCCGTTGAGCGGGCCGACGACTTGGGGCTGCGTCCCGCGAAAGACGCTCTCGAGGTGCGCCTCATGCTATCCGCTTGTGGTGTAGCGCCTGAGCCAGAGCTGATCGAGTCAGACAGCAAGCTCCGCAGAGAAGGTGTGCGCCAGCATCTCAGCTCTGGGCGCTTTTCGGCTGTGGTTGAGGCGGTGCGTACCCTTTTCTATGTGAACGCCGAACGTCCTCTTGGCTTGGGTGACCGCCAACTGCTGAATCGGGGCAAGGAGCTTCTGGCAGGAGAGCTGGCTCTGGCCCTGGATTTGGATATGAAGGAAGCTATGCAGCAAGTGGAGGACGGGCTGACCGAGATGCTTCCCCACGCCCAGAACGAGACGACGCCTGCCGCCCACAGTACGATTGAGTGATCAGCCCTCCATGTGCTGCTGATGACCCATCGACCGCCCGCGCATTTTTCGGCTCAACAGAGTGTGCAGTTTGGAGGGTCCGCGTGCGCTCAGGCTGACAGGCGTCGGCGAAGGCGCAGCGTCCCTCGAGACTTCCTCCGCATGGAGAGTATCGAAAAACGGATCTGTCGTTCCGCCTGCACCTGTGGCGCAGGCACCCCGTAGTGCAGGGGCGCAGGCACAGGCGAGGAGTCTCTGTTTTGTGCGGTTGAGACTCTTCGCTTGTACCCCTGGAGTTCGGGGCACTTGTACCCCCGAAGTCCGGGGCACTTGTACCCCTGAAGTCCGGGGCACTTGTACCCCTGAAGTTCGGGGGCACTTGCGCTCAGAGTGACAATGACGAGAGGTGACCCAAGGTTTTTCGATGCTCTCTGCATGTCCGTTTGACAACGTTGGACTGCAGCCTATACTATGCGCTGGGTGGCCACTGGTGCCTTGCGGCCGGATGATCCCAGTACAGAAAAACCAATCAAGAGCGGAGGAGCAATCGCAATGGCCTTCATGATCAACGACGAGTGCATTCTGTGCGGAGCCTGTGAGTCCGAGTGCCCCAACGAGGCCATCTCGGAGGGAGACGAGCTCTACGTGATCGATCCCGACAAGTGCACCGAGTGCGTGGGCTTCTACAGTAGCCAACAGTGCTACGACGTCTGCCCTGTCGAGGCAGCTGTCCCGGATCCCGATCACGCTGAGACGCATGAGGTGCTCCTCGCCAAGTTCGGGGCGCTGCACCCAGGCAAGGAGCCGGAAGCGTAGGCACCTGTTCGGTCTGAGAGAATGCCGTCAAGCCCCTTGGCCTTATTGGCCGAGGGGCTTCCAGTTGCTGCGCCCCATTGGGGTGCTGAACAACTCATGCCAGCGGCCCGCAGGCAGGCGAGCGGTCACCACGCCAGCATTCGGCATTGCCTGGGTAGCGGCCGGGGGCTATAATGTCAAAGGCCTGGTTGCCCTCATTCTACTCATGAAGGAGTTGAGATGACCGGCGGAGGGCGTCGTCTCCTCGTTCCTTGCCTTGTTGGAGCACTGGCTCTGGTGGTCTTTAACGTAGCCTTGGTGGCCTGCGAAGAGGCGCCGACGCCCGCCCCGATGGTCTGGCCCTCACCCAGGCCCACCTCCACGCCCAGCCCCGAGCAGGTGCTGGACGAGGCGCTTTTCACCATCAGCTTCAAGGGCAACCTGTTGGGCATTGAGAGAATCAGGGTTGGCCGTGCCGACCAGGATCTGCTGGTGTTCAGTGAGATACAACGTTTCACCGACTATCTCTCCACGGAACGGCGGACAGTGGTGCTCTCGGGAGGGCTCAACCCCTTGCGCTATGATCTGGAGATCGGCGCCCTGGGTACGAGATCTACCTGGGTGGCCGAGCGCAGGGGAGAAGTGATGGATTGCTTGAGCAACAACTTGGCCTGGTATGGGCCGGTGCTGGCCGAGGACATATCGCCTGTGCCGGGGGTGATGCTGGAGAGCTCTCCGTCGGCTCTGCCCTTTGCACTCTTGACCCTCCGCCTGAAAGATGCGGAAGGCGTTCCAGAAGATCTGCGCCTGCACTGCCTCGACATTCTGGAAGACTATCCCACAAGCCGCCCACTCACCGTGACCGTGGCGCCGGAGGGGGACGGAGCAGTCATCGGTACGGTGGCATACGAGGGGAGCATCGGCGGGGCCCCCAACCAGAGGTTCACCATGTGGATAAGGCCCCGAAGCCGCCTGCTGTACGGCGTGGAGATGCCTGACTTTCAGTTCGGTCTGTGGGCGCAGGCCGCCCACTCCTCGATTCGGGGGAAGGGCGATTTGGTCATTCAGCGGGTGGGCAGTCTTCCCGGTTTGCCTGAGCCGCCCGAGAAGGGGAAGGCCACTCGCCTTCCCCTAGAGTTCTCTGGCGCCGACAAGACCCGTCGCAGTGGCACGCTCATCCTGCCACCAGGAGACGGCCCCTTTCCCTGCCTGGTGGCCCACAGCGCCGGCGGTGTGGCACCCCGATGGGATCCCGGCGACGTCTTTGCCGAGCGGGGCTGGGCAGTCTATTGCTACGACAAGGGGGGGGTGGGAGAAAGTGAGGGCGATTTCGACCGGGGGCGACTGACGTCTCTGGCCGGGGACGCCGTTGCGGCTGGAGCCATGCTGAGCAAACGTCCCGAGCTCGACCCCGAGCGCATCGTCTTCCTGGGCTTGGGAGAAGGAGGTCAGGTGGGTGCGCTGGCCATGTCGGCCAGCGACGTCTATGCTGCCGCCGTGCTGGGGTCCTGCGCCGCCATGGAAGGTCTATTTCCCGCGTTGGCGCGACATCGCATCCTCCACGTGCTGGCCCCCTTCTATCAATGGGATGCTGCGCGCACCCGGGCATATGAGGACCTGAGCATCGTTCGTTGGCAGGAGTGGCTGTATGAGGGGATGGATGAGGTGGTTCTTCTGGGGCGTCGCGCCTCGCTGAGGTCGCTGCAGGACCTGGCCGGAGCTGATCTGCTCTCGGCCTTGTCTCAGGCCAAGGCTCCGGTTCTGCTGCTGCACGGCGAGCAGGACCAATGGACTCCGGTGGACGGCGCCAGGAAATTGGAGTCTTTGCTGCAGCAGGCAGGCGCGGACCGCGTAGGCCTGCGGACATTCACCGGCCTTGGCGCCGATCTGGGAGGCGACGAGGCGGAGGGCGTGTTTGCTCCCGTCGTAGAGGAGGCCATGTTCACCTGGTTGGAGGAGGTGTTAGGTGACTGAGCAGTACGAGCACACTCAAGTTGGCTACTTGACCCTTGGCATGCTGGGCGCGGGCGTGCTTGTCATCGTTGTCCGCATGGCTACCTCTGGGTTCCATTGCATTGCGCTTGCTGTCCTCATCATTCTCGCGCTCTGCTCTGGGCTATTTGCGACCCTGACCGTAGGGGTAGATGAAGACGGCGTGCGAATTCGGTTTGGCCCGGGGGTCATCCGCAAGAGATTCCCGATGAAAGAGATCGCGTCGTGCCAGGTGGTCCGGAATCCCTGGTACTACGGATGGGGAATCAGGCTGATACCGCACGGTCGGCTGTATAACGTCTCCGGGTTTCTCTCGGTCGAGCTGCGGATGAAGAGCGGCAGGAGGTATCGCATCGGGACAGATGATCCTGGGCAACTTGCGGAGGCCGTTCGACGAGCTATGGGCGAGCAGCGCGTAGGCGCCCCATAGGAACGCCTACGCGAGCCGCCAATGGCCCCCGGATCCCGGAAGACGGTCACCAGACACGCCATGGCGGGGGCTCGGCACCGTGCGTCGCGTTTCGCCTGGCGTGGCCCAGCTTGCGCAGCCGTCAGAGTTGCTCTGAGGCGGTGGCGGAGCCCGATTGCGCCGTGGCAAGGTTGAGGCGCACAAAGAGCCAGGGGATCGCCAGGGTCGCGGCCAAGCCGACGCAGGCGAAGCGAAGAGCGCGGAGTGCCTGCACCAGGCTGGGCGTCCCCTCTGACGGAAAGGCGGCTTTGAGACCCCAAAAGATCCCGGCCAGCACCACCAGCCCCACTGCCAGGCGACCCAGCGATCGCAGAAAGCCGGGAGTGTGGCGAAAGTCGAGCCAACGCCTTTCCAGCAGGTAGCCAGTGCCCAGCCCGGCCAGACCGAGAGCGCCGGCCAGAGCGTCATCTGTTCGCAGGGGCAGTATCATCACCAAGGGGAGCACGATCGCGCCGGCAAGCTGCAGGATGAGGGTTCGAGTCGCGGTCCACGCTTCCAGGTGTGGCTGCAGCCAAGAGTACAGGTACACAAGGACCAGGCCCACTGCCATGCCTGCGAGGACATCCTGGGGGTAGTGCACGCCCAGGTAGATGCGCGAAAAGGAGATGAGCAGCACCAGGGCGACGACGGCCAGAGTCAGCAAGCGATTCCGAAAGGTGCGTGCCAGCCACGGCCACAGCGTGGCCGCAAGCTGGGCGTGGCCGCTGGGGAAGGCATAGCCCAAGGCGATCACCTTGGGCTGCACAACAGATGACACAAGAAAGGGGCGTGGGATCTGCAACAGCTCCTTGAGACCGCGGTTCACGCAGGCGGAAAAGAGGAGGAGCAGAGCGGTGCGCAGGCCGTAGCGCTTGTCTACGCACCAGCATAAGCAGACGACCAAGACAAGGAACGCATATTGATCGCCCAGGAAGGTGATGGCGCGAAACACCGAGTCTAGCATCTGTCCGCTCGCCGCTTGAATGGCGACGATGACATCGATACCCGGTGGAATCCATTGCCAAAGCAGACGGCTCACGACGTTCTTCTGCCAGTGGTGTTTGGTCATCCAGATCGCGCTGACGACCCTCTGGGCGGAAAGCGCTACAGTGCCAAAGCGGCAACTCTTGGAAGACTGCAGCCATTGTAGCGATGGTGGGTCTGGGTGTCAATCGCGGGTTGCTCAGGCTCTGCGAGGTGGCAGAGACGTGAGCAGCATGGGCGCGGGGAAGGGGTTGTGGTGGTGGGCAGGCGTGGTGCATGAAATCCTGTAATGTCAGCGGCCAAGAGCACGTATCCTGTTACTGCGTCTGGCGCTCTACTCTTCATAAGACTACGGGTAGTGTTATGTTAGCCTCAGTGGTCTAGGATTAGTAGTCTGCAAATATCGACGCGGAATTGACGCAAGAACTCTTGCTAAACGAGAGCTTGTGAGGTATACTGGGTGTGGGCCAGGAGAGCTTGTCTGGCCCAGAGACGGCCCGGATGCGGCCGATGTCAGACATCGAAGGCCCGCCTCATCGTGAGAACTCGCGTGTGCTCGATCAATGCCTGGTCGGTCGATCGACGGCTGAACGTCCCCCGAGTGGGTGTGGGCTCTCGCGGCAAATACAGATACTGATCTGCACGTGTGATTCGCTTTCGTTCTCTTTGGCGTAGTCTGGGGTATATGGAGGGTGTGGCATGTCAGGCCAGGTGAAACTTGTGCGCAAGCGCGATGGTCGCGTAGTGCCCTTTGACCAAGAAAAGATCACCAACGCCATATTCAAAGCGGCCCAGGCTGTGGGTGGCGACGACCGCCAGCGGGCGGTGTTCATCTCCAACGACGTGGTCCGAATGCTGGAACAGCGGTATGGCGATGGGGTCATTCCCACCGTCGAGGACATCCAGGACCTAGTGGAGCGAGCCCTGATCCTGCACGGCCACGCCAAGACCGCAAAGGCCTACATCCTCTATCGTGACCTGCACAACAAGCTGCGGGACATCCGGGCGTTGATCGACGCCAACGAACTGATAGAGGGCTACCTCGAGGGACGGGACTGGCGGGTCAACGAGAACAGCAACATGAGTTTCTCGTTGCAGGGATTGAACAACCACATCTTTACCGCGGTCAACAGCGCCTACTGGCTCAACAGTCTCTATCCCAAAGCCGTGCGCGACGCCCACATCAATGGCGACATCCATATCCACGATCTCTACATCCTGGCTGTCTATTGCTGCGGATGGGACCTGCATGATCTTCTGCTGCGCGGCTTTGGAGGGGTGCCTGGCAAGATCGAGAGCAACCCTCCCCGGCACTTTCGCACCGCTTTGGGGCAGGTGGTCAACTTCTTCTTCACTATCCAAGGCGAGTCGGCGGGCGCGGTGGCCTTTTCTGGCTTTGACACCTATCTGGCGCCCTTTATCCGCTACGATGGGCTGGGCCCCCGCGACGTGCGTCAGGCCTTGCAGGAGTTCATCTTTAACATGAACGTGCCCACACGGGTGGGCTTTCAGACCCCCTTCACCAACTTGACCATGGACCTGGTGGCGCCGTCTACGCTGGCCCGTGAGCATGTCATCATTGGGGGCGAGCCGCGACTGGAGACATATGGCGATTTTCAGCCCGAGATGGACTTGCTGAATCGCAGCTTTGCCGAGCTGATGTTGGAGGGGGATGCTCACGGCCGCGTGTTCACCTTTCCCATTCCCACCTACAACATCACCCACGACTTTGACTGGGACAGCCCCAACCTTGACGCAATCTGGGAGATGACCGCCAAATACGGCATTCCCTATTTTGCCAACTTTGTCAATTCCGACATGAACCCGGAGGATGTGCGGTCGATGTGCTGCCGGCTGCGTCTCTCCAACCGCGAGCTTCGCAAGCGCGGCGGAGGGCTTTTTGGGTCGAATCCCCTCACGGGCAGCATCGGTGTGGTGACCCTGAACATGTCGCGCATCGGGTATCTGGCCAAGAACGAGGAGGATTTCCTGGCTCGGGTTCACGCCCTCATGGACATCGCCCGTCAGAGCCTGCTCATCAAGCGTCGGGTCATCGAGCGATTCACCGAAAAGGGGCTCTACCCATATTCACGTCACTACCTCGATGCGGTCAAGAGGCGGTTCGGCAGCTACTGGGCCAACCACTTTAACACCGTCGGACTCAATGGCATGAACGAGGCCGTGCTGAACTTCATGGGGGTCGATTTGACCGACAGTGCAGGACAGGCATTCGCCGCGCGCGTTCTGGACTTTATGCGCGAGCGCCTGCTGGCCTACCAGGAGGAAACGGGCCAGTTCTTCAACCTGGAGGCCACCCCTGCCGAGGGCACATGCTATCGCTTTGCCCTGCTGGACAGGGCAGCCTATCCTCGCATCATCACGGCCGGGGATGCCGAGCCCTACTATACCAACTCGACGCAACTCCCCGTGGACGCCACCGATGACCTGTTCCAGGCCCTGGAGTGGCAGGATGAGCTGCAGACCAAGTACACTGGCGGGACGGTGTTCCACATCTATCTCGGCGAGCGTCTCCCCTCCATGCGGGCAACCAAGGAGTTGGTGCGCCGGGTCACCGCCAACTTCCGGCTGCCCTACATCACCCTTACGCCAACCTTCAGCGTGTGTCCGGTGCATGGTTACCTTGTGGGGGAGCATATAGTCTGCCCGAAATGCGACGATGACCAGCCCTGTGAGGTCTACTCACGAGTGGTGGGCTATCTGCGTCCGGTGCAGCAGTGGAACAGGGGCAAGAAGGCCGAGTATGATGAGCGCAAGCCCTTTGCCGTGGAGCGCGAAGAGAGAGTGGCAGCAGTGGCCGCATCATAAGGGCAGCCGCTCCGAGGAAGGTCGGTCTGATGAAGATAGCAGGACTGCAGAAGGCCAGCCTCATCGACTATCCGGATCTCATCTCGGGGTCGATCTTTCTGGCCGGGTGCAACCTCAATTGCCCCTATTGTTACAATCGCTGGATGATACGCGAGTCGCGGGTGAAAGAGGCCATGTCGGTGGAGGAGCTCATGGCCTGGCTAAAGTCTCGCGTGGGGCTCCTGGATGGCATCTGTATCACCGGGGGTGAGCCCACCATCCACTCCCGCTTGGCCGATCTCCTGAAGCCGATCAAAGCCATGGGCTACCTCATCAAGGTGGACACCAACGGCACCAACCCCGAGCGCCTGGCCTACCTTCTGGACCAGGCGCTCGTCGATTACGTGGCCGTGGACATCAAGGCCCCCTTCGACCGCCGCTATCACGTGGTGGCGGGGAAAACCACCGACCTGGTGGCCATCCACCAATGCCTGGGCATTGTGCGGGCCAGGGCCCCCGCCTACGAGCTGCGCACCACCGTGGGCCCCCAACTGGACGAGCAGGACCTCCGCGACATCGCCCGCAGCCTCAAGATCACCGACCCCTGGTTCCTGCAGATCTTTCTGCGCAAGCGATACGTTCACAAGTCGCTGGCCAAGGCCACTGCTCTGGACGAACGCGCCCTGCACAGCATCGCCGAGGAACTCCGCGCCATCGTGCCCCTGGTGAAGGTGAGGGGGGAGTAGGGGGGGCAGATGGTGTACGTCGCATACGTGAACCATCCGACGAACAGGGCTACCGTGTACGACGGGGAGTAGTTGAGGTCAGCTCACGGCTTGAGTGCCTCGCCGCAGACTAGCACGGCAGACTAGACGACTGAGTTTCGACATGCTATCATAGTCCGAAGTACTCAGTAGCTGCGTATCGAGGATTTGGCGCATACCCCACAGGTCCAGAAAGGACCGTTTATGCCGCGCAAGCGGATCGCCTTTGGATGGTATGGGGGGAAGTATAGCCACCTGAAATGGCTACTTCCGCTTCTCCCCAGAGCTCACCACTATTGCGAGCCGTTCGGTGGCTCGGCAGCGGTACTTCTCAACCGCGATCCTTCGCCCATCGAGACCTACAATGACATCGACGGCGAAGTTGTCAATTTCTTCCGAGTTCTCCGGGACGAAAAGGAAGAGCTTCTGTATGCCATTGCGATGACCCCTTTCTCTAAAGAGGAGTTCAGGCTCGCAATTGAAACTAACGGTCGCGGCTCCGGTCTGACAGAGGTCGAACAAGCGAGACGTTTCTTCGTGCGAGCTAGGCAAGTCAGGACAGGCCTTGCCCAAACCGCGTCTGTAGGAAGATGGGCGCACTGTATAAAGACCAGTCGTGCCGGTATGGCTGGCGCAGTCTCTCGCTGGCTGGGCAGCGTTGAGGGACTGGACTGGACAGCCACTAGGCTGCTACGCGTACAGATAGAACACGATGACGCAATGGCCGTCATAAACCGATATGACACTGCTCAGACCCTGTTCTACTGCGACCCGCCATATCCGCATCAGTCAAGGGGTGACTCAAACGCGTATCAGTACGAGATGGACGATCAGGATCACATAGAGCTCGCCATGCTACTGTCCTCCGTAGACGGGATGGTCGCGGTGTCCGGGTATCACTGCGACTTGATGGATAAGCTGTATGCGGGATGGACTGTACATGAGGAAGGAAGCAGAAAGGTTCATTCGGTGAAACAGGATAGGGTAGAGGTACTGTGGACAAACTACTGAGGGCGTGATAGTGAGTAGAGACCAGACACTTGCCGAGAGGTGCAAACAGCATCTCGCAGCAAGGTGGGACCACACTACCACCCTATGCGCTGAGGGCGAACCGCCTGATTTTCTTGAGGATCAACACGCGTTGCTCAAGAGCCTCGTGGGCGACTGCCTCACTAGCACCACAAAGAGCTATCACTACGTGCTGCCCACGCAGATTCTCTGCAAGGTTGTTGACCCCTCCCTGGACGCTCACTCTCTCCAAGCTGCATGGGGCGTGCCTGGAGCCTTTGACGCCCGGACGGTCGCGCACAAGGTCATCGTGCCATTCGACCAACAGAACGAGCGTGTGTTGGGGGGATCTCCGGAACCTTATGTCAACAACCCTCTCAGGTATCCAGCCGTCATCCCCGAATACCGAGCCCACCAGAAGAACAAGAGGGACTGGGATAAGCTGATCGCTGTCCTGGACCTCGTCGAGGAGACGCAGGACCAGGGTTTCACCGAGAGCCTATTTGACCAGATTCTGGTCGAGATATATCGCCTGCTTGAGCAAGCAGAGATTATCTACGCCACGCCTAACCGCATTAGCCTGAACAGAGCACACGTACTGCTGGCAGAGTACTTGTCGGAGAGATCCGGTGGGCACAGGATGGAAGCGATTGGCACTGCCCTTTTTCGCACAATTGGGCAACAGTTCGCTATCTTCGACGACGTAAGGCACGGCAAGGTGACCGCGGCAGATGCCTCCTCGGGGATGGCCGCTGACATTGAGTGCTGGCTCGCTGGCAGGATCGTACTGCTGGCGGAAGTGAAGGACAGAACGTTGACACTGACTCAACTGGACGCGAGGCTCGATAGTGCGCGGGCGCAGAGGATCTCAGAGATCCTATTCATCGCCCAAGGAGGCAAGCAGCCAACGGACGCCGATGCCATCGACGACCGAGTTAGTATCGAGTTTGCCAGCGGACAGAACGTCTACATCTCGAACTTTTTTGAATTCTCCTTGGGAATCTTGATCCTCCTCGGAGAGAGGGGCAGAGTGGACTTTCTGGCAAACGTTGGCAAGGAGCTAGACAGCACTAGCTCGCCAGTAGTTCATAGAAGGGCATGGGCGCAGCTCTTGAAGCGCTCCTGATGACAGCAGTCCCCGTGAAGGGAACACGCACTGTTGATGCGGTTCTGCACTGACCACACGGGGGATCCCCGCACCCTCAATTCAACTGGCTGTGGCTCAAGAGACCGCCCCCAGACCGCTCCTCTGCCTCTTGGCCTTGCGCTGCCCGCCTCCGGAAAAGACGCCGCTTGACCACACTCGCCCAGCGGCTCTGGTCCATCTGCTGGCCGATGGGCCTTTTGGCCATGCTCTTTGCCTTTCAGTCGCGTCTGGTCTATACTCTCGAACGCGACATGATGGTATGGTCGGCGCAAGTGAGGTTTTCACACGAGGTAGTGGCGTTCGACGCAGCCGGTTAGCAAAAGGTGTTTCTGTCGACTCGACCCAGTGAAGTGACCGGGTTGGGTGCAAGGGTGGCGCACTGGCCAAGAGCAAAAGGGAGGATAGTGACATGCCAGCGTATCTTGTGCTATACAATTTCACAGACCAGGCGATGAAGAACATCAAGCAGATGCCCGATGGGATCGAGCAGGCCCACCAAACCATCGAATCCATGGGCGGCAAGGTGGTGGCCTGCTGTTCCCTGATGGGCCAGTACGATGCCTTGGGCATCTACGAGTTGCCCAGCGACGAGGTGGCCATGGGCTTCTTGCTGGGAATGGGCGCCACCGGCAACGTGCGGACCACCACGCTAAAGGCCTTCCCCTACGATTACGATCAGTTCTCGGAGTTGGTCAGCAGGCTGCCGTAGACTTGCCAATGAGGGCAATTGATGGCCGAGCGCTCCGATGGTGCCGTAGCGAATGCCGGTGCGCCACCCGGTACCGCAAAGGCGCTCCAGGCTGTGTGGCCCTGTGTCTGAGAACATCATGAGGAGCAGATCCACCATGAGAATCGTCGAGATCGAGACCATACCCGTGGATCGATACCTGTTCGTCAAGGTGCACACCGATGCGGGGATCACCGGCCTGGGCGAATCGGGTGCATGGGGCTACCTGGAGGCATCCCAGGCTGCGGTCGCGACCTTTGAGCGGTACCTGATCGGGCAGGACCCGCTGCGCATCGAGCATCACTGGCAATACCTTTACCGCTGGAGCCACTTCCGTGGGGCAGCGATCATGGGCGCCCTGAGCGCCATCGACCTGGCCCTCTGGGACATCGCGGGGAAGCACTTTGGCGTGCCCTGCTACCAGCTCCTGGGGGGCAAGTGCCGCGACAGGGCGCGCGTCTACTACCACGTCTTTGGGCAGACCAAGGAGGAACTGGTGCGGGGATGCGTGGAGGCCAAGCGCATGGGGTTCACCGCCGTGGGCCATCTGACTCCCTTCCTGGACGAGCCCCGCCAGGTGCCCTATTTCGAGACCCACGCCGACAAGATGCGCCAGGCCATCGATACCGTGGGGAGCTACCGCCGGGCGGTGGGCAACGACGTTGACCTGTGCATCGAGATCCATCGGCGCCTGACGCCGTCCGAGGCGATCGTCCTGGCCCGAGGGATCGAGCAGTTCCACCCCTTCTTCTACGAGGACCCCATCCTCCCCGACAGCTTTGATGCCATGGCCCTGGTTGCCCAGCACATCCACATCCCCATCGCCACAGGAGAGAGGCTGCACACCATCTGGGAGTTCGAGATGCTCCTCAGTCGTGGCGCCGTCCAATATGTTCGGCCCGACGTATGTCTCGCCGGAGGCCTAACCCACTGCAAAAAGATCGCCGCTCTTGCGGAGGCCCATCATGTGGGCGTGGTCCCCCATAACCCCTTGAGCCCGGTGAGCACGGCGGCTTGTGTTCAGTTGGCCGCCTGCATCCCCAACTTTGCCCTGCAGGAGTATCCCCGAGGCGAGGGGGAGCCCCCCAAGAGCGACATAGTGGTGAGCCCGCTGGTGGTCGAGGAGGGCTTTCTCATCGTGCCCGACACACCTGGCCTGGGAGTGGAGCTGGCCGAAGACGCTCAGGAGCGCCACCCATACAAACCCCGAGAGGTGCGCACCCGCCTCCACCTGGATGGCTCGGTGGTGGATCAGTAGGGGAGGGAGCGCGGGTCGTGCCTCCCCCGAAGGCTGCCTTCCGGCAAGCGGTCGTCTCGCTTGCCCCGGACGACTCAACAGGATCTGCCCCTGCGTCTGTCGTGTCGAGAGGCGGCGGCGTTGGCGACTGTTTCAGCGCCCTATCCCCTACGCATCTCCACACTCGCGCGAGTATGGATCCAAGCTGCCGGTCTGGAAAACGCCTATCGAACGGGGGTATCATGCGGGCGTGATAGGGTGGTAGAGTGCATATTGGGGATGGCTTGGCCAAACGCGTTCCTTTCTCCCCCGTAGCGGGCAAGAGGCGTTTGCGCAGTAGGCTATGTCAAGTGACGAGGCGAGGCGATGGCAGAACCACCGGCTCTGCCCGCGGCGATCGCCACGTGGAGAACAGGTCTTTCCGCAGTCGAGGTTGCGGGCCAGGTGTTGATCGCTGGCGGCTCTGCGCTGGACGCCGTCGAGAAAGGGATCAACGTCGTCGAATTGGACCCTGACGAGCACAGTGTTGGCTATGGCGGGCGTCCGAACGCCGAAGGCATCGTCGAACTCGATGCGGCGATCATGGGAGGCAGAACGCACGACGCGGGCAGCGTCGCGGCATTGCGGAGGATCAGGCGTCCGATCTCCGTGGCCCGCTGCGTCATGGAGGCCAGCCCACACGCGATGCTAGTCGGTGACGGCGCGCTGGCCTTTGCGCTCTCGCACGGGTTCCCAGCAGAGGACCTCCTTACCCAGGAAAGCGTGGCCAAGTGGCGGGAGTGGCGCGAAGGGGAGCAGGGAGCAGGTCCCACCCCTCACGACACAATCGGATTGGTCGCCCTGGACGGGGACGGCGACATCGCGTGCGGCTGCTCGACGAGCGGGTGGCCCTACAAATCGCCGGGGCGTGTGGGAGACTCGCCGCTGATTGGCTCCGGTCTCTATGTGGACAACGACGTGGGTGGCGCGGCTGCGACTGGTCTTGGCGAAGAGATACTAAAGTTCTGTGCGAGTTTCTTGGTGGTCGAACAGATGCGAAACGGCCATTCTCCCATGGACGCTTGCCAAAGGACGATCGACCGCATCCTGCTGAAGAAGCCGCAGGCCAGAGAGGTCACCATAGGGTTGGTCGCCCTGAACAGACGCGGGGAGTTTGGCGCTGCGTGTACGCGGTCTGGCTTTGAGTATGCTGTCTGGGGGCCACATCGCTGTGAGCTAAGGGTGGCGCGGGCCTGGAGAAAGGGCGCACAAGGGTCTTGGTGACCGGTGAAGGCGGGCACTTCTGCCCCCCGTGCGGCGCGCGATCTGGTAGCGGCAGGAGCCGAGTGTGGCGAAGCGGAAGCGAGCTCGGCCAGCTCCCCCAAGACCGGAACGCAGTCCCAGTTCATCTGTAGGTCGAGTGGAAAGGACCCAATGAACAGGTACCTCGAAACAAACCGCGATCTCTG
>DATKWG010000101.1:0-11623 GCA_035529675.1 Anaerolineae bacterium
CGATGAAGGGGGTCGAATAGTGGTTCGCGCCGATCTCCAGGGCCATCATGGGAGGATTGCCACCCACGATGCCACCCCAGGCGACGGTGAGCACGTTAGCGCTCCCCTCCCCCGTCCTGACCGCCACCAACATGGCCGGCATGGGGTAGAGATTCGTAGTCGGTCCCAACTGTCTCTTGGTCATCGCTCTGTCACTCCCCCTCGGTTAGAGCCCCGGTATGTCCAGGATGCGCGCTGGGTTCCCCATCAAGAGGCTCTCGGCAAGCTCCAGGGCATCGTCCACGGTGAAGGGCTCCATGTTGGGGTGGATCGTACTGCGCTCCATGCGCTCGGCCAGGGCCAGAGCCAGCTCGAACTTGTACATCCGGAACTTGGGCAGGATGAACTCCAGGTAGTAGGCGTCGGAGAAGTAGCCGATCGACTTCTTGCCCGGCACGGTGTCGATGCGCCGTCTGATCTCCCGCGCGATGTCGGTGGGCTGGTTCGAGTACCACCAGTGCCCCGAAGGATACACGTTGTGGCGAATCCAGGCGGCGGCGGTCAGCTCCAGGCCGGTCGTATCGGATAGCACTGCCGTGGGGAAGCGCACATCCCAGTAGGTGTTGAACAAGTAGTCATATCCGCGCATCGAATTGACCGAGTCAAAGAGGTCCATGCCCGAGGGCACGCCGTGGGAGTACACGCCCCGGTTGACGCCTACCATCAGGTGGAAGGGTTTGCCGTACTTGCGGCAGGCATCGCAGATGCGGTTCATGGCGAACGCGCCCCACGCACGCCGCTCATCGTCGTCCAGCGCGGTGCCCCCCACCATCTTGTCCAGGAGTCGTTGAGCGTCCTCGTCGGAGACCTCAAACGTCTGGAAGTTGGCCGGAATCGACATGGCCGCGTAGCCCATGCCGTGAGCCATGAACTTGGCAAAGACCTTGTCGATGCCAGCAGCAAAGTCCGTGGTCAGGCGGATGGGTCGCCCAAGGAATGCGCCGACCCCCTCTCGCTGGCCAGCGCGCTCGAACCAGAGGGTAAAGGGCTCGGTCCGAAGGCAAGGGCTGTAGAATGAAGTGTCCAGGCCCTCCAGATCCTCGTCGTATTGGTTGGTCAAGAAGACCCGCTTTATGTTGCACCGGGCAATGAGTTCCTCGCGCCACTCTGGCCTATGCATGACCTCGACCGAACGGTCAAAGATGGACCGCCAGTTCTCGGGGCGCCACTGGTCGGGAGCCAACCCAAGGTACTCGCGCGAAATTGTCATGAGCCAGTCGTGCTGCACCGTATTGCGAACGAGGGCCAGCTTGGGCAGTATCACCCGGGTGAGCTCTTGAGGATCACCAAAGGGAAACTCGCCGTGCTGGAACTCGGCCGAGTTGGTCAGTTCGGTGTAGTAGTGATAGCTGAGGATGTCGCCGATGTTGGCCGCAGCGCCCGTCTTCCAGTCCACATGAGTGTGCACATCCACGATGGGCAAAGCGTCAATGCGTTCATACAGCTTTCGGACTAGCTTGCTATTCATGGCGGACCGTACCCTCTCTTTCTTTCGTGCAGCGTTTCTCCAAACACCAGTCCGGCGATCCCCCGCTGTGGGTGGGAATCAGCCTCGGTAGGAATCCTCAAAGACCGGGGCCAGCAGGTTATCCACCGGAACGTACTCGTCGGTGAGGATGAGAGGCGGGTCGAGACTCAGATAGGCCTCGAGCTCTTCCTCACCCAGGGGCTGGGAACCGGCCGGCAGATGGGAAAGGTCAAGGGGCTGGTGGCCGGCCACGACCACAAAGGTTGTGCGAGCGGATTCGCGCCAGTCGTCGCCAGAGGGGATCACGGCAAGGTGACCGAACACCTGGCGAAGGGTGTGCACATAGGCCCGCATAAAGTGTCCCCGCCGGCCCCCATCGACGATGTTGACTACATAGAGGCCGTCGTCGCGGAGCAAACGGTCCACCAGCCGGTCGAACTCGAGCGTGGTCAGGTGAAAAGGCACGGAAAAGTCGTTGAAAGCGTCGCCAAACACGACGTCGTACGAGTCAGGCTCACAGTGCAGGGCCACAAAGACCCTTGCATCGAGGTTGTGAGTCTGAATGCGTGTGGCTGGGTCCAGACCAAGCCTGGCCTGAGCCACCTCGGTCACTCGCGGGTCGATCTCTGAGACCACGAGACGGCTTTGGGGCAGAGTGGCTTCCAGGTAGCGCGGAAACGTGTAACCACCACCGCCGATGAACAGCGCCTCGAGGTCCGGCTTGCTCTCCATCAGCGGCTGGATGACCTGAGCATACGCTCGTTCGTAGCCATATACCAGGTACGTCGGATCGTCAGGATCGGAGTAGCTGTGCACAAGCCGATCCAGTACCAGGCTACGAACGGTCCTTCCTCCGATGTCCTCCTCGCTCACCTTGATGCAGTAGTAGTTGGTTTCGAGCAGGCATTCCCGCCCCAAAAAGCCCCCGCGATTGAGCAGCCAGACCGACAACCCGAACGCACAAAGGGCCAGCGCCGCCCACAAGAGAGCCTTCTTCAGACGGGTGCAGGTTAGAAACCACAGGGCCATCAACATCAGCAGGCCCGACACGATCAAAACTATGATCTTGGTGCCGAACCAGGAGATGAGGTAGAAGCCGGTGGCAAAGGTGCCCACGATGCTGCCCACGGATGACCAGGCGTAGATCTTGCCCACCGTGGCTCCCGAGTTGTCCAGGCTGGTCAAGCCAAGCTTGACCACGATGGGCGACACGCAACCGAGGAGGGCGCTGGGCACAAAGAAAACGCCAGCGATATAGCCCACGACCCGAGCCATGAAAGGGAACGACTTGGGCAGGTTGGCCTCGCTCAGATCGTTGCTCAGCCACAGGATGCCCAGGCTGGCGATGGAAGCCAGGGCCAGCACCAGACCCAGCAAGGGGAATGAGCCGCGTCGATCTGACAGACGCCCACCCAGGTAGTTGCCCACAGATATCCCGGCCAAGATGACCCCGATGACCGATGTCCAGGTGTACAAGGAGACGCCCAGCCGGGGCGCTATCATCCGACTGGCCACCAGCTCGATGACCATGATGCAGGCGCTGCTGAAAAAGACCGTCGCACAGGGATTCCACAGCCGCTCACGAAGCCGCATCAGTCCTCCACCTTGCTTGTCCAGCTCGGCCCACGAGGGTATTGCCACAGGCGGCAGTATAGCGGCAGGGACAGAGGTGTCAAGGGCGAGCCGAATCTTGCCTCCACCTTGTCCAGTCCGTCTCGACGCGCCGTCTTGTCACTTGACAGCAAGACAGGCATGGAGCAGACTGCCGTTAGCGCGAGAGGTGAAGGCGATCGGCTTTCATCTGTGATTCCGCCGGAGAAAGGAGATAACCCCCATGGCCAGGTGGGAGACCTATCTGGAAGCGAATCGATCCCGTTTCATCGACGAGTTGCTCGATTTCCTACGCATCCCCAGCATTTCCGCCTTGCCCGAGCACGCCTGCGATGTGCAGCGCGCTGCCGAGTGGGTGGCGAACCGGTTGAAAGCCGCCGGTATCGAGGGCGTGCGCATCCTGCCCACGGGTGGACACCCCGTGGTCTATGGTGAGTGGTTGCACGCCTCTGGACGGCCGACAATCCTCATCTACGGGCACTTTGACATCCAGCCGGTGGACCCGCTGGAGCTCTGGGGCCACCCTCCCTTCAAACCGGTGATCCAGGAGGGTCGAGTCCGCGCACGCGGGGCCTCGGATGACAAGGGGAACATGCTCATCCCCATCCTGGCCGCTCAGGCCATGCTCGAGAGCGAGGGCTCTCTGCCAGTCAACTGCAAGTTCTTCTTTGAGGGACAGGAAGAGATCGGCAGTCCCCAGCTCCCCGGCTTTGTGGCCTCACATCGGGATCTGCTGGCCTGCGATCTGGTGCTGAGCGCCGACGGCGGTCAGTTCAGCGAGAGCGAACCCGCCCTGCTCGTCGGCCTGAGGGGTATCTGCGGTCTGCAGATCGACGTGCGGGGCCCGAACAGCGACCTACACTCGGGCAGGTACGGGGGAGCGGTGCAGAATCCCATCCACGCCCTGGTGCGACTCCTCGACTCGATGCGCAGTCCCGAGGGAAGAATACTGGTGGAGGGCTTCTACGACGGGGTCGTGCCCCCCTCGGAGGCAGATCGGGCGAGCATGGCTGCCGTTCCCTTTGACGAGACGACATACAAGGAGAAGCTCGGCGTTGACGCGTTGTTCGGCGAGCCGGGCTGGACGCCTCAAGAACGAACCTGGGTCCGACCCACCCTGGAGTTGAACGGCATCTGGGGTGGCTTCCAGGGAGAGGGCAGCAAGACCGTCCTCCCGGCCGAGGCTCACGCCAAGATCACCTGCCGTCTCGTGCCCGACCAGGACCCAGACACGATCTTGAATCTGGTCGCAGACCACATAGCCAAGCACACTCCTCCGGGCGTGCGCGTCGTGGTCAAGCCATCTCCTGCCACGGCCCTTCCTTATCTCATTCGTGCCGACCACCCGGGCAACCTGGCCGCCCGCGATGTCCTGACCGAGATATATGGCCAAGCGCCCCACGAGGTAAGGATGGGAGGCACGATTCCGGTGTGCGCCCTCTTCTTGAGGAGCCTGGGCGCGCACACCGTCGTCTTTGCCTTCGGCCTGGACGACGAAAGAGTCCATGCGCCCAACGAGTTCTTTCGGCTGAGCAGCTTTGAGCTGGGCCAGAGGGCTTACTGCAAGCTTCTGGAGAGGCTTGCCTGCCAGGAAGCGTGCAACGCGTGACGCCGTTCATCGGGTACGAGCCAGACGGGACTCGTGTCGCTCAACCCACGGCTGAGGAGGACGTGTCTTGAGCGTATCTCGGTCAACTCTACTGCAGGCACGCCGCTCCGGCGTCATCCAGGTCAATGAGAAGCTCTGTCTCACCTGCCGGGAGTGCGAGGTGGCCTGCTCGCTGTTCCACGAGCACCAATGCAATCCAGAGCTTTCGCGCATTCAGGTGGACTTTGACCACTTTGAACCGGGGTTCCCCGATCTCCGGGTGTGCAAACAGTGCGACTGGCCGGCCTGCTACTACGCCTGTGCCGCCCGTTGGGATGAGCCAGCCTTGGGGATCGACGAGCGCACCGGCGCTCGCTACATCGACCCGGACAAGTGCCGTGGCTGTGGCGCGTGCGCTCGTGCCTGCCCTCTCACGCCTGAGAGATCGGTGATCTCCTTCAGAGTGGATGCGCGCCAGCGCATCTACTTCAAGTGCGACCTGTGCAAAGACCGACCCGAGGGACCTCTCTGTGTCGAGATATGCCCAGGGGGTGCTCTCACCTTTGTCGCTGCCCAGGAGAGGGGCGACTAGTATGACCGAGCTGCGTGGTTGGACAGGCAAGATACTCAGAGTCGATCTGTCTCTGGGCAAGGTCTCAACGATGTCAACGGCGCCCTACGTCCCCCAGTTCGTGGGCGGACTGGGCATCGCTGCCAAGATCGCATGGGACGAACTCGGGCCAGGTGTGGACGCCTTTGCCCCCGAGAACATGCTATTCATCATGGCTGGCCCCCTCACCGGCACCCTCGCCTCGGGTGCCGGCAGAGTGGTCGTCGCCGGAATCGCGCCCCAGCAGCGCCCGTCGGTGTTCTCTCGCTCGGGCATGGGAGGTCACTGGGGCGCCGAGCTAAAGTTCGCCGGGTTTGACGGCATAGTGGTGCAGGGAAGGGCCGAAAAGCCAGTCTACCTGTGGGTCCACGACGGCGAGGCAGAGCTGCGGGACGCGCGGGACCTGTGGGGCATGGGCACGTACGCCACGACCAGAGTCCTCAGGGCGGCTCACGGTCCCAAGACCAGGGTTCTCTCCTGCGGGCAAGCGGGCGAGAATCTCTCGCGGATTGCCTGCATCCTGACCGAGACGGGCAACGCTGCCGGGCAGGGGGGCTTTGGCGGCGTCATGGGCTCCAAGAACCTGAAAGCTATCGCGGTGCGGGGAACGCTGGGCGTGCGCGTAGCCCAGCCGAAGCGGCTACTGGACATCTGCCTGAAGGCCAGCCGTGAGGGGCAGCGCCCGCACTCGTCCGCGAGGCGCCCGTGGCTTGGAGATGTCGCGCCGCCGGCCGGCAGCCATCGCCTGAGCAAGTGCGGCTTCTGCATCACCCCCTGCGGCTACAGGCTGTTCATGAACGTCCCAGGGGAGGCTACCCCCGGAACCTACACTGCCGCCTGGCAATGCTGGGCTTATCTTACCCCGCTCAGGGCGCAGATCGAGGCCCGGGCGATCACCGGCGACTATGGCCTCAACGGGTGGGAGGTCGCCTACGGAATCATCCCCTGGCTGCAGATGTGCAAGCAGCACGGCCTGATCGATGAGATCGACGGGGTCGAGATCCCGGCACCGGAGAAGATGATTGCATACAACCGAGACGTGGCTCCCGTTTCTGGCCGATTCCTAGCCATGCTGTTGCACAAGATAGCCCACCGCGAGGGCGACCTTGGTGATGCTCTGGCTGACGGTGCATGCTATGCGGCGGACAGGCTGTTCGGTGGCCGAGGCAGGTCTCTGCTAGATCACATCTATCCCCGGCACGCCGGGCAGACATCTCACTGGACCGGACACTGGGGCACAGGAGGGAACGTCTACTTCCCGTTCTGGCTGGTGCCCGTCTTGCAGTGGTGCGTGGATACCAGGGATCCAGCGAGCGACTCGACCCACCAATTCACCGAGCATGTCCTCGAGTATCTTCCCGTCCACGGCCCGAATCGCGGCCCCATTCCCTTCGAAACGGCCCGCGCGGTCTGTGAGAAGGTTTACGGCAATCCCGACGTGTGCAACCCCAGCCTTGAATATGATGAGCCAGAGGCAAAGGCCATCCCAGCCATATTCCATCACGATCGGGGAATGCTCATCGAGTCGTTGGTGGTGTGCGACTATGAGCACGCCCGGGTGTTCAGCATGGACACCCCGGATCACGCCGCCGACACAGCGCTCACGTCCAAACTGTTCTCTGCCTGCACGGGGCATGAGACCAGCGAGAAGGAACTCGATCGCGCTGGAGCGCGCATCTTCAATCTGCTGCGGGCCATCGACATCAGGAACCACGGGCGTCATCGCCGCATCGACGAACTCGTCGCCGAAAGCCTGACCCATCCCGCCTTCACCGACGGCGTGATCCTCGACCTGGATAGGTTCGCCGGCGTTCTGGACACCTACTACGAGCTTCGTGGCTGGGACCCGGCCACTGGGTGGCCGACCCGCGCCAAGCTGGAGGAATTGGGGCTTGCAGAGGTCGCCGACACGCTAGAATCGATCAAGAAGCCTGGCTGAGGCAAGCAAGAAGGTCCGCCCAAGCACGTGCTGAAACCGCAGGGCAATGACCACAACGCAAGGGAGCACCCAGCGGGCTAGAAGCCTGTCGGGCCAGGCTCACTTCTGGCGAAGGGGTGCCTGGTGTGCCTCCTGCAAATCCCCTTTCAGCACTCCCCGCCGCATCAACCAGCGCGCGATATAGGTTCCCGCCAGACCCACTGCAAAGCCTATGGCCATGTTGGACGCGACGGAAATCGCCGTGGTCAGTAAGGCAAGGAACAGGGGCCACCGGCGCAGAGCGAGCACAGGGCGCACGAACTGCACGCCAACCATGAGCATCATGCCGCCGATAAGGGGCATAGGAAACGCTGCCAGGGTCTGCAGCAACGACTGCCCCAGAAAGACCCCGAGACTGATTTCGATGAGACCCTCCAGGATGTTGGCCCCGCCCGTGCGCGCACCAAAGTAGTATTGCCCTGCCAGGCCGCCCGCCCCGTGACACATGGGCATGCCCCCGAAGAAGGACGAGGCTATGTTCATCACGCTCATGTTCAACATCAGCTTGTTCTCGCTCACCGGCTTTTCGGGAAAGAGATCGCGGATCATGGTTGCGGTGGCCAGAACTGCGTTGGTGATGGTCAAGGGAATCTGGGCAAAGCCCGCCAACACCATCGCCCGCCAGACCTCTGACCAGACCGGCAGAGCGAACCGAGGGAGGGTGATGCCGAAGGAGAGATGGCCGCCCAAATCGCCCCTGAAGGCCGCGATAGCAACGCCGACGGCCATGACCACCAGCGCTGCCGGCGCGTAGCGATTCTTGCGCAATAGCAGGACGATGGCCACTGCAAGCGCGCCCAGCCAGGGCTCCGGGGCCATCATCTTGAGCGCGCGCCAGCCCAGCATGATCCCCAGCGCCAACTGGATGCCACGAATCAGGTATACGGGCGTCACCTGAATGAGCTTCCGAAGAGCTCCGGTGACCACGACGACGAACCAGACTAGGCCAAGCCCCAGCCCCGAGGCGACAACCAGGGAAGCCGGCCAGGCTTGGGCAATGGCGGTCACAGAAACGGCTTTCTTGGGCTCGACTGGCATGGGCAACCGATAGATGATGCCGGTGGCGATGTTGGTCAGGCCGATCATCAGGAACAACGCGGCTGGATCCATCCCACACACGGCGATGAGGCCCATGGCTAGAGGAAAAAGCGTGCCAAAGTCCCCCATCGAGCCAGCAAGCTCGCGTAGATTGAACTCAAAGTCACCGAACTGGCGTGAATCCCGCTGCAATTGCCTCCCTCACAGTCATGCCCAAGAGTCCCGACTGGGTTTTGCAGGATTCCCAAACGGCCAAGGAGCAATCCCCTGTTGCACCGATGTGCTAGTGATGGAACAGCCGCACCCCGGTGAAGCACATGGCCATCCCATACTGGTCACAGGCCTCGATCACACTCTGATCGTTGACTGAGCCGCCAGGTTGAGCGACATATCTGACCCCGCTACGCCGGGCGCGATCGATGCAATCCCGGAAGGGGAAGTAGCCGTCGGAACTGAGGGCCACGCCCTCCACCTGGTCCAACCAGGCCCGCTTCTCGGCCGCAGAGAGACGTCTGGGCACCACCTCAAAGGCCCTCTCCCATTCCGCCTGCTCGGCGGCCGAAAGCTGGTCGACGAAGTAGAGATCGATGGCGTTGTTGCGTTCAGGGCGGCTCGCGGACCGAGCGAACCTGAAGCCAAGCACTGCCGGATGCTGGCGCAGGAACCAGAGATCCGACTTGCCCGCCGCAAGGCGCGTGCAATGGATGCGCGATTGCTGGCCCGCACCCACGCCGGTGACCTGGCCGCGATAGGCTAGGCAAACCGAGTTGGACTGGGTGTACTTGAGAGCGATCGTGGCGACGGTCAGGTCCCGCAGCGCCTCCTGGGAGAGATCCCTCTCATTGGTGACAACGTGGCTGAAGAGATCGGGCGACACGGTAGCGTCGTTGCGCCGCTGCTCCAAAGTCAGTCCGAACACCTGTCGCTCTTCCACCTCGGGGGGCATGTAGCTGGCGTCCATGCGCAACACCCGGTAACTTCCCCCGCGCTTCCTGCATAGTATCTCCAGCGCCTCCGGTTCATATTCGGGCGCAATGATGCCGTCCGAGACCTCCCGTCTGATGAGCCGCGCCGCCGAAAGGTCGCAGGGGTCGCTCAGGGCGACCCAATCGCCAAAGGAGGACATGCGATCTGCGCCGCGTGCGCGGGCATAGGCGGTCGCCATGGGCGAGAGCTCCAGGTCCTCGACGAAGCACGCCGCCTTCTCGACATCGCTCATGGGGACAGCCACCGCTGCACCAGCGGGGCTGACGTGCTTGAACGAGGCGGCAGCCGGCTGGCCCAGCCAGTGCCGCAGTTCCCGCACCAACTGCCAGGAGTTCAACGCGTCCAACAGGTTGATGTATCCGGGGCTTCCATTGAGCACCTCGAATGGCAACTTGCCCTGGCTCACATAGACGCGGGCTGGCTTCTGGTGAGGGTTCATGCCGTAGCGTAGACTCAGCTCGCGTGAACTCATGGGATGTCCATCTCCTCTGCTCCAGATTCGTGTCCTTCGGCCGTCAAGCCAGGTCGGGTCCCGCGCCGATCAGTCACCAACCATCTCTCTCTCGGGAACGGCGTAGATCAGCGGCAGGCTCACCAGGGTTGTAGCGCCTTTGAGCAGAACGTTGGTCAGTACAATGCTCCACACTACCGAATGGGGCATCCTCCCGCCGAATGCTCCCCAGGCAAAGACCAGGCTATCCAGAGGGACGCTCACCGCGTTGCTGGTCAGCACGCGCGCCCATTGGTGGCGTCGCGTCACCCGTTGCACCCAGAGGCGGTAGATCTCGGTATCGATCAGCTCGGCCATCACTTCGGCCACGATGCTGGCCATCACGATGCGCCATACGGGAGCGAGGACGGTGGCGAACTCGGCCTGGGCCCCAATGGCGGGGTCCCCAGGCAGCCTCGCGACCCCCCAGAAGAGGGCTGCCATGACCAGGTTGATCACCGCTGCAGCGACGATGAGCGCTCTCGCGGCCTTGACGCCGGCGGTCTTGTGCACCAGGTCGCGCAGGGTAAAGGTTATGGGGTACACGAACGTCCCTGCGTCCATCGATAGCCCCATAAAGAGCACGATCTTGAGGCTGGTGATGTCGGCCAGCATCTGAGCGGCGATATAGGCGGCTGCCACAACCAGTGCACGTATCATCCTGTCTTCCTCTCCTCCTTGCCTGATCTCGCCTGCTGGCTCCAGTCAAACACGACGCCCAACATGCCTGAATCCCCTGCCAGCTTGGGCCGCTCGGCCTCCTCCACAACGGTGTAGGGCAAACGCTGGGTGATGAGCGGTTCGACCGTGAGCCCTGGCGTTGCCATCATCCCCAATATGCGCAGGAGATTAGCTGTGCCCCCAGGCACACGGGAACTCCATCCCCAGTTGCCCCTTGTGGAGCCAGCCAACCGACTGCCGCCACGTCGCTGTTCGGAGGCGAGGGGCGAGCACGCTCACCGGTGCCCACCCACCCCCTTCGCGCGGCGAAAGAACTCGGCCTCCAGAGCCGGAACCACCGTGTCCGCCTTGACCGCAGCAATGTACTCTGCCAGATTCTCAACCAGCAGTTGACGCAGGGCGAGTCCCTTCTCCCTGGAAGCGGGTCGTGCGTCGCCGGCATAGTGGTTGGGGTAGTTGCTGTACCAGGCGATGCCGGCACAGGTGGGGGGCATGCTCTTCATTCGGTTCAAGGGGTTGGCAGGGGCATCGGGGATGCGATCCATCCGCACCAGGTGGGGGTGATTGGCAAGCGACACGCTCGTCTCGCACTCACAGGCGTGGCCGTGGATTGACGTCTCGCACAGCGCGCGCCATTGCTCGGCCCTCTCGGGCGTGAGCCTGGTCGCCGGGAGGTAGAGAGAGTAGGATTTTTGCTCCCACAGAGTGCACTGAGCCAGGAAAGGCAGGAGGTGCCTGTTCCCGCCGTGCGCATTGTAGATGACGATCTTCTTGAGACCGTTCCGCCCGATCTCATCAAGCACCCCCTCAATGAGTTCCACGAGAAGCCTCGGCTTGATGGTCACGGTGCCAGGGAAACATCGCGCCTCATAGATCTGCCCAAAGTAGAACGGCGGAAACACCACCGCGGGCTCTATCTCTGCCGCCAGGCAAGCGATCTGGTGGCCATTCAGGTAGTCAGTGCCAAGAGGCAGGTGCTCGCCGTGCTTCTCGATCACCCCCATGGCGATCACACAGACGCCCGTCTCACGTACTGCCGCTGCGAAATCCGTCGCCGTCAGGTCCTCCCATCGCATGATCTTCCTCCCTTCTACGCGATCTTACAGGTTGCTGGGTGCAAGGTCAAGCGCGGC
>DATKWG010000102.1:0-6504 GCA_035529675.1 Anaerolineae bacterium
ATCGGCGAGGTTGCGATAATCCCCTCAGGAGGCGGGGCCTTTGAAGTCAGCCTGGGTGACGAGAAGGTTTACTCCAAACTGGAGACTGGCCACTTCCCCAATGAGAGCTCGCTGATCAAGGAACTCGGCCAAAAGCTCTAGGTCGTAATCCGACAGGCGTTCGATGATGGTGGGCTACGTCGCGGCTATGCGACGTAGCCCACTCCTTTGCCCCCCGCAGCCTCGAAGATGCGGCGCAGCCGCTAGTCCTCCGAGAACTGCTGTTGCCTGCAGAGGAGGCGCTGCAACTGATGGGAGGCCAGCAAGCCCCCGTCAGGGAGCTGGTCACGCATCTCCAGAGCATGGCCAAGCCAGTGGGCTGCCTCTTGCATCTCGTTGCGCCTCAGGAGCACCAACCCCAGATGCGACGCTTATCCTTGCGCTCGACGGTGATATGGAAACCATCAAAGTCTCGCAGACACCGGTCCTTGCGCAGACTACGCAGCACTTAACCAACCAGAGTCGCCAGAAAGATGATCCCTATGGTAACCAGCAATGTATAGGGTCCATATTGACTCTCCCTCGGCCCTTCTCCGGCCCGTTCTAGCACGTAGTCGCTCCTTTGGCTACGCGTCGATTGGCCCGTTTCCCCTTCTATGGTAGACTGGCAAAGGGCATCGGTCGCTTCTCCCGGTGATCTTCACTCGTGTGCCCAATCTGCGTCGCCGACGAACGCTTGACAAGGCTACTGCAACCCCGTCATGATGCCTTGAGATAGCTTGAAGTCACGAGAGGTGAAAGGCATGGAGGGAATGACCAAAGAAGTCCGATTCATGCTACTGGGCGTGGGCAACATCGGACGCAATCTGCTTCACGTTCTCATTCAGCGCCAGGCCCAGGTCGAAGAGAGCTATGGGTTGAGATTCGTGTTGGTCGCCGCGGCCGATTCGTCCGGGGTGGTGGTTGATCCGGCCGGCCTCGATCTCGTGCGCGTGCGCGACCTGAAGCTCGCCCACCAGGGCATGGGCCTCTACCCGAGGTTGGGACGCCCGGGAATGACAGCATTGGAAATGGTCGAGACTGTTCCTGCAGACATCTTGGTGGATGCCTCCCCGACCAACCTGGAAGATGGCGAGCCGGGCCTGAGTTGTGTCAGGTCCGCTCTAACGCTCAGAAGACATGTCGTGACTGCCAACAAGGGCCCGCTGGTGCTGGCCTTCGGTGAGCTTACCGCCCTTGCCAAAGACGCGGGGCGCAGGTTGCTCTACAGCGCCACTGTAGCAGGCGGATTGCCCACCGTCAACATAGGGTTGAGAGACCTGGCCGGCAGCGGTATCGTGCGGGTCGAGGGGATCCTCAACGGAACGACCAACTATATCCTGACTCGAATGGCCCAAGAGCAAGTGTCCTATGAGGTGGCGCTGGCTGGCGCACAGGAGGCGGGCATTGCCGAGGCAGACCCTTCCCTGGATGTGGACGGCTGGGATGCGGCCAACAAGCTGGTCATCATGGCCAACAGCGTCTTGCGACGACCCACGACTCTCGGCGACGTCACCGTTGAGGGAATCCGGGCGATCACCCAGCCGGACCTGGCCCAGGCACGGCAGGCGGGTAAGGTGATAAAGCTGCTGGCCGTGGCCGAGAGGAGAGCGAATGACTACGTCCTGAGCGTGAGGCCCACTGCCCTTCCCGGAGACCACCCCATGGCCCTAACGGGAAAGTGGGACATGGGCGTGGTTTACCATACCGACTACATGGGGGTGATCAGCGCGGTCATCGAGGCGAGGGGGCCGGTTCCCACGTCAGCAGCCGTGCTCAGAGACATGATCAATGTGTACAGAGGGTAGCAACTGGGGTTCACGAGCTCACCGGCGTGCTGGCTGCCTGGGCAAAGGGAGTCTGGAGACGAGAGACCGCCAGGAAGCTCGCCGTGACGCTGGATCAGGACTTGATGTCAAAGACCCTGACAACGATCTCTAGGATGGCACTCACGATGAGGCCCCACGAAGCCATGAGGAGCACGACCAGTCCAACGTAGAGGAGCGGGCTCTTCTGGGATACTTCCACAAACAGCCGCAGCAGCGAGACATACATACTTGCACCGCCTGAGGCCCGCACGAATTGACCGCGGCCATTGTACCGTGCCAGCAAACTCTGGACAAGTGGCCATACCCACCGCGCGGCAGCAGCGGGAAAGATCGACATCTGCTCGCCCCGGCTCGCGCGCGCTGGCCACACTGTGCTGGCGCTGAAAGGGTCAGAGGGACTGCTTCGGGTCCATTCCCGGAATGCCAGGCCGGGTCATGGCCATGGGATCAAGGATGGCGTCCAGTTCCTCCTCGGTCAAAAGCCCTCGCTCGAGGACGACACGCCGAAGAGACACGCCCCGAGACAAGGCCTCCTTAGCCACCTCTGCAGCCGCGGAGTAGCCGATGTAGGGATTGAGAGCTGTGGCTAGGCCAATGCTTCCCTCGGCAAGCTGTCGGCAGCGCTCCACGTTGGCCCGTATGCCTCGGACGCACCGCTCGGATAAGACGTGGATGGCATTGGTGAGGATCTCGAAGGACTGAAGCAGGTTGTAGCCAATGATGGGTATCATCACGTTCAGCTCCAACTGGCCAGCCTGCGAGCAGGCCATGATCGTGAGGTCGTTGCCCATCACCTGGTAGCAGACCATGTTCAGCATCTCGGCTATGGCTGGATTGACCTTGCCTGGCATGATCGAAGACCCGGGTTGCACGGGGGGAAGAGTGATCTCACCCAGGCCCGTGGTGGGTCCTGAGCTGAGGAGGCGAAGATCGTTGGCGATCCGGGTCAGGGTGACTGCCAGTGTTCGAAGCGCTGAAGACGCCCCCAAGAAGTCTGCCGCGCTCTGCATCGATTCAAACAGGTTGCCAGAGCTGCAAAACTCGATGCCCACCAGCTCCGACAACCTGGCCACCATGGCCAGATGATAGTCGGGATGGGAATTGAGTCCCGTGCCGACCGCTGTGCCCCCAATGCCCAGCCGCTTGAGGTCTTTGGCAGCCCGAGCGACGCGGGCCCCGTCCAGACGTACGGCCTGGGCATAGGCCCCAAACTCCTGCCCCAGGCGTATCGGCACCGCGTCCTGCAGGTGAGTTCGGCCCGACTTTATCACGCGGTCGAACTCAGCGGCCTTGTTATCCAGAGCCGAGGCCAATGCATCGATGACAGCGAGCAGGCGTACGGACCTTTGTGAGGCCGCCACTCGGATGACCGTCGGGACGCAGTCATTGGTGGACTGGGCCATGTTCACGTGATCGTTGGGATGTACAGGCGAATACTGGCCCCGGCTGCCACCCAGAGCCTCGTTGGCCAGATTGGCGATGACCTCGTTTACGTTCATGTTGTGAGAGGTCCCAGCTCCAGCCTGAAAGACATCGACCACAAAGTGCTCCTGCCAGCGTCCCTCCATGATCTGACTGGCTGCTTCCACGATGGCTTGTCCCCGACGTTCATCCAGCAGCCCAAGAGCCATGTTCACCTCGGCAGCGGCGCGCTTCACCAGAGCACTCGCCGAGATGTAGTCGCTCGGCGCACGCAGACCACTTATCGGAAAGTTCTCCACCGCACGCTGCGTTTGTGCCCCCCAAAGAGCATGGTCAGGCACACGAACCTCTCCCAGAGAATCCCGTTCGATTCGCATGGTCTCACTGCCCCCCTATGGTCGCGTGATTCGCCTCTGGGCTGCCCCAGCGCCCCGGCCCAGTTGCAGGGGTCGGGACGCCGCACAAACAAGAACCCCAGTTGGATGATCTCGACTGGGGCTCTCCTTGTGCCGAGGGAGGGATTTGAACCCTCACGGATCTAATATCCACCACGCCCTGAACGTGGCGCGTCTGCCGATTCCGCCACCTCGGCTGTGTGCATGGTTAATATACCATCGGTGCTCCCATTTGTCAAGGCCAGCGGAATGTACCGCATCTAACCGCAACCACTCCCCTCGCCCAGAGTTGGGAGAGGGGCCGGGCGTGAGGGCCATTCCCTCATCGTCAGCGTCGTTCAACAGGCTTGCGTCGCCATGCATTGACAGGCGGACGGCCTTGTGCTACACTGGTTGGTGTCGATACTGCAAAGACGTTGAACAGGAAGAGTAGCTGCCGAAGCGAGGCTCAGAGAGCTGGGTCAAGGTGAGAGCCCGGTGCCAGCGCAGGCAGCGAATGGGCCTGGGAGTCGCACGGTCGAACGGTGTTCCCAGTAGACCGTGACGGAGTCGCCGCCGTTATCCGGGCAGAGGGTATCGCAAGCTGTTAGATCTTGTACCCCGTAAAGTGAGGCTGGCTCACGAACCACCCCGCCATCATGGCGGGGTTTCGTTTTTGGGTGTCGGGCTAACCGGGATGGCCCCACGGGAGGACCTCTCGTCCCCGTGGCTCTCGGGGCGGCTGGTGGCGAGAGGTTCCTGTCTTGGAGATGCGTTCCTGCCAGGGCTTGGGCAACGACGTTGCAGCCCTCGACAGCGGAGTCTTTCCGTCGGGTTGGAACTAGCCGGAGACCGCTCGACGATCCTGCAAACACTGCCCTGTGCGCGGCAAGTGAGCGCGTGCATGGTATGGCGAAAGCGAGCTTGCCAATCAGCACAGACGAAGCGACCGTCGAGGAGGAAAGAACAGTGAGAAAGCGAGTATTCTCTGGTATTCAGCCGACGGGCAACATTCATATCGGGAACTACTTGGGTGCCATTAGGCGCTGGGCCGCGTCGCAATCACAGTTTGACAACGTCTTTTGCGTCGTCGACCTGCACGCGATCACCCTACCTCAAGATCCCAAAGCTCTGAAGGCAAAGACCCGCGAGGTGACAGGTCTGGTCCTTGGTGCTGGCATCGACTCCAAGCAGTCTGTAATCTTTGTGCAGTCCCACATCAGTGCTCACGCCGAATTGGCTTGGATCCTGAGCTGTTTCATTCCAATGGGTCAGATGAGGCGCATGACGCAGTTCAAGGAAAAGTCAACGAGGATGAAGGAGCGGGTTAGCGCTGGTCTCTTCGACTATCCTGCTCTCATGGCTGCCGATATTCTGCTCTACCAAACCGATCTTGTGCCAGTTGGTGAGGATCAGAAGCAACATGTAGAGCTGACCCGGGACGTTGCGCAGCGTTTCAACCAGATCTACGGCGAGACTTTCAAGTTGCCAGAGCCGATGATTCCGAAAGTTGGTGCGCGGATTATGGGACTAGATGATCCCAAGAAGAAAATGAGCAAGAGTGAGACAGCGAGCGGTCACGCCATCAATGTGCTTGATTCGCCAGATACCATTCGTTTGAAGATCAGACAAGCGACTACGGACTCACTGCGCGAGATTCGTTTCGACGAAGACCGGCCCGGAATCCACAACCTGCTGGTCATCTATGAACTGTTCACCCGGCTCAGTAGGCCCGATATAGAGGCGCGATTCGACGGGAAAGGCTATGCAGATCTCAAGCGAGAACTGGCAGAGGTCGTCGTTGAAGGTCTGCGTCCCCTGCAGACTCGCTACCGAGAATTGACAGCCGATCCAACACACATCGACTCCTTACTGGCGGAGGGAGCATCCAAAGCTCGACCCATCGCCGAGAAGACTCTGGCAATGGTGAAAGGGAGAATAGGACTCGGATGATGCGTATGGGAGCATAGAAACGGCCAGAAAAAAGCGGATTCTGACCGGAGCCAGACCGCCTGCACGAGCGCTCTTCCTTTCTCTGACCGAGCCATAGTTCCCACTGCGAACGCGCTGCAGCCTCATCACGAAGGCTCGAGTGCTGCCCCGGTGGTGACGGTGCGCGAGGCCTGGTGGAACGGGTCATATACGAGGGTACACAGCGGGCCATCCGAGAAGGCGAGAAGACCGTGCGTCTCATGAGGAAGGCCATGGGACTGAGCGGCCTCTGGAATCGGATATCCCGCAGGGGCCGTCAAGCCATAGCTCGCGAAGAGAACGAGGCGCCCGTTGAATAGGGCGCGCGCCGCCACTGCGTCACCATTCGCTGCATTCACCAGCCGAATGGGACGCGAGACTGGCCGTCGCGCTGCGTCCTGTAGAACAAGCCCACAAGTATTCCTATCACAAAGCCCCCGATGTGGGCGAACCAGGCTACTCCTCCGGTGGCCATGCTGGTCACGCTTGCCAGACCGCTAAAGATCTGCAACACGAACCAGAGTCCCAGCACAACCAGTGCGGGCAACTCCACGATACGTATAAAGCGAAAGGCAAGGATCAGGGTTCGCACCCGCGTTTTGGGGAACATCACCAGGTAGGCGCCCAACACGCCGGCGATGGCGCCGCTCGCGCCGATGGTGGGAATGGTTGAGGTTGGATTAACCGCGACCTGGGCCAATGAAGCGCCTATGCCAGCCACCAGGTAAAACGCGGCGTAGACCAACAGGCCCATGCGGTCCTCAACATTGTCGCCAAAGATCCACAGGTAGAGCATGTTACTGATGATGTGCATCCAACCACCGTGCAGGAACATGGAGGTGAACAAGTCCCCGATGACTGGGACTCCAAACCCGCTGGTGACTTGATAG
>DATKWG010000103.1:0-23316 GCA_035529675.1 Anaerolineae bacterium
CACCGCCCCCGGACCCCGATAGTGCGCAAGTAGCCGTTGCGACTTCTTCGAGGGCTACAACCTTCTCCCATTCGACGCCGCCCTCGCGCGACTGGCTTCGACCATTGTGTGAGTCGCTGCCAAGCGAGGCGACACACGGAGGTGAGGGGCACGACAACTAAGTGGATGGTTCTGCTTATACTCCTCCATTTATCGCTTATCTATGATGACTTCGCTAACAGCAGCCTTATGGTACAAATATATTATGCCTCGTTTGTTTCCTTTGAAATGCGCTTGAGTGGACGATGGGACAAGGCGATCGCTTATGGCAGTATTGCGCACTTATCAACGGCGATTTGACAAGCTGGCGAAATCTAGTATGATACCGGACAGAGGAGATAACCAGGGCACCCCGTATGAGACGTTTGGTTATATGCTCCCGCGAGAATCTCGAGCATGAGTTATGTGTCAATGAAAAGGAGTGGACTCAATGGAGGCGACAAACGAGGATATTCTAGCGCTGCTCAGGGAGATAAGAGATCTTCTTGTCCCCATCTCTGCCTGTTTCGAGCAGGAATACAGGCGAATCGCACGCGCGAAAGCGGAGTTCGCGAAGTTCAAGAGCTTCCTGACTCCCAAGCGCCGCCAGATATTCGAATTGCTGGTCGGCCCGCGACGACTCACCCAAGCCGAAATCGCGAGCGAAGTCGGTTCGAGTCAGCCATACGTGAGCCAAACGGTGAGTGCGCTGATGGAACGAAACTGGATCGAGGAAGACGAAGCGAGCCAAGGTACTTATAACGAAGTGTTACCATTCACGCAAATGCTGGAGGAGAGCCAAGATGCAACAGAATGATGTGAACCCACCTGAAATTGTGCTGTTGGAGGAAGCTGTCGGCCTGTTGCGAGAATTGGCTGGCTGGGCACGAATGCTTGGGTACCCATCTCTCAGGAAGACCCTTGAACCCGTGCTCGACTCACGTGAGAAGCGAGTTGTGTATGAGGCGATGGACGGGCGACGGGGAGTGCGAGACATCGAAGCTGCCACGAAGGTGGACTTCCGCACCATCTCTCGCTGGGGCCAGGAATGGGAGAGGCTCGGGATCGTAGGGCAGAGCCACACGTCTAAGATCAAGGGACGGCGCCAAAAGCTCTTTGATCTGGCTCTGTTTGGCATTCGCGTGGACGATGGGACAGAGTCAAGTGAGCCGCCGGGATCAACAGAGTGAGGAGG
Source organism: Anaerolineae bacterium (assembly GCA_035529675.1). Taxonomy (GTDB): domain Bacteria; phylum Chloroflexota; class Anaerolineae; order UBA1429; family UBA1429; genus DATKWG01. The sequence continues at coordinate 1,214 of DATKWG010000103.1, forward strand.
CTAGATGTCCTATGAGGAATTGAAGACTGCGCTAGTCAAGCAACGTGGTCTCACGCCCGAGGCAGTCTCAATGCGAGCGTTGCGGCGCCAAAGAAAATGGGCACCCATGTCCAAGGCGCAAGCATATGGCCTCGTGGCGCACGAGGAACGATTGGACATCACGAAGTACCTACCTGATTCGGACGTACAGGTAATCCGACAGATCGTTCACGGGCAGGCGGCTCCGGACTCGCCTGGAAGCGGATCAGAGGGGAAAGCGACACCAAAGCCCACCATAATCAAGATCGGGCCAGACTTCGATCTGCACGACCCTTTGCTGCCAAAGCGCGTACTCAAGGACGCAGTAGAAATGGCCTACGTGTATGCCAAGCTGTACGTTTTCGAGAACTCCGTGCGCGAGGTCATCAAACAGACAATGTCCAAGAGGCACGGGCCCGACTGGTGGAGCCAGTTCGCCTCGAAGAAACTGCAGGACAGGGCAAGTCAACTAATGAAGGACGAGAAGAGAAATGCGTGGCATGGGCGCCGGGGCCGTCACCCCATTTACTACGTATATCTCAGTGACCTTGGCAACATCGTCCGATCGCGCTGGAAGGAGGATTTCCACGGCCTATTCCCCTCAGTTAACTGGGTACTAACCCGGATCAACGAGGTGAATCAGTCCAGGCGGATCATCGCACACACCAGTCCCTTGCGAAAGCAGGACCGAGAGCTTATTGAGCTGTACTTCGTCCATTGGTTTGACCAGATTGACGACGTGAAAGACGAACTGACCTGAGTAGCGGTAGGGAAACTGCGGCGCGCGGCACGCACTCGTGCACAGGGGACTGGCATGAGCAGCACTTGCCTTCCGGTCCTTTTTCACTCCCTCACCCCTGCCCCAACACCTCCGCCCTCCGGAACTGGCTCATGTACAGATCGTGGTAGAAGCCGCGCTGGGCCAGGAGCTCGTCGTGGGTGCCCCTCTCGATGATGCGGCCCTGGTCGATCACCAGCACCACATCGGCATTGCGAATCGTGCTGAGGCGATGGGCGATGACCAGTGTGGTGCGGCCCTCCATGAGCTTGAGCAGCGCCTGGTGGATGCCCACCTCGGTACGGGTGTCTACGCTGCTGGTGGCCTCGTCCAGGATGAGGATGGCGGGGTCAGCCAGCGCGGCTCGGGCGATCGATAGGAGCTGGCGCTGCCCTTCACTGAGGTTGCTGGCGCGTTCGGAGAGAGGCGTCTGGTACCCTTGGGGCAGTCGCTCGATGAACTGGTCGGCATTGGCCAGATGCGCTGCCGCAACGCACTCCTCGTCGGTCGCGTCGAGACGCCCGTAGCGGATGTTCTCCATGACCGTCTCGGAGAAGAGAAAGGTATCTTGCAGGACGATCCCCAGTTGGCGGCGCAGCCTGTCCTGCTTGAGGTCTCGTACGTCGTGGCCGTCGATGCGGATGGCTCCCTGGGTGACGTCGTAGAGCCGAGACACCAGGCTCACTATTGTGGTCTTTCCCGCCCCCGTGGGGCCCACCAGGGCGGTCATCTGACCGGGCTTGACGGAGAAGCTCACGTCGGTGAGCACAGGCACGTCCCTGACGTACTGGAAGTTGACGCCGTCAAACTCGATCTGCCCCTTGATCTCCTCCAGCTCGGTCGCATCGGGGCGGTCGCCCACAGCCGCCACCCGGTCCAGCACGTCGAAAACTCGCTCGGAACCGGCCAGGCCCGCTTGTGCCGTGCTGAACAACTCTGCTAGGCTGCGGAGGGGCCGGAAGAAACGGAGCGCGTACACTATAAAGGTGGCGATGATGCCGACGCTGACCAGACCGCGCAGGGCCAGCCAGCCCCCCAGTCCCCCGATGACCGCAATGTGCAGATTGCCCAAGACCATAAGCAGCGGCGGAAGCATCATGGCCAGGGACTGCGCCCGGATGCTGGCGTCGCGCACCCTGACATTGGCCCGCTGAAAGTCGGCGACTGCTCGGCCCTGCCGCCCAAAGGCCTCCACCACCCGTGCCCCGCTGATGTTCTCTTCCATGACGGCGTTCATCTGTCCCAGACCGGCCTGGACCTCTCGGAACCCCCGGCGGGTGCGCCGGGCCACGGCGGTGGTCAGCCAAAGCATAAGGGGCACCACCACCAGCCCGCCCAGGGCCAGCCAGAAGTTGAGTAGGAACATGGCAATGACGATGCCCGCCACGCTGAGGACAGCAGCGATCGTCTCGGTGATGGTGTGGGAGAGCCCAATCTGGATGGCATCGACGTCGTTTGTCAGGCGGCTCATCAGCTCGCCCGGGGTGTGTTGGTCAAAAAAGCTCAGAGAAAGGGTCTGCAGATGGTCGAACAGGTCACCCCGCAGGGCCCGCAAGACCCTCTGGGTGATGCCAACCATGACGTATTGCTGGCCGAACTGGGCCACCCGGGCTGTCAGATAGGTGCCGAACATGACCAGAGAGAGGCGCAGCAGGCCGGCCGCGTCGCCACTGGCGATGAAGCGGTCGATGGCAAGCCCCAGCAGGTAGGGAGACAGGATGTCGAGGAGGGAGGCGACCGTCACCAGGCCCACCACGCCGACCAGGTGCACAGCGTATCGTCGCAGGTAGGCCGCGAGTCTCTTCAAGGTTCCGCGACGGTCTCGTGCCTTCTCAATGGGGCCACCTCCGCCCGTGCGGGGGCCATGCATCATGGGGGTGCCGGGGTGCGCGCCCGATGTGCTATGGGGACGTGATCTTGCATCATTCTGAGACATGCTGTTGCCCCCTCTGGTCGTCGCCGAGCTGGGAGGCATAGATCTCACGGTAGATGGAGCTACCTTCCATCAGCTCGCTGTGGGTGCCGATGGCAGTGATCGCGCCCCGGTCCAAAACGACGATCTTGTCTGCGTGGAGTACCGTGCTGACCCGCTGGGCCACGATGAAACTGGTGCGGCCGGCCATCACTCGCTCGAGGGCCCGCTGAATCTTGATCTCGGTCTGCACGTCAACGGAGCTGGTGCTGTCGTCCAGGATGAGTATGCGTGGGTCCATGAGCAGCGCTCGGGCGATGGCCACGCGCTGCTTCTCCCCGCCCGAGAGGTTGACACCGCGTTGCCCCACCCAGCTATCGTAGCCCTCGGGGAGACGCATGATGAAATCGTGGGCCTGAGCTGCTTTGGCAGCGGCGACAACTTGCTCCTCAGTCGCCTCGGGCCGACCATAGCGGATGTTGTCGCGGATGGTGCCACCAAAGAGAATCGACTCCTGGAGGACAAGGCCCAATTGCGAGCGGAGAGAGTTGAGAGTCACCTCCCGTACGTCTACGCCGTCGATGGTCACCCGCCCGGCGGACGCGTCGTAGAAGCGGGGGATCAGGTTGATGAGGGTGGTCTTGCCTGCCCCGGTGGCTCCCAAAATGGCCACCGCCTCTCCCGGCTCAGCCGTCAGGTCGATGTCGTTGAGGACCGACCGGCGATCGTGTCCATCGTAGCTGAATGCGACCTTCTCCAACGCCACCCGCCCCTTGATGAGGGGCAAGTCGTACGCATCGGGTCGCTCGCAGATCTGAGGAGCGGTGTCGAGCAGGTCGAACACCCGCTTGGCCGAGGCAGCCGCGGCAGAGATGAAGCTCACCATCATGCCCAGGTGGGCGAGGGGAAACATAGTAGACGTAATGTAACTGTTGAAGGCCACGATCTGCCCCACGCTCAGCGTGCCGCGAATAGCCTGTAGCCCTCCCAGGCCAACCACAGCGACGGTGCCCAGGTTGGTGACCAGTTGGAGGAACGGTAGCAGTACAGCCAGGAGGTGGCCCACAGCAACGGCCTGCTCCATGAGGGCAACGTTCTTCCGGTCATAGCGTGCGCTCTCGTGGCGAGCGCGCACAAAGGCCTTGACCACATGCACCCCGGACAGGTTCTCCTGGAGCACCGTGTTCAACTGGCCCAGCCTGCGCTGCACCTCCAAGAACATCGGTTGTGCTTTAGCGGCAAAGAGCCAGAATACCACCATCGCCGCCGGTATGAGCACCAACATGATCAGGGCCAGATGCCAGTTGGTGGCCAGCAGCAGGCTGACACTCCCCACGATCATCAATGGCGCGCGCACGAACATCCGCATGGTGAGGAGAGTGAACTGCAGGATCTGCATGACGTCGTTGGTCATGCGGGTCATCAACTGACCAGTCTGCAATCGGTCCAGGTTGGCGAACGAGAGCGACTGAATGTGAGTGAACAGGTCGCGGCGCAGGTCGGCAGTGGCGCTCTGCGAAACCTGGACAGCTAACAGGGAGTTGCCGATGAAGAGACCGGCGCCCACGGCGGTTACTCCCACCATGGCCAGTGAAGTGCGCAGAATGGCGCTCATGTCGCGCTGTAGGATACCACGGTCGATGACCGTCTGGGTCATGCGTGGGATGGCCAGATCGGTGGCCACTGTGCCAGCCAGCATCACCAGGCTGAGAGCCATCGACAACCGGTAGCGTTTCAGAAAACGGCCAAGACGAAGGAGCGATTTCATACCTGCTTCAACTCCTGAAGAGGGAAGGGCGGAGCCTCATGCCCAGAAGGACGAGGCTGGAGAAACACACCAGAACGCGATCGCATCCGGAATCAACCGCGCATACGCCACAGGAGCTATCCGCTGGAGCCTGTCTAGTTCTGTTTCTTGCTTCTGGCAGGGGCGCATCGCGATGCGCCCCTACGCCCTTTCCATCACCGCGCCTGGGCAGTCTAGCCAACGGGCGAGACTGCTCAAGCCACATGGTCGCCGCCAGTTCCCGACAAGGCCGGCAGCCGCAAGGTAAAGGTGGTCCCCTCGCCCGGCTTGCTGTCTACCGAGAGTTCGCCGCCGTGTCGCTCGAGGATGTTCATGGACATAGTCATGCCCAAGCCATCGTCGGCGTCCGTTTCAGTTGTGAAAAAGGGCTCAAAGACCTTCTCCGGAAGATCAGACACAACGCCTGCGCCCGTGTCACTGACTGCCACAAAGCTCCAGGCGGCGTCGCAGCCCGAGGCCACGGTGAGGGTGCCGCCGGTCGGCATGGCATCAATGGCGTTCGCTATGACCCGGGCCAATATGCGACGCAGTTCATCGGGATTGCCCAGCACTAGAGGGGGCGCTGCAAAACGGGTCTTCACGGCGAGGTTCCCCCCCTGGGCTGTGAGCCGATCCTCGCAGAGGGGTTTGGTCATGGCCAGCGCTTCCGAGGCCAGGTCGTCGATCTGCACCGGCACGAGATCACTCAGATCGTCGGCCCGACGGTAGAGGTGCTGCAGGCGGCGCACGGCGTGTGCGGCGTCCTTGACCCCAGACTGAATCCATCGAAGGTCCTCGCGCACCTTGGTGAGGTCTTGGGGCACGCCAAGCAAAGCCAGGTCAGCATAGCCTCGGATACTCACCAGGATGTTGTTGAACTCGTGGGCGATGCCACCCGCCATCCCGGCCAGAGCGCGAAGCTTTTCGGCACGCATGTGCGCCTGTTGGGCACGCACGCGCTCGGTGATGTCGAGCACCGAGACCAGAGTGTGCAACTGGCCCCGGTAGGAGAGGAGGGTTCCACGGGCCCCCACGGGGAAGGACGTGCCATCCTTGCGAACGTGCACCGACTCGGTCTCAAGGCCGCCTCGAGACTCGACCTCTTTCATCAGGTCGGATACCCGCCGATGACGACTCGGATGCACCAGCCTACGGAAGGGCAGGCCAACGATCTCCTCAGGCCGATACCCGTGCATGGCGCAAGCGGCCGCGTTGGCCTCAACGATGGTTTCTTGCCCATCAAGCAGCAGGAACCCATCCGTGGCCCCCTCAAAGATGCTCCGATACTGTTCTTCGCTCTCGCGGATCCTGGCCACCAGTTGAGAGTTGCGCATCGCAATAGCGGTCTGGTTGGCAAAAGCTGCCATCGCCGGAGCACAACTCTCGCTTAGCGTGGCACCGTAGACTGCCAGCAAGCCCACCGCCTTGTCGTCGACTATCATGGGGGCGACCACCATCTTGAGGGGAGGCAGAAGACCCAAGGCCGTCTCGGCGACTCTCTTCAACTCCTCGGGGAGCATTCGGGCAAGGAACGACTCGTCAACGGAGAAATACACGGGTTCTCTCTTGCGGATGGCATGAGCATAAGCGGGAATGCTATCCAGAGGGATGCGCGCCTGATCGGTTCTGAGACCGGTCAGCTCTTCCACTGCGCGCAGGGCACGTTCCTGGCCGCTCACTTGAGCGAACGAAAGACACTGCCCCGACTCGTCCAGCAGGGCGATGGCAGACACAAAGCCGTGGGCCGCCAGTTGCTGAGTTACCACCTGAAAGACGCCTTTGGGGCCCAGTGCTTGCCGCTGCACCACCTCTGCCGCTGAGTTCAGCGAGCTGACTATGCGCTCATACTGCGCCTGCTCGCTGACGTCGCGGACGACGCATTCCGTCCCCGTGAGCTGCTGGTTCGCGTCGCGCACCGGGGCGAGAGCAGCGTCGAGCCAACGACGGTTGCCAGCGTTGTCCCGCACGATGAGCCGCAGGCGAGAGCTGGCCGTGCCTTTGGCCACCCGCCGAAGCCAATCCAGCACCGTTGGTCCTTCATCGGCCTCGAATACCTGTCTCGGCCGCCTGCCCGCAAAACCGATGATCTCCTCGAGGGTGCAATCCAGGATGCCTGTGGGGTCCGCAGAGACGCAAGTCACATGGCCCTTGTCGCCAAGATAGAGAATAGCTCCATCCAGGCTCTCTGCCAGAGCCCGATACCTTGCCTCAGCCTCGGCCAGGCGTCGTTCAAGCCGGTGTAGCTGACGGCGCGGATCGGCGTGGGTGGGGTCGAACTCCTCTTGGGATCGGCTCATGTGTTGTGGCCAGGCGTCCTTTGCCGGGGCAGTGGCCGACGTTCATCGCCCACGATCTCTGTCGGGCTGCCCGCGCGGAGTCAGTCTGGGGAATGATATGCAAAGCGCGCCGCGAATGCAAGTCGAGCGGCAGGAGGGGCATCCAGAGGCGGCTCTTTATCTGAGCCTCACCTTGTGGCGGAACATCCCGTCTGAGAGCGCCTCGCCTTGCCAGTCGCTCGCGGGCGCGCGTTCTCCCGTGTCGGAGCGATAGAGCCCCACCCCGATAGAGCATTCGCTCGGATCCAGGCCCTCAGGGAGTTCGATGTGGCGCACGTCGCGCACCATGTCGCCACACTCCCACAGGCGAAGTGGGAAGGTGCCACCAAGGGGCAGGCCGTCGGCCTGGGCCACTAACCGACCATCACTCGCATACAGGTGGACAAAGATGGTGTATGGTCCGCCCAAAACCTGGAGTGATCTCCAATGCAAATCCAGGGTAAGCTCTGACCCCTCGACGCGAGAGTCGATCTCATCCAGGGCAACTGCGTCTGCGTAGATGGCCAGAGCCGATGGTTCGTGGCTCTCCTCCGGGGTGGGTTGCGTGGTCACACTCCCCGCCTCAACGACATGCAGGCTGTCCTCGGCGTAGGCCAGCACCCATACACATCCCGCTCGACGTATGCGGTCGGCAAGGGCCTCCATTGTACTGGCGGACGCATGATAGCCTATCAATGCCTTCCACTCGCGTCGGATGTCGGGAAGGGACTCGACCCATACGTCCCTGTTTACGCCAATGTTCCCGCGTACAAAGTCGTCCAGCCCCGTGCCCGTGTACATGGGCAAGAGGAGATAACCCTCGTGACCCAGCGCGAAGCCTCTTTCCCGCGGCGCCAGCCAGCTTGGCACGTTGATGAAGAGCTGCACCTCCTCGGCCTCGACCACCTTTGTCGAAGCCTCGGACAAGACTGCGAGGCCCACATCGCACAGACGGATTCGCTGCCCGATAAAGCCCAGGCTCCAAGCTACCATCGCCACGAGGGCCAATGCTGCTACTACTCGGCCTGCCGCCGAGTGCTGAGAAGATGGCGGCATGGTCAGAAGGCCAGCCCACAGCAGAGCCACCCCCACAGACGCTGCGTAGAGCATCCTCGGGCCGTCGATCACGTACCCGAAGGGCAGGATGACCCATTGGACAACCAGGCCCAGGCAGAAGACCGAGATGGCCGCCAGAAGCGCGTCAGCGCGTCGTCTCCACAGAAACAGGAGACCCAAGATCGCCAAAGATGGGTAGGCCACCAGTGCCGTGGCCGTCTGGTCATGCAGCCCCGTCCATCTCATCAACGGCTTGGCCAAAAGGGACATCGGCCAGGTGAGGGCCTGGGCAAAGTAGACGCTGTTCTGCCAGAGCGCCTCCCATCCTGGGAAGACTACTGGATCGGCCGAGCAGGGAACCAGGGCCCGTATCCCCGCAAAAAGCGGTCCGATCAGTATGAACAGAAACGACCAGGGAGATGGCGAGTCTACGTGATTTCTGCGCCACAAGAGATACTCCATCAGGAGGATGTATCCCCCGACGGTCACGGCCGCCTCGTAGGCAAAGGGCGCGAGTAGAGCGGGCACCCCAGTCGCAACGACCAGGGCACGCCTGCGCCGAGATCGCCCCTTCCAATACAGGAAGCAGGCCAGCAGTATGAGAAACGTGCTGACCGGCTTGGACTGGGAGCCAGGGGAGGGAATGGCCTGATAGCTGAAGGGAAATGTCGCAAAGAGCGCGGTCGCGGCGATCGCCGCCCTTGGGCCAGGGACCACCCGATAGGCCAGCCAGCCCACCAGACAGGCGTTGCCCACGTGCAGCAGCAGACTGAGGAGATGGAGTGGCCAAGGGTTGTGGGCACCAAAAAGCCTGCCGGAAGCCGCCCAAAGAGAGACTACCAGGGGCCTGTAGTGCTGCAATCCCTTGGCGAAGCCCCATCCCTCAAACACTCCGCGCCCTTGGAGCCATCGAAGGTGTATGAGATCATCGAACATGAAGGGAAAGGATAGCACACGCCCGTAGGCTGCAAGAGTGAGCGCCACACTCAAGACCAGCAAGAGCGTGGCGATCTTTTCCCTGGCAAGGAAGCCTCTCACCTTCCCCATCGTGATGTCCCAGCTATCGCTTCCTGGAAACCCTCCCCATCAGACTGGACCGATTCTCAAAGGGAGTGCAACCGGGCTTGTCGTGATAGGTGGCAAAGTCCTCCGGTATGGAGCCACCGGCATCCTGCACGGCAAGGGCGAGAAGCTCACGGCACACGTCAGGCCTGTCCTGGGCCAGGGAGTGCTCAAGGTCGGGATCCTCAGCAACAGCATAGAGCAGCTCCCCCTCGCCCCAGATGTTGGCGTTGTACCACCACTCGTCAGTTATGACCGTCACCAGCGGCCCCCATCCAATGGTGACATAATCACGGGCATGGGCATCGCCGGCCATCACCTTGGGCCAGAAATCGCTTCCGTCAAGAGGACGCCACGGCTCAACCCCGACCAGCGACAACAGGGTCGCGGTCAGGTCGTGGTTATAGAGTAGCCCACGATAGGTCCCACCAGCCCCCTGGCCATTGGGATGCCGTATCATCATCACCAGATCGGCCACTGCGTGGGTCATGGGGTGCCCTTGCTTGCTCACCAGGCCCTTGTCGCCAGGGTCGAGGCCTATATTGTGTCCATGGTCGCTTATCACTGCGACCAACGATCCATCAAGGAGTCCGGCCACGCGCAAGGTCTCGATAAAGTGCCCAAACCACCGGTCAACCATGGTCACTTCGCCGGCATAGTTGGCCTGAAGCCGCCTGAGCTCTCTCGGCTTCAGACGCCCCTCCCAGGGCGCATACAGAGATTGGATCACGTCTACGGCATCCTCTTGGCTATCGTACATCCTGCGATAGTATGCGGGCGGATCCCAGGGCTCGTGAGGATCGAAGGAATCCACCACCAAGAAGATGCGGTCAGCGTCCTGGTTGTCCCAAATCCACCTGGAAGCCTCGGTGAAAACGCGCGCTGGATAGTAGTCCCTCTCGGTATGGCGATAGGCATTGTTCCCGAGATAGGTGCGCAAGAACCTGGCCAGGCCCGGGTTCTCCTGGGGCAACTCGACCATGTGGCTGGCGATCTCCTCTGGCGTAGCAGCCGGCCCAGACCGGTATGGATCAGCCTCTTGGCCTCGAATCCAGGTCCACTCGTGAAAGCCCCGGTGAAAGTTCTTGGAGGGCTTGAACTGGTGGTAGCAGTCGGTTATGAAGGCCGTCCGGTATCCGACCGCAGACACGATCTCGGCCAGGGTGTCCTGCTCCTCGGGGATAGGCCCCCAGCCCGGGGCTCCGCTGAAATCGCCCTTGTAGTCGTGGTGGCCGCGATAGGGGAATGTCCTCAAGCCGGTGTGTAGCGCTCGCCGCATCGGCAACGTAGGAAGGGATTCGGGATAGCACCGGGTAAAGATGACGGCCTCATGGGCGAACGCATCCAGGTTCGGAGTGCTTATCCAGTTGTTTCCGTAGGCACCGACATGATCCTGGCGCAACGTGTCCATGATGACCAATACGACGTTCATGTTAGCTCTTACCTCCATGTCAGAGAATCCCGAGACCCGATCAGCCGGGCTGGCCGTACTCAGGCCGCCACCTGGGCGGGCCAAGACAGAGTCACACCGACACCCAGCCTCCTCTCGCCGCGTGCATGGCCCAGCCGCGACATCCCGCACATGCCCACACGTCGGATGATCTCAGCGACGATTGAGTTCACGAGGCAGCACGAGTTGCCGCAGATCGCCTTCAGCATTGTCGCCCAAATCTGCCCAGGTGTCTATCGGGAGATCGATGTGCGCGAGGGCGCAGGTGGCAAGGTGGACGAGCTGGCCGGTGAGGGCATCAACCAGTTCCTCCAACACCGGGTTGTGGCCAACCAACATGGCCACGCGCACCCAGTCTGGAAGAGATGAAAGGTCCGTCAGGCAGGACTCTACGCCCTCGAAGTAGAGATCGGGATCGTAGATCACCTCGCCCGAGTAGCCGCTGCCCCCGATCACCCGACGGACGGTGCTGCGTGCTCGCTTGGCCGGCGAACTGAGGATGATGTCTGGCATTGGACCTCGGGCACGGATCTCCTCGCCTATACGCACCGAGTCTCGCTTGCCCCGCGTGGCCAGGGAGCGGTGCAGATCGTCCACGTTCTCTTCATCCCATCTCGACTTGCCGTGCCTCATAATCAGCAACGTTCGCGTCATGGTAAAGCTCCGGTGGGGGGGCGTCTACCCCTCCGCCTGCCCCCTCCCCCCAGGGAGAGTCTTGCAGAATATGCCTGGGTGTGTGGGGGCGCATCGCGATGCGCCCCTACCAAACACAACCCACTGAGATAGAATCTATACGACGGTAGCGTGGGTGCGGCGGCAAACGCCCGTCCCCCAAATTTTGCAACAGCCTCCGGGCGGGGAGGAAGTGGTGACACAGTGTGAGCGGCTCACTCTGGCGACCGCCGTACCGCTCGCCCCGGGGCCTCCACGTCCCCGAGCCTGTCGGCTGAGCTACCGGAGCGCAGCATCGATAACTGCACCGAGCGCACGCAGCCCGGCCTGCACGTCGGCGCCGATGTTGACCCGCATCACGCGGCGTCCCAGCCCACGGAGCGCCCGGAAGTCACCCAGAGCCTGCGCCCGCTTCAACACACCAAAGCTGTGGGGCTGGCCGGGGATGGGCAGGTCGTCGATCTCATCCTGGGTGATCTGCAGGAACAGGCCCTTGTTGGCTCCCCCCTTGTGCAACTGGCCGGTGCTATGCAGGAATCGCGGCCCAAAGCCAAGGGTGACCGCCAGATGGAGGGCCTCACCGATTCTGTGGCGCATCGACTCCAAGAGGCCACGGTTCGTTGCCTTGCGCTCGACGTAGGCCATGAGGGCCACGTAGTCGCCCTCGCTCGCCGCTGCCAGGAACGCCTCCAGGTGATCGCTAACGCTGGTGGCCTGCAGATTCGGGCCGTACACGGACAGGCCGTCTTCTCTGAGTATCGCAGGCTCCTCAGGGAGAGAGTTGGTTTCCTGGTAGCGTTCCAGGGCCCTATGCGTCCACACCTTGGCCGATTCGACGTCGGGCTGGTCAAAGGGGTTCACGCCCAGCCGCTGGCCGGCCACCGCGGTGGCAAACTCCCAGCGGAAGAACTCGGCTGCCACATCGTAGGGATCAGTTAGCCGCAGCACGACGACCGGCTCCCCAGCCTCCACCAGGGCCGACACCCGCGCGTCGCTGGTCTCGTTCTCGCCACCATCCAGTCGCAGGTAGACGAACAGTCTGTCGGAGCCATAGTGCCCGAGCTGGCTGAGCCATTCGCCCTCCACCGGCAGGATCCCCGCCCCCTCCTTGCCGATGCTCTCAGCGATGAGCTGCTCTACCCAGGCGCCGAAGCGCGAGAGCCTGGGCGAGGTCAAGAGAGTCAGCTTGTCGCGCGGCTGTCCGGGTTGACCGGCCAGTTCACCGATGATTGCTCCCAGAACCAGGCCCGGATTGTCGGCGGGAGGAGCCATCGCTCTGCACTGCCAGGCCATGGCCTTTGCCCGACGGAGCAGCTCGTCGAGATCAGCGCCAATGAGGGCGGCGGGAACCAGTCCAAAGAAAGATAGTGCTGAGAAGCGCCCTCCCACGTCGCTCGGATTCAGGTATAGGGCGCGAAATGGCCCGGCGTGGGCCAGGGCCTCCAGCTCGGTTCCCGAGTCAGTGATGGCCACAAAGTGCCTGGCCCAGTGCTCCTCGCCCACCTCAGCGATGAGAACACTCTTGAAATGGACAAACAGGCTCTGAGTCTCTACGGTGGTGCCGCTCTTGCTAGCTACGATGAACAGGTTGCGCGACAAAGGACCCGCGTCGCTCACGTGGCGAATCTGGGTCGGGTCGGTCGTATCCAACACGACGAGGTGTGGGTATCCGGGAGAGATGCCCAACCCGCATCGCATAACCTCAGGGGCCAGGCTGCTGCCCCCCATGCCCAGAAGTACCACACGCTCCATGCCAGCGGCCTGTACCTCCATGGCCAGAGCCGTCAGCCGCGAGACCTCCATGGGCATGCTCGTGGGAAGCTCAAGCCAACCCAGACGGCCCTCGATCCCGGCAGCCGCTTCCCTCTCCTGCTTCCACAGACTGCCATCCCCATCCCAGATGCGTCGGGCAGCTCCCGCATCCGCCAGCGCGTGCAGTCCCGACTGGAACGCCTGCTGGTAGGCGCCAAGTCGAAACCAGGTGTGCGTTTCGAGATGGGCGAACTCCGGTGAAGGTCGCTCCACATTGCTTGCCATCCAGGTTCCCCCCGCGGCCTGCCAAGTACCCAACTACTATAGCTCCCGGCAGGGGCCGTGTCAAACACGGTAGAGCGGGAATGACGACACATGGCTGCTCTGCGACCGGCGGCTTCCCTCTTGCTGCGTGCGATTTGTCCTGGTGGCGACAAGAGAGTAGAATCCCCCCGATGCCGCCGCCAGAAGGGCCGTCACGTGCGGCAGGGTTGGCTATTCGACCTGGCGTGCAAGGGTGTCAAGCAACAGCATCCAGGACCTCACGGTGGAGGCATGGTGTGGGATGGTGAGTGCCTGGTGGTTCGAAGAGGAGATGGCATGAAGAGCAGTTGTGGCGCGATTCTGCGATGGGTGCTCTTGGTGCTTGCAGTCTCCTGGCTGACCGCGTGCAGCCCCAATACACCTACCTCAGACCCTGAAGCCTCTGCGGAGAGCACTGGGCCCAGCAAGACGGCCAGGCCCACGTTCACCCCGCGGACCGCGAAAACTGAACCCGGGGTGACATCTGCCAAGCCCACGGCAGCGTCCGGGGCCACCGCGTTGGCACCCTCAGCGACGCCCAAGGCCCAGGCGCAATCCCCCACGCTGCCCCAACCGCCGCCCACAACGACGCCGAGTCCTCGCCCGGAAAAGACCCTGCGCATGAGCTCGCCCGAGTATGGAATGCAGGCTTTCCTCTGGTGGCGTCCGGAGGTGGCCAGCCGCGACTTGCAGATCATCCGCGAGGCAGGATTCACCTGGTGCAAAGTCGGCTTTGGCTGGCGCGACATCGAGGGCGCGGCCAAGGGGGCCTTCGACTGGTCGCGCACCGACCGAATCGTCGAGCAGGCCAACCATGAGGGGATCGATCTGGTCGTACGCCTTGACCACCAGCCCGCCTGGACTGGCGGCGCATTCCCCACCAACGGACCGCCCGACAACCTCCAACACTTTGGCGATTTCTTGACTGCCCTAGCAGGCAGATACAGGGGACGCATTCGGGCCTACGAGGTATGGAACGAGCCCAACCTGGTGCGTGAGTGGGGGGGCAAGGTTCCCGACCCCGGCGAATACGTGAAGATGCTGAAGCTGGCCTATGCTGCCATCAAAGCCGCCGACCCAGGCGCCATGGTCATAAGCGCCGGCCTCTCGCCGACGGGCACCTGGGATGATAACATCTCGCGCCCCGATGACTGGTATCTGGAGAGCATGTACATCGCCATGGGGGGCACCAGCGACGGCTACTTTGACGTGCTAGGCGCCCACGGAGCGGGCTTCAAGAGTCCCCCCGAGCGTGACCCCGCCGTGGTCGCGGCTGATCAAGATCTGGGCGGCCATCGCGCTTTCTGCTTTCGGCGCGTGGAAGACTTGCGGGCCATCATGGTCAACTACGGCGACGCAGACAAGCAGATCGCTCTGCTGGAGTTCGGGTGGACCAGCGATCCCCGTCCGAACACGGGATATGAGTGGCATGCGGTCACCGAGGAGCAAAAGGCCGACTACCTTGTGGGGGCATATCAGTATGCCAGGGAGCATTGGTCGCCCTGGATCGGCATGATGACCCTGATCTACGTGGCCGACCCGGATTGGACCGAGGACGATGAGCAGTACTGGTGGGCCATCACCGATCCGAGTTGGCCGGTGTTCAGGCCGCGGCCAGCGTACGTCGCGCTAAGGGGGATGGCAAAATGAGATGCGATCGCCCTTCGATCTTTGGGCGTAGGCCCGGTGAGCTGGGTCACGACTGAGGCCAAGGGAGGAGCATGATCCAAGTATGCAAGGGACCACCAAAGAGCAACGGAGTAATGCGGTACACATGCGAAAGGCCTGCCACCCTACAGTGGCAGGCCTTTCTTTAGTGTGACCCTCCTAGCCTCGCAAGACTAGCCTTTACTCTTCTGGTTCGCGCTTCGCAGGCTTCTTGGGCTTCTGCGGGCTCGGCTTGCGCGGTGTCTTGGGTGCTTCCCTCTTCTCTGGCACGATATCCCTCCTTATGTTAAGGTTCTGAGAAACGCTGGGCTCTGCCTGTCAGAGCCCTCTACGCCGACTCCTGCAAACGGGTTACGACAGGTCAGTCGATCTCCTTATCTTCTTCCTCTTCCTCCCAATCCTCTTCCTCCCGATCCTCTTCGTCGGCCCAATTGAACTCCAACGGCTCCAAGCCGATCACCCTTAGCTCCGTGCCGCACTCGCGACAACGAAGCCGTTGGCCCAGTGTGGGTATGCCGCGGACTGAGACGCCGCTACCGCATTCTGGACAAAGCGCAGCTGCCATGATGTGCAACCTCCACCGCAAATAGACTACGCGATCCTTAGCACGCAGTAAGTATACCAGAAAGTTGTGCAAATCCCGTTTGGTTTTTGCGTCAAATCGCGAGCAGAAGGCGCTCTTGCTGTTTCAATTATGGCACAAGTGCCCCCTACGGCGGGGCACAAGTCTCGGGACACGGGGCTACTCTTCGGGGACCTCCAGACGATAGCCCACGCCGGGCACAAGGGCAATGTACTGGGGATGTCTGGGGTCTCTTTCCACCTTGCTCCTCAATCGCCGGATCAGCCCGCGCACGAGGACACTGCTTCCCTCGCCGGAATAGCCCCACACCCGCTCGACGATGATCTCGCTCGGTAACGTTTGGCCGCGATGGAGCATCAAGGTATACAGCAGGCGGAATTCAAGCGGCGTGAGTCTTCGCGACGGAGACCCCTCCACTTTCACAACTCGGGTAGACGGGTCCAGCACGAGTTGTCCGACTGTAATCAAGGGCAGGATAGTGACCATCGCGGCTCTGGATCGCCGCAGGAGCGCACGGAGCTGCATGCACACCAGTCGCGCGCTGTACGGGCGAACGAGGACCATGTCCGCTCCGGCTTCGAGCGCCTGGCACATTTCGTCCTCATCTGACGTGCTGGAGATCACGGCGAGACAGGCCTCGGTATCTCTGCGCACGCGGCGCACCTGCGTTGTGGGAAAGCCCTGCCGAAGGGACAGGACCACAAGATCTGCCGGCTTCTCAGTGAAAGCCTCCATCGCTTTCTGCAGAGCCGAGTTGCACGTACAGGTGGCACCCGCACGATTGAGAATGAAGGAGAGGAGAGCAGTTTCCTCCGCGTCATCACACACAAGCAGTGCATGCATGGCAACAACCCTCGCAGGCTGCATCAGCAGTGTGCGACCGCACATCGCTTACGCGGCCCAAGTATACCCCATCTATCAAGCTCCGCCAACAACTCACCTGATGACGACCTCTTGGCGCACCCATCTGTTGACGGCCCGGCGCGCGCATGCTATCATGGCCACGCTTGCGATTCGCCCACCGGAGGCGAGGTATCGTGCGGCTGAATGAGATGGACTCAGACCGACCCAAGCCGGTGCGGTTCTGCCTGGTGCGCATCGACGACCGGCTGCTTCATGGTCAGGTAGTGGTGAACTGGGTGCGGACGCTTCGCCCGCGCCGGATAGCCATCGTGGACGATGACCTGGCCGCCAACCACACCGCGGTCTCTGTTCTGGAGGCCGCCTGCCCCGCTGGTCTCGCGCTTTGGGTGGGGACGGTCGCCGAGGCGGCCTGTGCGCTGGCCGAACAGAGCCCTGTGCCCCCGGCCGACACGATGATCCTCCTGCGCAGCCCCGGGCAGGCACGAGCGCTCTATGAAGCGGGGGTACGCTACGAGGCGCTGAACCTTGGCTGCCTGGGCGTTGAAGCAGGGCGAACGCGCGTGCATCGCCAGGTCAGCCTTTCACCCGAAGAAATGGAGGCCCTGCAATACCTGGCATCCGTTGGCGTAGTCGTTTCCGTCCAGGCTCTCCCGTCCGATCGGGCCGTCAGCCTGGCAACCCTGTTGCGCCGCGCTTCGCGCTCTCGGCGGCGGCGGCCATCTGCCTGATCGGCGCTTTGCTGCGCTGGCCCGGCGCCGTCCACGGCGCGGAGGTCCCTCTACCGCCGGTCCGCGTCACCTGGGGCGCAGCGGCGCTCATCTCGCTGTGCTACTACCTGTCGCAGAGCGCCTGGTTGGCTGGCCTGGGCTTCTGGACGCTGTACCGCCCGCTCATTGGGGGGATGCTGGTGGGCATCATCTTGGGTGACCCTGCCGGTGGGGCTAGGGCTGGGGCGGCGATCAACCTGGCCTACCTGGGCTTCATCGCCACAGGTGGAGCCCTGCCCAGCGACATCTCGCTGGCCGGGTACGTGGGCACAACTCTGGTGCTGGCGGGCGGGCTGGACGAGAGCGCTGCTCTGGCACTCACCGTGCCCGCGGGGATGTTGGGCTACGTCATCTACCAGCTACGGATGACCCTGGACGTGGCGTTTGTACACTGGGCAGATCGCTTCGCTGCTCGAGGCGATGCCAGGGGCGTGGTTCTGTGCAATACCGTGCCTCCCCAAGCCTTGCTTCTCATCCTGAGCGCCGTGCCTTGCTTTCTGGCGGTGTATCATGGACCAGCCTGGCTTGGTGGAGCCATGGCCCACATGCCTGAGTGGCTCCTGCCGGGGTTGAGTCTCATCGGCGGTCTGTTGCCCGCCATGGGCATCGCGATGACCTTGCGCTTCCTGTGGCGCGGCGTGAACGGCGCCTATTTCGTCTTGGCGTTCGTGATTTCCTCCCTCTTGAACATTCCGGCGCTATCGATTGCACTGATGGCCGCTGCTGTGGCGGCCATTCATGTCCGCCTTTCTGGGCACTCATCACTGCCGGGCAAGGATGAGGTCGCCGTGGCATCCGATCCGCAGAAGGCTGTGTCAGCGCCCGTAGGCGCCAAGCCTTCTCCGAGCGAGCAGTCCCAAGTGGTGCCGTCTCTCCGCCGGCGCGACCTGCTTGCCTCGTGGCTCAACTGGCTCTTCTTTTCGCACGCCTGCTACAACTACGAGCGTATGCAGGGGACAGGTTTTGCCCACGCCATGTCGCCGGTGCTTCGCAGGCTGTATCCCCAGCGCCAGCGACTGGCAGCGGCCCTACAACGGCACCTGGTCTACTACAATGCTGAGCCGAACCTGGGCGCGCTGGTCAATGGTGTGGTTGTGGCCCTGGAGGAGGCGCGTGCCCAGGGCAAGGGGGTGAGCGAAGAGACCATACAGGCTGCCAAGGCCAGCCTCATGGGTCCGCTCTCGGGACTGGGGGATACTTTGATTCAGGGCTCGGTGGCGCCAATGCTGCTCTCCCTGGGGATAGGTCTCGCCCGCGAAGGAAGTCTGATCGGGCCGTGGCTCTACATTCTGTCGATCGCCCTGGTCGTCTGGGGGGTGGGCTGGTGGGCCTATCTGAGGGGATACCACGAGGGCAACGTCCGCATCGCGGTCACGCTGCAGCGAGGTATCTTGCGCCCAGTCCTGGCGGGGGTCGAGGTGGTCGGGAGCATTGTCCTGGGCTCGTTGGCGGCGCGACTGGTTCAACTGCGCACGCCCCTGGTGGTGCAGATAGGCCAGATGACCCTGCGTCTGCAAGAGGACGTGCTAGACAAGCTCTTTCCGCAAGCCCTCCCGCTGGCAGCAGTCCTCCTCTACCTGGCCTTGCTACGGCGGAGGGTATCGCCCAGGTGGCTCGTGGCCGGCACCTTCGTCCTGGGCACTGGCGCCAGGGCTTTGGGCTTGCTCTGAAGGAGCGGACAAGTAGGGGCACGGCATCCCGTGTCCCTGCCTAGGCCGGGAGAACGAGGAGTGACAACGCGCACATGACCGCACCCATCATCTCTGTCATCGGATGGCATGACGCAGGCAAGACGACCTTCATCGTGAGACTGGTCGAAGAGCTGAAGCGACGGGGCTTGCGCGTGGCGACCATCAAGCATTCGAGGGGTCACTTCGAGATCGACCGGCCTGGCAGCGATACCTGGCGCTTGGCCCAGGCCGGGAGCGATGTGGTGGTCATCTCGGGAAAGCGCCAGATGGCCCTGATAGAGCAGTCCGCCGACGAGCTCAGCCTGAACGAGATCGTTGCCCGCCTTCCAGCGGACATCGACCTGGTCATCGCCGAGGGCTACAAGTCGCTGCCCACACCCAAGATAATCGTGGCTCGAGATAGCGTGGGGCGGGGACGCATTGCCTTTTCCGGAGAGCTGGTGGCCCTGGTGACCGACGGCACCACGATGACTCGAGATGGAGTGGCTTGCTTCTCGCCGATGGATGCGGCGGGCGTGGCCGATCTGCTCGTCGCCCGAGGGTTCATCAAACCGGGTACAGAGTAGCCCAGGAATGATGCGGCTTGTTCTGACACGGCTGACAGTGTGTCAGACCAGCCCCGCGTTCACCAGGTGCTCAACCGCCGCGCCAGTGCGGTCCAGGCCAGCAGAGCAGTGGATGAGAACGGGCTTGGTGGCCTTGTTGAATGCCTCCTCCACTGCGCGCAACTCATCGGGGTCGAGTTCCGGTTCCTTAAAGTCCTCCACTGGAATCGAGAACACCTGGAGCTCTCTCGCCTCGTAGAACCGCAGCAATCCTCCCTCCGCTCTCAGCACGTCGTCGTATCGCCGCAGCTCGTCCTCCGAGAGCAGGCAGATGATAGATGCTGCTCCAAGACCTTCGACCTCTTCCATCCAGTAACTGACATCCGCCCTTTGGATGGGACCGCCAAAGGGAGTGTAGCCTGGCTCGGCCGATCTGCCCAGGACGCCCTCTCTAACCCATTCCATTCCATCTTCCTCCCATTGATGTGGCGAAAGGAGAAACCGTGGGGCGGCAGACTGCCTCTTCGCGGGGAGCCTGCATGTCGTCAGCGTCCCTGTTCGGTGCCCTCTCCAGTGATGCGGGTCAAGACCGCCATCGCGCCAACGATGGCCACCCCTACGCCGATGAGCACCAGGAACTTTAGCAGGCGAGACGAGACCAGCAGAGCCACTGCCCCTAGAGCAGCGGTGATAGCGCAGTAGAGAAGAACGATCACGTTTTGTGACCAGCCCAGGTCTCGCAAGCGAAAGTGCAGGTGCCCTCGATCTCCCAAGGTGATGGCCTGGCCACGGCGCCATCGCGCATAGATCTGCCAGGCGACGTCCACCATGGGTACCCAGACCACCAGGAGTGCCGTTGCCACCTTTGCCCCGGCGACGATAGAGAGAGCGCCCAGGGCGTAGCCCAGGAGGTGGGCGCCGCCTCCGAGAAAAATCCGCGCCGGACTCAGGTTGTAAGGCAAGAAACCGAGGCAGCAGCCCAAAAGCGCCACTGGAAGCAGCGAGACACTGAACTGGCCCAGGCGAAGCATGTGCACAAGAAGGACCAGTGAGCCCAGGGCAGTGACTCCCGCGGCCAGGCCATCCAGCCCGTCGAGCATGTTTGCGGTGTTGGCCATGCCGGCGAGCCAAGCGACGGTGATGGGCACCATCAAGTACCACTCTACCTTCGCCTGACTATCGGTGAAAGGGTTGTTGAATACCTCGATAAAGACCTTGAAGGCTATCGCGCCCAAAGCGGCCAGCACCAGCCCCGCCATCTGTGCCCAGTTGCTCAGATTGAAGCGGTCATCCAGGAGGCCCAACACCCAGACTATGCCCATGCCAAGCAGCACACCGGTGAGCCTGGTCAGCTCCAGGGGATCGTTTCGGGGCAAGCCCAGGGTTACTAGGGTCGCAGCGAGAAACGCTGGATACAGGCCAAGTCCACCAATGCGCACAATGCGTCCCCTGTGCTTTCTGCGCCCGCCTGGCGTCGCGACCAGGTTCCACCGCCTTCCCAGCCGAATCGCCAAGGGCGTCAGCAGAAGGGTGAGACCCGTGGATAGGACGAATACCAGAGCATAGATGAACGCAGACATGACCCCCTCAGTTCGGCCAGCTCATCTGCCCGGCTGGATTGCCCCTTTGTCTCTCCCGAGCTAGCACGCATCGCCCGGCACGGCCTACGTCCCACACCACTATCATCGCACGATTGCTCCGACACGTCAACTCTCCCTCCCGATGGCCTCGTAGGCCACATCGCGCATCGCTCCCGTCCTGGGCGGCGACGACATAGTTGGCGAATGCCCGCAGGCACCCGCAGACATAGCGGCCTTGCGCCCCTTCAGTGTGGGGTGCTTGCGCTTGCGGGCAGACCTCAACAGCTATACAATGCCTGGAGACTGGCGTGGGTTCTTGGCCAAACCTGAGGCATAGGCCAATGGCCTGGGATACGCCTCAGCGCATCCCCATATGAAAGGTCGCATATGGACAAGCCAACGATTGCCATCACCATGGGCGACGCCGCGGGCATCGGTCCAGAGATCGTGGTCAAGGTTCTGCTGGATCATGCGGTCTACGAGGCCTGTTGCCCGGTCGTCATAGGTGACCCTGAGGTGATGAGGCGCAACTGCCAAATGCTGGGAGCCGACCTGTGCGTTCGGCAGATTGGCGCCGTAGGCGACGTGGAGCCTGCCCCTCATCGCCTCAACGTGTTGTGCCCGGAGGGGCTTGCCCTTGGAGAAGTGGCATGGGGCAAGTTGGATCCCCTTCTGGGACAAGCCGCTGCCCTGTGCATCAAAGAGGCCCTGAGGCAGGCTGCCCAAGGGCACGTCCAGGGCGCCGTGTCGGCGCCGATGAACAAGGAGGCGTTTCGCCTGGCTGGGTACGAGTATCGGGACGAACTCGAGTACATGGCGGAACTGACCCATAGTGAGGGGACCTTCATGCTGGGCGTGTTGCGTGGCGTGTGGGCCGTCACGGTGACCGAACACGTGCCTTTCAGAGAGATCGCAGACCTGATAACCCGACAGCGGGTCCTCTGGTATACGCTCAGGCTACACCAAACGCTCATCAAGCTGGGATACGAGCGAAAGAGAATCGCGGTTGCTGCGCTCAACGTCCACGGCGGCGAAGGCGGGCTCGTTGGTCGGGAGGAGGTTGACCAGATCGGGCCGGCGATCGCGGACGCGCGGGCCCGCGGCCTCGAGGTCGCAGGGCCGGTCCCTGCCGACACGGTTTTTGGGCGGGCTTTGGCGGGCGAATTCGACGGCGTGGTGGCCATGTACCACGATCAGGCCAACATCGCCCGGAAGCTGCAGCCGATGCAAGAGAGGGCCACGCTGTTTATGGGGCTGCCCGTTCCGTGGGGGACCACGGCGCACGGCACCGCGTTCGACCT
>DATKWG010000104.1:0-2045 GCA_035529675.1 Anaerolineae bacterium
CCTTGTGCAGCGAAGGGCTGCTCATGAGCCCGTAGCCTACCTCACGGGAGAGCGTTGTTTCTACGACGTCGATCTCTACGTGGATCGCCGGGTGCTGATCCCCCGCCCAGAGACCGAGCACCTGGTCGAAGAGGCGCTGAGCTGGGCCCGGTCGCGTGGCAAGGGCACTTTTCGGGTTGCGGACGTGGGCACGGGCAGCGGGGCGCTGGCCATCGTGTTGGCCCGGCATCTCCCACACGCTCAGGTGTGGGCTGTGGACATCTCCAGAGAGGCTTTGGGCGTGGCTGCGCGCAACGTTCGTCGCTACGCGCTGCACGCGCGGGTCAATCTGGTATGCGGCGACCTACTGAGCTGCCTGCCTGGTCCGTTTGAGCTGATCGTGGCCAACATGCCCTACATAGCCAGCGATGCTCTGTCCTGCCTCCCTCCCGACGTTGTCGAATTCGAGCCGCGCGTGGCGCTCGACGGCGGCGAGGAGGGGCTGGACCTGATACGACGACTTCTACTCCAGTGTCCGGATCGGCTGGCCACGCCGGGACTGATGCTCTTGGAGATCGACGAAGGACAGGGTCAGGCGGTGGGCAAGCTGGCCCGCGAGCACCTGCCCCACGCAGAGACGACGGTCCGCCGCGACTAGGCTGGCCTAGAGAGGGTGGTGCGCATCGAGGTCTAGGTGTCAGATCGACACAAGGCTCTGCCGGAGATAGACATAAGGAATGCCCTACAAACTCATCGCCTTGGACCTGGATGGAACCGTGCTTCGTGAGAACCTGACCATGTCGGCCAGGGTCCATCGGGCGCTCCGCTCGGCAGCCGAGCGGGGAGTGCAGTTGACCCTCGCCTCGGGGAGAGGTTACCCTTCGATGAGGCGCTGGGTGGAGGAACTGCGGATCACCGTGCCCGTGATCTGCTATCAAGGTGCCGTGGTGACCGATCCCCTTACTCGCCGTTGCCTGCGTCAAAGAACCTTTCCCCTTACCCTCATTCAGGAACTGGCCGATCTTGCCCGACGGCATGACCTCACTCTGACCCTCTACGCTGACGACCAGGTCTACGTGAAAGACAAGCGACACGCGGACGATTTCTACGAGAAATGGTTCGGGCTGCCTTGCCATGTCGTGGATGACCTGGCTCTTGCTCTGCCGACGGAGCCCTTCAAGTGCATCTACATCGCGACGGAGGCCGAGCTTGATCGCCTCCGCCCCGACTTTGAGCGGCAGTTCGCCGGGAGATTGCGAGTAATGCGTTCCCATCGCTTCTTCTTGGAAGGCCTGCCGCTGGGTGCAGACAAGGGAACGGCCCTGGCGTGGGTGGCCGAGAGGCTGGGGATCTCGCGTGAGGAGACGATGGCCATCGGCGATTCGGGCAACGACGCGGGTATGATCGCCTGGGCTGGACTGGGAGTCGCCATGGGCAATGCGTCGGCGGAGGCCAAGTCGGTCGCTGACTATGTGGCGCCATCGGTGGACGATGACGGCCTTGCCCAGGCGATAGAGCGGTTCTGCTTGAAAGGGTGAGAGATGTTGCGCCCGCCACATGAGAGCGTGGTCACGCGAACCTATGCCGCATCTGATGAGGAGGCGCTGTCGGAGGCTCTGCAGGCCCTGCGACACGGGGAACTGGTGGTGTTTCCCACAGATACGGTGTATGGCGTGGGTTGTGATCTGTGGCAGATCGAGGCGGTCGAGCGGCTCTACTGGGCCAAGCAGCGCCCGGCGAGCATGGCCATCCCGATACTGGTTTCAGGGCCAGCACAAGTGATGCAGGTGGCGAGGGAGATCCCCGCCCTGTTCAGGCCGCTGGTCGAGCGCCATTGGCCCGGCGGGCTCTCCGTAGTCCTGCGCCGCTGTCCACTGGTGCCCGACATCCTCTGCGCTGGCAGGGACACAGTGGCCGTGCGTATGCCCGCGCACCCTTTGGCCCTCCGCCTGATCACCGAGATGGGTGGGGTGTTGGCGGTGACCAGCGCCAATCTGTCGGGGCGCCAGGCGGCCTGGACGGCTCAAGAGGCGCTGGTCGGCCTCGAGGGTCGGGTGGCGATCGCG
>DATKWG010000105.1:0-2348 GCA_035529675.1 Anaerolineae bacterium
ATTATGGGAATGGATATCCCGCCATACCAGTACTGAGCCAGGACCACCTGGCCCGTTCGCGGCCACACGAAGTAGGCAAACAGCCCCATAGCCAGTATCACAGCCGCGGCTGACCAGCGCAGGGCTCTCTCGCCTTGCCCGACGCTCATCCTAAGACGACGCGCCGCCCAGACTAGGGCAACTCCACAGACTGCTGCTCCAACCAGTATCCACCAGGTCTGTCCCAGATAACGCAACCCCAGACGCCCCAGGTGGCCGTACACCTCCCCCACGTACGGCCACGAGAAGAGAATACCGTGCAGTAGAGCATGCAACAACATGGCAGCCAGGGGAAGGAAGAACCACAACTGACCACGCCACGGTCGTCGCCGCACTATCACATAGACCAGCCAGGCCAGTGGCAAGAGGAGCAAGGGCAGGGCGTCAATACGGGTCAGAAACACCTGGCCCAGCGCCAACCCAGCCAGGAAGCCCCACAGTGGCTGGTCATCGACTATGAAAGCGGCAAAGCAGTACAGACTTGCCCAAACCAGGAGCTGGGTCAACGGCTCCGCCGTCGGATAGCGAGCGAAGTAGACCTGTGTGGGAGTGATCAACAGCAGAAAGGCCGCCGCAAGTCCGATGCGCATATCGAAGACTCGCTTGACCGCGAGGGCCACAGCCACCACGCCCAGCACCGCCCACATAGGTGTCACGTAGAGGCTCGCACGTAAGCCCAGAAGTCCGTTGCAGATGGCCAGCCATACCGGGTGGAGAGGGAAAAACTGGGGGATGACCAAACCAGGAACGTCATCGGATACGTAGAAACCGGGCAAACGCACGTACTGCACAGCCGCCGTGGGAGCCGTCTGGCGGAGGAGGCCTGGCAACAGCCCAGCCGGGAGGTCAATCAGA
Organism: Anaerolineae bacterium; assembly: GCA_035529675.1. Classification (GTDB taxonomy): domain Bacteria; phylum Chloroflexota; class Anaerolineae; order UBA1429; family UBA1429; genus DATKWG01. The sequence continues at coordinate 895 of DATKWG010000105.1, forward strand.
TCGTCCTCATGAATGAGCAGCGACCCCGTGCGCGCGACGTTGGCCCCCACGTTCACGTAGACGCCGGCATCAGCGCCCCCCAGGACAAAGTCCGCCGGATGGAAGAAAACAACCACCGCCAGGCCCACTACCAGGACAATCAGCCAGGCGATTGGGGATGGTTTGCGAGCCAGAGGCGCGAGCGTACCTCGCCGAGCCCAGAGCCCCCAGACACCACCCGCCACGACTGCCAGCGTTACCACAGCCAGTGCAGGCAAACTGAACAAACCCAGCTCGGCCAGCAATAGTGCGACCCAACCGACCAGCAGGGTGCCCAGCAGAGAACTCACGAAGGACAGCTCGATCCAGTCAAGCGCCGTCTCGCTCCTCCCGACGGTTCGCAGCAGGCAAAGGAGAGGATAGCCGCATACCACGGCCAGAACGAACCACGTAGTGGCGACCAACAAACCGACCAGCTCGATCTCCCTTTCTCTACTCTGCAATCGACGGGGCCATCAACCTCGCCTTCTCACGATGACCGCTTCCGTCGATGGCCAATCGTCACCGCGCCGGCCAAGCAAAGAGCCGAGTGGGCTCCTGTCCACCAAGGCCAATCCGTTGTTGGCCCGCAACCGCCAAGACCCGGCCCAGTCCGCGAGCGCCGCTCTTCGCTCGAATTCGGCAACTCGGATTATCTCCAACAGGAGAGGCCGCCGCAAGCCCACGGTCTTACGTCCTCGAGGCAGAGCAATGCCGGGCGCAGGTGTGAAGCTCGCGGCCTGGAACGGCTCAAGGTGCGATGCATCCGCCTGCGAAGAGCATAGCGGCAGAGGAGCCGGACATGTTGCTTTCGACGGAACACGGAGTCTTTACCGGCTAGTCCAGGGACGGTTCAAGCGGACCTTGAGGCACTGGTCCGATCAGCGAGGATCAGGATCGACGCCCACAGCCAAAGGCGACCGATGGGAGGCGTTGGTAGCCCAGGCGGACCACACCCTCAGTACTGGCGCAACGCCAGGGGCAAGAAGGTCCGATGCACATCGCCCACGTAGAGGGTCACGGGAATGGTCGCCGGGCTTCCCACGACCGCCTCGCCTTCGCCGGTGGCCGAGATCACGATGTCACCCAGATCGTACAGCCCAGGGCCGTAGCCGCCCACGGAGATGTCCACCTGTATGCTCTGCGGCGACCAACCTACCGTCCCCGAGTCCGGAGTCAGCGTCGCTTCTGAGGGTTTGGAGTCGACCTGCCAGTCTATCGTGCCATCTCCATTGTTGGAGACCCAGAGGTACGCGGTCTCCGAGGAGCCGCTGCCATCCTGGTGCAGCACCAGTATCCAGGACGGATAGACTGAGAGTTGGGCCATCGGGTAGCGCGCGTGGTTCAGCGAGTCACGGCGAAACGCTGGCCAAGGCGCCGGCGAGGTTGACGGCGCGTCATTCAGGTCCCAGATGTAGATCGCTCCGGGATAGCCA
>DATKWG010000106.1:0-5567 GCA_035529675.1 Anaerolineae bacterium
TGCGACGGCCGGCTCTCTGCGACGCATCTCATCGCCATCGATCAGGCTCAGGCCGAGCACACCGTTGGCCACGCCGCGCCGGTGCAGCTCCTCCAAGGTGCTTCGGTCTGCCTCACTGAGGGCCACCACATAGGTGCCGCATCGCTCGAAATCGACATCCAGCTCGGCGCAAACCTGATCAAGCATGGCGTTCCCGGCCAGGTTGAGCCTGGCCTTGAGGGTGCCCGGCATGGCGTCGTAGCCGGCGTGGACGATGCCCGTGTTGGCCTTGGTGGCGCCCTCCCCAACGTCGCAGGCCCTGTCGATGAGCAGTGTCTGAAGCTGATAGCGCGAGAGGGCCCGGGCAATCAGGCTGCCGACTACTCCGGCCCCGATGATGATCACATCACAGTCTGTGGCGTTCACGTGGAAATGCCCAACTCCCCTGGGAAACGCTTCACGGCTCAACCCAGCCCTTGGCGCGCTCCACGGCCCTCTTCCACCCATGATAGCCTTGCGCGCGCCGTGAATCTGACCACTGGGGCTGGAATACGCGGTCAACACTCCAGTTCTGCCGAAGCTCGTCCAAGCCGCTCCAGAACCCGGTTGCCAGCCCCGCCATGTAGGCCGAGCCCAAAGCAGTAGTCTCAGCCACGGTGGGCCGGGTTACCGGCTTGCCCAGGATGTCGGCCTGTAGTTGCATCAGCAGGTTGTTCACCACCGCGCCGCCATCCACCTTGAGGTCGCTCACGGGAAGCCCAGAGTCGGCTTCCATCGCCTCCAGCACCTCGCGAGTCTGGTAGCAGATGGCTTCCAGAGTTGCCCGCACCAGGTGGGCCCTGGTCACGTAGCGGGTCAAACCCATGATCGCCCCTCGTGCATACATGTCCCAGTGCGGAGCGAACAGACCCGAAAAGGCTGGCACGAAGTAGACCCCGCCTGCGTCCTCCACTGAGCTGGCGATCGCTTCCGTCTCTGAGGCATGTTCGATCAGACCCAGGTTGTCGCGCAGCCACTGGACTGCCGCCCCGGTGATGGCGATGGACCCCTCCAGGGCGTAGGAGCAACGACCCGGTTGAAGCCCATAGGCCACAGTGGTGAGCAGACCGCTTGGCGAACGCACAGGGTTTTCGCCAGTGTTCATCAATAGGAATGAACCGGTCCCGTAGGTGTTCTTGGCTTCGCCTGGTCGGAGGCACACCTGCCCCACCAGAGCCCCCTGTTGGTCACCCAGATCTCCACACACGGGCACGCCTGCGCCCAACGCGCTGTCACGGAGCGTTACGCCGTAGGTTTCCCTGTCGCTGGACGGTCTGATGGTCGGGAGCATCTCTGGGGGGATGTCGAGGACGCTCAGAAGCTCCTGGTCCCAGTCCAGGGTCTCCAGATTCATCAGCATGGTGCGGGAGGCGTTGGTCACATCGGTCACGTGGGCCCCTCCGCCCGGTCCGCCGGTGAGGTTCCAGATGAGCCAGGTGTCGATGGTGCCGAAAAGGGCTTCGCCCCGCAGGGCGGCGTCGCGCAGCCCGGCAACGTGGTCGAGCAGCCACTTGAGCTTGGGACCCGAGAAGTAGGTTGCCACCACCAGACCCGTGCGCTCACCAAAGAGGGGACCAAGTCCTTCATCGATGAGCCTTTGACAGATGTCTTGAGTTCGGGTGCATTGCCACACGACGGCGTTGTGGTATGGGATCCCCGTTGTCTTGTTCCAGACCACGGTGGTCTCCCGCTGATTGGCGACCCCAAGGGCAGAGACGTCCTTGGGGGCAACGTTCTCCCTGTCGAGAGCGCCACGGATGACGGTCTCGGTGCGACGCCAGATCTCCGTTGGATCGTGCTCCACCCAGCCAGGCCGAGGGAAGACCTGTTGATGCTCTTCATAGCAGGAAGAAACCACTCTGCCTGATCGGTCAAAGATCATGCAGCGAGTCCCCGTTGTCCCTTGATCGATGGCTGCCACATACCTGGGCACAGTTCCCTCTCCTCGCGCGGCGGCGACGCAGACAGGCTTCAGCGGGATGCATACTATGTGTGAGAGCAGTCCTCGTCAACCCAAAGAGAGCCTTGACTTTTCCTGGGCCACGCAATATAGTACCTCTCGAAGGATGGGGCAGACAGAGGGTGCAAGCGGTGACCAAGGCCTCTGCCGCGGGCAAGGTGATTCTCCTGGGAGAGCACGCCGTCGTCTACGGCAGGCCGGCCATTGCCGTCCCGGTCAGCGATGTGCGCGCGACGGCAGAGGTGACCCCACTTGCCGGTGATGTCGGCGTCCTGATCGTCGCTGAGGATCTGGGCCAAAGCTATCGTCTGGATGAACCTCCCGAGACCGATGCCGCCTGTGCTCTGGGGGCCACGGTGCGGAACACTCTGCAACACCTAGGCGTCCAGGCCGAGACTCAAGCGTTGAGGATCAGCGTACGTTCTCAGGTTCCCATCGCCAGGGGCATGGGCAGCGGCACAGCCGTGGCGACCGCTCTCGTGCGGGCCCTGGCCAAACACTACGGCCGTCATCTCACCTCTGGCGCCGTCTCGGACCTGGTCTTCAGAACGGAAATGATCCTCCACGGCACCCCGAGCGGCATCGACAACACCGTAGTTGCCTTCGAAAAGCCCGTTCATTTCCAAAGAGACCAAGGGGCAGAGATACTCGAAGTGCGGATAGAGTTCGCCCTGCTCGTCGCCGATACGGGCATCCAGTCCAAGACGCGGGATGCCGTCGAGGGGGTGCGGCGCGCGTGGCGGGCGGACCGGGCCAGATATGAGAGGTTATTCGACCGCATCGGGGCCATCGTCGAGGAGGGCAGGCAAGCCATCGTCGCGGGGCAGGTGGGGGAACTGGGGCGTCTGATGCACCACAATCAGCTTCTCTTGCGGGATATGGGGGTCTCTAGCCCAGAGCTTGACCGCCTGGTACATGCAGCGGAGGGCGCGGGGGCGAAGGGAGCCAAGCTTTCGGGCGGGGGGAAGGGCGGCTGCATGATTGCCCTGGTCGATGATGGGACACGCGCCGAGGTGACGTCGTCTCTGCTCTCCGCCGGCGCCTGCAGGGTCATCGCCACCACCGTGCGCTAGGTGCATCTGAGGATGGCAATCGGGTCTTTCCGCCCAGGAGCATCGCTGGCCCCCCGTAGCGAAGGGGGGCTGGCCACATGCTGATTGGCATCGACGCCAGCCGTTCTGTGGCTGCCGAGCGCACAGGAACGGAGAACTATTCTCTTTATCTGATCCGCGCCTTGCTGGAGTTGGGTCAGGCGCACCGGTTTATCCTCTACTTCAGGCAGGAACCGCCTGAGGGCTTGTTCGTTCGTAATGATCGCGTGAGTTGGCGGGTGATACCCTTTCCAAGGCTCTGGACGCATGCCCGGCTGGCTTTTGAGCTTGCGCGTCACCCTCCCGACGTGTTCTACGTGCCGTCGCACGTGCTACCATATTCCCATCCCCCGCGCTGCGTGGCCACGGTGCACGACCTGGGCTACCTGCACCACCCTGAGGCACACAGACGCCGGGACCGATGGTATCTGCACTGGTCAACGCGCTTTGGCGCTCGCGTGGCACAAAGGGTCGTGGTCGATTCCCGGGCAACTCAGAAAGACCTAGTAGACTGGTACGGCATCGATCCGGGGAAAGTGGTCGTGGCCTATCCGGCAGGCTCGGAGGGATTTGCCCCGGTCACAGACCAGGGAACTTTGGATGCGGTGCGACGACGCTACGGCACGGGGTCATGCTATTTCTTGTATGTGGGTACGATTCAGCCGCGCAAGAACCTGCCAACGCTCATACGCGCCTTCGCCTCACTTGCCGAGGGCGGCGACATTGGAAGCGATGTCAAACTGGTGCTCGCCGGAAAGGCTGGCTGGCTGTGCCAGGGAATCCTGGACACTGTCCGCAGGTCGTCGGTCCGCGACCGGCTGGTTCTGACGGGATACGTCCCACCCGAGGATCTGCCGGCACTGCTGAGTGGGGCGTTGGCTTACGTGCTGCCCAGTTGGTACGAGGGATTTGGCCTGCCCCTGCTGGAGGCCATGGCCTGCGATGCGCCAGTGATCTGTTCCAACGTCTCTTCTCTTCCCGAGGTCGCCGGGGACGCCGCCTTGCTGATCGACCCAAGAGATGGGTCCGCTCTTGCTCAGGCCATGGCGCGGATATACAAGGACCCGGCGTTGAGAGAAGCCTTGGTGACGCGGGGCCGTGAGCGAGTGGGGGCCTTTAGCTGGCGACGCTGCGCCGAGAAGGTGTTGGCAGCGCTGGAGGCGGTGGGGGCTGAGGATGGGCACGGTCGCTGAGGCGGTGCGCATCCTCGGCGTGCGCGTGGACAATGTGACCACCGAGGGAACACTCGACATGCTGGAGCGCTTCGTGGCTGAAGGTTGCCCTCATCAGGTGGTCACGGTCAATCCTGAGTTCATAGTCGAGGCGCAACACGATGCCCAGTTCCGGGCGGCGCTCGAAGGGGCTGATCTCGCACTCCCCGATGGCGCGGGACTGATGTGGGCCTCGCGCCTCTTGGGACGACCCCTTCGCCAGCGGGTGACCGGCTCGGATACGGTGCCCCTCATCGCCCGCCTTTGTGCAAGGCGAGGGTATCGCATATTCCTGCTGGGCGCCGCGCCTGGCGTGGCCAAAGAGGCCGCTGCTGTCTTGACACGTGACAACCCAGGGCTACAGATCGTGGGCACCTACGCCGGCTCGCCGGCCCCCTCAGAGGAGGATGAGATCATCGCGCGGATAGGGCGGGCCTCACCCGACTTTTTGTTCGTTGCCTACGGTGCGCCGCGCCAGGATCTGTGGATCCGGCGCAACTTTCAGCGTCTCGGCGTGCCCGTCTCCATGGGAGTGGGCGGCACGCTCGACTTTATCGCCGGGATGGCGGTGCGGGCGCCCAGGTGGATGCGCAGGGTGGGATTGGAGTGGCTGCACCGACTGTGTCGGCAGCCTTGGCGCTGGAGGAGGATGCTCGCTCTGCCTCGGTTTGGCTACCTGGTGATCAAGCAGAGACTCTCAGTTGGTGCGAGGAGGAACTGAACATGCGCCGAATCGCAATGGCTTCCCTCATATTGGTCGTGCTGCTCTTTGTGACGGCCCCTTTCGTCGTCCTGGCGCAGCCTGTCAGCCTGGACAAGGTCTTTGTCTACGTCGTCGTGCTCAACGACGGGCGTCTCAACGTGCGCTACACTCTGTCTTTCACCGAGTTGGAGAGTGGCCGTGACAAGATCAGCGAGATGGGGCCTTTCCCCCAGGATCACACCATCATCTCCTCCAGTGGCAAGGGCCCCGATGGCCCGTTCACGGTGAGTCTCTCTGGCGGACCGCAGTCATATCAGGTCAATTTCGAGAATCGCACTCGCAAGGGAGAGCAGTACGACGTCACGGTTCAGTACACCGTGGATCGCTCGGTGTTCGACGAGACAAAAGTCGAAGGGCAGCCCTATCGGGCCATCGGTTGGGCACCATTCCAGTGGAGCTTGCCCATAGGGAGCCAAGAGATTCAGTATGTGTTGCCCATCGAGCTCCCGCCTGGAATCACCGAGGCCGAGCAAGTCACCGACGAGATCGTCGATGCCACCAGACTGCTGGTTGAGGATACCTCC
>DATKWG010000107.1:0-7455 GCA_035529675.1 Anaerolineae bacterium
CCTCTATGGCCGCCCCTCATGTGGCCGGGTTGGCCGCACTCATCCGGCAGGCCGATCGTCACAGCACCTCGTCCCTCACCATCATGGCGACAAACCATATCATCACGGAGACGGCGGTGGACCTGGGACCGGCTGGACCAGACAACGCGTATGGCTACGGTCGCATCGATGCCTACCAGGCGGCTCAGGCAGTGCCGGGGTACTGGTTCGCCACGTCCAGCATGGCAGCCGAACCACCGCAGGTCGATTCCGGGGAGACCGTCTCCTTGACCTTACGTCTCATCAACAGGCAGAGCACGGCGGTGGAGGGCCTGACGCTGCTGGACCCGCTGCCCACTCAACTGGGCTACATAACCGGCACGCTCTCGGGGGGAGGGGCCACCTACGACGGGGCCAAGCGTAGCATCTCGTGGCAGGGACCATTGCCGCCCTATCCGGACACCCTGACCATTTCCTACCAGGTGTTGGCCAGGTACGTGCCCACAGACACACTGGTGGTCAACACGGCAACCCTATTGCAGGCGGGGGAGGCCATCGCCTCTCTGAGCGCCGAGGTGCTGGTCAGTCCCCCTGACTATGTCACCTTCTTTCTGTTGATCTTCAAGAACGCCCCCCTGGTGCAACCCACTCTCCCGCCGCCGGCAGGCAGCTAGCCGCGGACAGGACTGAGATCAGTGGCGGCCTGCGGTCCCGAGGAGGGATCAACCCTCATCTATCCGGTTGCGGGGAGAGGGCGAGATCGAACAGAGTTCGCCTGGGCCAGCAAGTCTCTCACCGCATGGTAGGCCAGTTTGGGCCGACGATACTCGTCGAGCAGCCCATGCTTGTCATAACCCCTGGGGCACTGTCCAGCGACCGCGGCGTCGGAGCGGGTGTCGAACAACTGCCAGATGTAGAAACCCAGCAGATCGTCGCGGCTCAACAGGTGGGCAATGCACCCGGTCAACACCCTGCGCTGGTGCTCCTCGCTCCAAGGGGCATCCTCCTCAAGCGTCCCCCGCCCCGGGATCGCACCCGCCCCGAACTCACTGACAATCAGCGGCCTGTCGCCGATCTTGGCCCGGATTCCGTCCAGCAAATCGGGCAAAGCCAGATCGGGCCGATCCGAGCCATGGCAGGCATTGACGCAAACGATGTCCACCAGGTCAAAACAGATGTCCTCCAGGTTGCTGCCAGAAGCAAAGGTGACCGGACGGGTGGGGTCTGCCTCGCGCGCAGTCTCCACCAGGCGTTCCACCATCATTCGTCCCTCGGGCGTGTGGGTGGCACATTCGCTGAGCACGCTCCATGCCCAGATGCAGGGATGATTCACGTCGCGATCGATCATGGCCCAAAGCATGGCCGAGGCCCGGTCGCCGATGACGTCCCGGGCCATCTGCTCTCTGGAAAAGCCCCACAGGGGGATCTCTTCCATGAAGAGGATGCCGCGCTCGTCGCAGAGGTCGAGCATGCGCTGGTCGTTAGGGTAGTGGGCGCCTCGGATAGCGTTGGCGCCCAGGTCGTTTGCCAGGTCTAGATCGCGCAGCATCAAGCGTTGAGGTAGGGCAAAGCCCCATTCGGGATGATCCTCATGCCGGTTCACTCCCAGGATCCGTACCGGCTCCCCATTGAGAAGCACCTCCCGCCCTGCCACCTTTAGCTCGCGGAAGCCGGTGCGGTCGATGAGGTCGTCACCGGCGAAGGCCAGCCGGACCCGGTAGAGCTGGGGGTCGGCTGGCGACCAAAGGCGTGCGTCTCGCACTTCCTGGGCAAATAAGAGCACCTGTGAATCTCCCGGGGCGAGGCGCACCTTTCCCGAAAGGACTGCGTCCTCCTCGATGTGCAACGTCCAGGTGTCATCCAATATCCTCGAAGACAGGTTCACCAGTTCCGTGCGCACCCGCAGGGTGGCTTTCCCGTCCTCTGCTACGGGTACGAGCCGCAGGGAAACTACATATCCTGGCCCCTGAAGTTCCTCGACCCAGACCGGACGGAGGATGCCCCCGTAGCGACACCAGTCGAGATGGGCCGAGGGAATGGTGGTGGTCATGTCGTGGGTGTTATCGACGCGCACGACCAGCTCATGCTCGCCAGGTTCTGGCCGAGCAAGCAAGGAGCTGAAGGGCAAGAACCCTCCATAGTGCTCCCCGAGGGGTTCACCGTCCAACCACACGTTCGCCTGGTGGGTCACCGAGGCAAAGTGAATCGCCGCCAGGGAGCAGGGGCTCAGCGACAACCGAGTGCGAAACCAGCCCGCTCCCTCGTAGTTGAGAAAAGGTCGGCAGGTGTTCCACACGCCCGGAACGCAGATCGCCGCACTGCTCTGGGGGAAGGTGTGATACCAGCCCTCCTCGATGCCGGCGTCATCCGGATCGGCCACGAAATCCCACGCGCCATCCAGAGAGGTGCACTTTCTCGTCGTCGAAGTGGCAAAGGTGCGGTGCATATGCTCCTCCGCGCCCAGGAAGCGGCAGAGACCCGGCGGGATTATAGCTGCTGTGGAGCTGCCAGGCAACCGATGAGGTGCCGAGGGGTTCTCGGTGGTGCCTCTTGACATATTGTCCTGGGCGTGGCAAGCTCTCTGCGCGTCGTTGCACGGCAGCGCGCTCTTCGTCGAGGGCAACGCCTGACCGGGGCGGCACCGTCGCAGGGCTGTGGCACGGCGTATGCCGCCAGGTCGTATGCGAAGAGAGATGGCCTTGAGACGCGCCCGTGACGCGGGCAGGGGGCATGATGAGGCGCCGAGGAGAGGCCCAGTTGCTGGAGCGAATAGTCCTTCTCCTCCTGATCATCATCTCGATAGCCGTCATTGCGCGCCAGTTCCCCGACATCGCGTCCCAGGGAAGGCGGATGGCGGCCGACACCGAGCTGGATCAGTTGCAGAAGGCGATGCTGGCCTACATGCTGGCCACGGCGAGCGAGCGCGTGGAGCCCGCAGCCTGCGTCTCCGACTTTGCCGTCTCAACCCCTCCCCTCTGGCCCGACTACCTGGACAAGAGATACACTGCACGGGGCAGTAGCTACAGTTGGGATGAGAGGGGGATCGTGTCGCCCTGCGAGGCTACAGCCGCCAAACCAGGTGCCTCGCCAGAATCGGGCGACTAGTCTCGATTGCACCACGCGGCGCGCTGGTCTCGCCCCAGCGGTCATCCGTGCTATAATATCGAACTGCTCTCGAGGAGGTGTCGGCTCTTTGCGGTGGCCGGGCCAGCGAGGTCGGGCACGCTCAGATACCACCCCGAGGCATTCGCATGGTAGCATGATCGATCGCGGCCCCGAGGGCGCGGGATCGTCACAAGGAGACTGGAATGACCGATATCGAGCAAGTACGCCAGGCACTGGGCCAGGTCATGGACCCGGAGCTGGATCGGAGCATCGTGGACCTCGGCATGGTGCACGACCTGGGGTTTGAGGATGGCATAGTGACCTTCACCTTCGCCTTGACCACCCTTGCCTGCCCGCTGAAGGCCCAGATGCAGCAGGACGCGCGAGAACGACTGCTCGCCTTGGACGGTGTTGACGAAGTGATCATCAATCTGCGCGAGATGACGGCTGAGGAAAAGCAGAGAATCGTGGGGCCGCAGAAAGAGGGCGCGGCGGTCCGCTTCAACCGAATACGGCACGTTACCGCGGTGCTGAGCGGAAAGGGGGGAGTGGGCAAGTCCTCCGTCGCGGCGCTGCTGGCGATTGTCTTGAGGCGAAAGGGCCACAAGGTGGGGTTGCTCGATGCGGACATCACCGGGCCGAGTATTCCAAAGATGCTGCTCAGCCACCCCGAGCACCCGGTGGCCAATCCCATGGGCATCATGCCAGTTCGCACGCCCAGCGGGATCAAGGTCATGTCGATCAACCTCCTGCTGGCAGACCCAAACCAGGCGGTCATCTGGCGTGGTCCGCTGATCAGCAAGGCAATCACGCAGTTCTGGGGAGATGTCTTCTGGGGCGATCTCGACTACCTTATCGTGGATCTTCCGCCCGGCACCTCTGATGCTTCGCTGACGGTGATGCAGTCAATGCCTCTGAACGGAGTCGTGCTGGTCACCACGCCTCAGGGATTGGCGGGCATGGTAGTGCGAAAGGCTTCTTCGATGGCCATCCAACTGGGCGTCCCCATTCTGGGCCTTATCGAGAACATGAGCTATGTCAAATGCCCCGATTGCGGCCAGACTATCCAGGTCTTTGGGCCAAGCAACGCCGATGAGGTGGCCAACAGCCTGAGGGTGCCGATCCTGGGGCGCGTGCCCATCGATCCGGAGATCTCCCTGCTGGCCGACAGCGGTCGCCTGGAGGAGTACCACGCCAACGAGTTCGAGCCGGTGGTCGATCGCCTGCTGGCTATCATGCCCGAGCAAGCAGCGGTTCCCAAGGTGTGATGGCGACATCGAGAGGGTGCAGGTGTCGAAAGAGCGAGAACGTCCAGGTCGGGGCTACTCGCCTGCGAGGGGCGACAGTCGGCGCAGCACGTGGGTGAGCACCCTTATGCTGCGCAGGTACTCGTCGAGATCGAGATGCTCGTTGGGCGTGTGATCCAGCGTCGAGTCGCCAGGCCCGTAGGCCACCATGGGGCAGCCCCATCGGGGACCCAGGATGTTCATGTCTGAGGTGCCGGTCTTGTAGACAAAGGTCGCCTTGCCCCCCTCGCCCCGGATGGCCGCCAGGAATGCGCTGGTGAGGGGATTGCGCTTCTCGGCTCGGAACGGCTGCTCGTAGCCTCGCGTTGTAACGCACGCGTCGCCACACCACGTCCGGGTGATTTGCTCCACGAGGGGTTCGACCTCCAGCCCAGGTGGGAGGCGAAGCCCTATGGCCATCTTCACTCGCTCCTGCAGCCCGTCGTTGGTGGAACAGATGCTGCGCAGCGAGGGCTCCAGGGTCGCAAAACGGGAGATTCTGTCGCGGTTGTAAGTCTCGGCCCAGCGCGAGATCTCTGACCAGAATGCCACCGCCTCCTCGCATGCACCCCGATGCTGGCCGGCGGTATGCGCCACGGGGCGCTCAAGCAGATAGTCGATGAGCAGTCGTCCCTTGTAGCCCAAGGTGATGCGGTTCCAGGCGCTGGGCTCGCCGATGACGGCGTAGCGGGGTAGGCAGCTTCCTTCAACGTGATGGGCGCCCTTGGAAGTCGCCGCCTCCTCCTCCACCGCGCCAATGACCGTCACCCGCGCGTTGGGCAGAGGTCCTGCTCGTGCGGCGGCCACCACGAATGCGGCCAGAGGACCCTTGGCATCAACACTGCCTCGGCCATGGAGGAGGCTTCCCTCGCGTCTGACGGGAATATCGCCGGGCACGGTGTCCATGTGACCTAGCAAGACGATGTGGCCCTTCCCTCGTCCCATATGCCCGACGGCATTGCCGGCCCCATCGATCGCCGCCTCGAACCCCAGAGCCGACATGGTCTCCAACAGGAATTGGGCAAGGTGCTCCTCCTGGGTGGACACGCTGGGGATTCGGACCATTTGGGTGACGATGGCGATGGCTTCCTCGTCGCTTGGGTGCACAGAGTGAGTCGGGCTCTGCTGTCTCACGCCGACAGCACCTCTTCGGTTGCATCACACACCATGGCCAGCTCCTCATCACTGATCACCAGGGGAGGCAGAAAGCGGAGCACGGCTCTCCCCGCCGGCAAGGCCAGAATGCCCCTTTCCATGAGGGCGTGAAGATAGGGAGTTACCCGCACGCGCAGATCGATGCCTATCATAAGGCCCATCCCTCGCACTCCGCGAATGACCCTGGCCTGGATGCGACCCAGACGCTCCTGAGCCCAGGCTCCCTTGCGGGCCGCCTGACCGGGCAGGTCTTGCTCGAGGATGTAGTCGATGGCTGCCAGAGCCGCCGCACAGGCCAACGGGTTGCCCCCAAAGGTCGACCCATGCCCGCCGGGCGTCACGTTGGCCACCTTGCTGCCAAAGAGCACCGCCCCCATGGGTAAGCCGCCTGCTATCCCCTTGGCCAGGCAGAGGATGTCGGGCTCCAGGTCGTAGTGGTTGCACGCGAACAGCTTGCCGGTGCGGCCGAAACCCGTCTGCACCTCATCGACGATCAAGAGCGCGCCCCTTTCATCGCACAGGGCCCGCAGACCTCGCAAATACTCTGGAGTGGCAGGATTGACCCCCCCCTCTCCCTGGATCACCTCTATCAGCACCGCCGCCGTGCTGTCATCCACCGCTGCCTCCATGGCCGCCAGTCGGTTGAAGGGCAGGTGACTGAAGCCGGGCACAAGGGGCTCGTAGGGCTCGCGGTATCTGGGCTCCCAGGTAGCCGAGAGTGCGCCCATGGTTCTCCCATGAAAGCCTCTGACGGTGGCTACGATGCCGATGCGTCCGGTGCTCAGGCGGGCCAGCTTGATGGCCGCTTCCACGGCCTCGGTGCCCGAGTTACAGAGAAAGGCGCGCTGCACGCCTGGGGGGGCTATGGAGACGAGCCGCTCCAGCAGGCGCGCGCGGACGTCGTTGTAAAAGACTTCGGGGCAGGTGATGAGCACCCCGGCTTGCTGGCGAACGGCCTGGACGACTCTGGGATTGCAGTGCCCCACGATGGCCACCCCGTGGCCGGCCACACAATCGATATACTCGCGCCCCTGATCGTCCCACACGCGAGCGCCCCGGCCCCTGACGATGGCCAATTCGCGCTTTGGGTAGAATCCACTGGTGTATTTGCGCTCAAGCTCGATGATGTTCAAGATGTGCGTCTCCTTGGGTCAGAGGTTCGCTAGAGCCTCTCCGGGACCTTGCCACGGCTCTCAAGAGGTTGCAGACCTGGCTGGCGGAGGAGAGTTTGCTTCACTCTTAAGAGCACTCTTGCTGCCACCGCACCCACACTACTGTCGTATAGATTGTATCTCTGTTGGTTATGTTTTGTGGGGGCGCATCGCGATCCGCCCCTACACCCGGCCATATTCTGCAACACTCTGCTACGGGAGTATCTTGCCCGGATTGAGGATGCCCTTTGGGTCGAAGGCGCGCTTGATGGACCGCATCAATTCGATCGGGACCTCGCCCACGACCTGGGGCAGGAACCACCCCCGCGTGGCCCCGATGCCATGCTCTCCGGTGATTGTGCCGCCCAGCGACAGGGCCAGCGCATAGAGGTCTTTCTGCGCAGCAGGTAGCCGTGCCTCCCAGTACTGGTCAGACAGGTCCCCCTTGAGAAAGGTGACGTGCACGTTGCCATCCCCGGCGTGCCCAAAGGACAAGGCCCTTATGCCCAGCCGCTCGCTCAACTCATGAATGCCTGTGAGCAATGTCGGTATCTGTGCCCGGGGGACGCATACATCCTCGGTGCGATTGACCGGGCTCTCGTGGTTCAGGGCTTCGATGATCAGGCGACGGGCCTCCCACAGCCGATCGCTCGTGGCCCTGTCGGAGGCCACGAGCACGTCAAGGGCACCATGCTCCAGGCAGACCTCGCCCACCACGTCCATGTCGGCCTCCACCTCGTCTCGCCGTTGCCCGGTAAGCTGGATGAGCAACTGAGCGG
>DATKWG010000108.1:0-3697 GCA_035529675.1 Anaerolineae bacterium
AGGCCCCTTTGCCAGAAGCCGCTCCCGCGCTGATGGTCGAGGCCGACGTGCCCTGGGAGGAGGTGAACCTGGGCCTGGCCCGGGAAGTGACCCGCCTGGCTCCCTTTGGCTCGGGCAATCCCCGGCCGGTACTGATGACCGGCGGCGGCACCCTGGTTCGCGTGGAGGACGTGAGCCGCCGTCGTGAGACGCTGCATCGACACCTCTACCTTGATGACGATTCGGCCCGTCGCCTGCGCTTCACCTGGTTCGACGCGGGAGAACTGCCCTTGGCTGGCGAACGGCTCGACCTGGCCTTTCACCTGGAGGTCAACCACTGGCGAGGACAGGAGCGTCTGCGCCTGGAGTTGGTCGATTGGCGGCCCGCAGTGGCACCGGACCGGCAGACCGTGCTTCCCCTGGTTGCCGGCCGAGAGGTGCTCGACTGGCGAGCGGAGACAGACACTGAGGCCCTGCTAGAGGCCCTACGCACCCAGTACGGCCAGGCTCTGGCAGTCTGGGGAGAAGGCCTGCCCACACCTGTTCCGGGCATCCTGACCCGCCGCGAGCTGCTGGCTCACCCGGCGACTGTCCTTGCCATCCTGACGCCGCCTCCTGGCCCAGAAGCGCTGCGCTGGGTGTTGGCCCAGGTGCGTCCGCAGGTCCTGTGTCTCCTTCCCCCCCGCGAGGCGTCTGATCCTCAGCCGAGAGCGTTTCTCACCATGGTGACGGGCATGTTGCGCGTGGCCCTGCGCGCTCACGGGGGCCAGGCAGACACCATGCGCATGGCCGCACGCATCGGCGCGCGTCAGGCGGCGGTGGTGGCTGCTCTGCGCTGGCTGGAGGCTCAGGCCAAGATCGTCCTCCGCTACGAGGCCGACGGGATCCGCGCCTATCTGCGGGCGGATGCGCCTCCTGAACGGGAATGGCCCGAAGAGGAACTGGAGAGTGACGCGGAACGCGCTGCCTGTGGGCAGCGGGCAGAGCAGCAGGCTGCCGATGCGGTGATCTACCTGCTGCGCGAGACACGCGCCTACCGTCGGGCTTACGCGACCGAGCCAGTGGAGGTGTTGCTGGCCGCGACGAGCTGATCTGGTCTGATAGTCCGACGTACTGTGGCACCGAGCAGAGTTCTTGGCACTTGAACGGACCGAGTGCGAAGGAGTCCCGAATCGAGGAGGAAGCATGACAGACAGGGTTCGGATTGGGTTCATCGGAGCAGGCGGGATCGCTCGATCACACATGAGGCGGCTGGTGACCATCCCCGAGGCCGAGGTGGTTGCATTCGCGGAGCCCAGCGAGTCGTCGATGGCCCGCATGGTCGAGGCCTTTCCCGAAGTGGCAGGTGTGCCCGTCTTTGCCGACCATCGGGAGATGCTGTCCTCGGTGGAGATGGACGCAGTTGAGATCCTCTCGCCACACACCCAGCACTACCAGCAGGGGTTGGACGTATTCGCGGCGGGAAAGCACTTGCTGATGGAAAAGCCGATGGTCTGCACTGTGGCCCATGCTCGCCCGCTCATGCGGGCGGCTGGCGATAGCGTATTCATGATCTCCTATCAACGCCACTTCCAGGGACCGTACATCTACATAAGGGAGCAGATACAGCAGGGCGCGCTGGGTGAGCTGCAATATGTGGCGGCGTTGCAGGCGCAGAACTGGCTTCGAAACACCAGGGGCAAGTGGCGGCAAGAGAAGGCGCTGAGTGGCGGGGGACAGCTCAATGACTCTGGGAGCCACCTGGTGGACATCCTCCTTTGGACCACCGGGCTCGCCGCCGAGAGCGTGTTTGCCTACCAGGGCAACTATAACACCGAGGTGGACATCGACTCGGCCCTGAGTCTGCGTTTCACCAATGGGGCACAGGGCACGCTGTCGATCGTGGGCGATAGCCCCATGTGGTGGGAAGAGTTCTCCATCTGGGGGAGCGAGGGTGTCATCCTCTATCGAAACGGCACCATTCTTCAGAGAGCCTATGGCCAAAGCGAGATGACCGAGGTCACCGAGCTGCCGAACGACTCTACGCCCGACCAGAACTTTATCGATGCGATTCTGGGGCGCGACGAGGTGCGCGTGCCGCCAGAGTGTGGGCTTCGGGTCATCGAGCTGACCGAGGCGGCCTGGAAATCGGCAGAACTGGGCCGCGCGGTGCGGGTGGCCGAGCTGGCCCAGGGGACCTGAGCTCGCCCGCGCAGAGCGTGGTGCGCCGCTATTGAGTTTCCTCAGGAGGCGCCCCCCGCCTCGAGAGTGTTGCGAATATGGCTGGGTGTAGGGGCGCATCGCGATGCGCCCCTACAAAACATAACCAACTCAGATAAAATGTATACGACAGTAGCGCGGATGCGGAGGCAAACGCGGGTGCGCCGAATTCTGCAACAGTCTCCCTCCAAGGCGAGATCATGGTTAGGCGAACCGTGGCGCTACCTGGTCTTCTCGACGGCCTCGCTGAGGCCTTTCATGTAGCCCACGGCGTACAACCGGCCCCACAAAGAGTATCCTGGGCGGGTGTTGGCGTCGCCCTCAAAGGTGGGCACATGGTCAGGGCGCATGGGACCCTCGAATCCGACGTCATAGTAGGCCTGCATGGCCGCGAACATGTCGGTGTCCCCATCGTCGTGGAACATCTCGGTGAAGTGAGCTGCGGTGCCCCTCAGGTTGCGAAAGTGGGCGAAGAATATCTTGTCTTGAAGGCCAAAGTGGCGAATCGTCGCCGGGATGTCCGCGCCCATCTCGGCGAAGCAGCCCTGACAGAAGGTGATCCCGTTCGTGGGGCTGGGCACCAGGTCGAGCACGCGCTGGAAGTTGTCGGGGGTGGTCATGATTCGCCCGACGCCTCGAATGGGCGAGAGGGGCGGGTCGTCGGGGTGCATGGCCAGCTTGACCTTGGCCTCCTCTGCGACCGGGACGACCCTTTCCAGGAAGTGGGCCAGGCTCTCCCAAAGTTGATCTTCGGTGACCATGCCGGCCCCGGTCAGCGGTCCCCGTTGCATCAGTTCGTGCTCGTAGCTGGTGGCCAGGGCATCTCCTCTCACCCGAGTGGTGAGCGAAGTCCTGAGCCAGTTGAAGACCGCCATCCAGTTGTAGCAAAGGATGGGAATGCCCGCTGCACCCATGTTTCTGAGCGACAGGCAGAAGTGATCGATGTCCTCGTCTCGCCCGGGTTGACCGAGCTTGACCCGATCGGGAATGGGGATGCTCTCGATCACCGACAGGGTGAGACCGGCGTCTTCCGCCGTCTTTCGCAGGCGCAGCAGGGGCCGAAACTCCCACACCGGTCCCCGTCTCTGCTCAGGGGGCAGGGAGGAGACGATGTCGGTGACTCCCAACTGCTTGGCCAACCTGAGGTTCGACTCGGTCAAGCCAGGCAAAACGAGCGCGATTCTCATCAGGGTTCGCCTCTGTTGTGTGTGGTCGAGTTCGATGTCGCGGGCGCAGTGGCCGCCATGCTAGCATGGGCGAGAATCCTCGTCAAACGCGAAGCACACTCGTGGGCCAGCAGCAGGTCGCTGATGGCCGAGCCCGGGAAGGGCAGCTTCCAGGCTCGCAGTCTGGCTAGAGGCCGGGCACAGGCAGAGACAGCCACTCGGTGTTGACGAACTGGCCCTGCGAATCGACCCGGTACATGCCCACTCGCACGGCCACCGGCTGCGCTCCGGCCGGGATATGCACCAGATAGTCATCGCGCACGATCTCGCCGGCCTGCCAGCGAGAGGTAGGA
>DATKWG010000109.1:0-34104 GCA_035529675.1 Anaerolineae bacterium
CTTTCCCCTCACCCCCACATATCCCCCAGCACGTCCAGCTTTCGTCGCTCAGGTATCCGCATCGCGTGACCCACGTGCCGTCTGCTCGGCTATCACGCAGCCCTTGGCCCGCACTCGCCCCGAGGCGGCAGACGCACCGTCAAGCAAGGGCATGGTATCACAGCTCGGTCAACGGGTCTAACCGTGTCGAGGATGACCCTACCACTTGCCAGAGTGGAGCAAACGGGCCAAAATGCCGCGAAGAGAGGCCGGATGACAGAGGAAAGCCATTGCGAGAAGAGTTGCATCCCCTGCGCGTAACCTGGACATTGACCATCGCCACCGCGCTATCCCTGTTCGGCGACGCCACGATGTATGCCGTGCTTCCGTCACACTATGCGATCCTGGGGATCACCACCATCCAGGTCGGCTGGCTTCTCAGCATCAATCGCCTGGTGCGCGTGCCTCTGAACATGATCAGCGGGTGGCTCTCCGATCGGCTCGGCCCCAAACTGCCGTACATCGTTGGGCTGACCCTGGGAGTCCTGTCTACTGTGGGCTACGGACTGGGGAAGGGTTTCTGGCCGCTCCTGGGATTCAGGGCCATGTGGGGGGTGGCCTGGACGCTCATCGTGGTGGCAGCCTACGGCATGATCCTGGATGTCAGCACAGGGAGGACGCGCGGGCGTCTTTCCGGCACCTATGCGTCGTTCTCCTTCTTTGGCGGATCTCTGGGCCAGCTACTGGGGGCAATGCTGGTGGACTCGCTGGGGTTCTCCAGTGGGATGGTCATTCTCGGAGGGTGCACTCTGCTGGGGTGCGGAGCTGCCCTCAGTCTTCCTCGAACACGGAATCGGACGGTGAAGGCTGCTCGGTGTTTCGAGACGGAGACGCCTCGTCCCGCTGCCAGGGTTCGGTGGGTGATCCGGGGCATCTGGCAGGGTGACGTCCGCTTGCGGGTGATAGGAGTGCTCAACTTCGCCCACCGGTTCTTCTTCGCGGGCGTGCTGTACGCCACTTTTGGTCACTACCTGCTGCGCTCGATTGGGCAGAGCCTTCGTTTGGGTTCTCTCTCCATCGGCGTTGCTTCGTTGACCGCCATCCTGCTCTTTGTGCGCAACGTGGTGACCGTGCTGGTGGGCCCCGGCCTGGGCCATCTGAGTGATCGCCTGGGCGACAGGACCCGCGTGCTCCTCCTGGGTGAGGTGTTGGGGGTGGTTGGGCTGGCGTTCTTCGCGGTGGAGGGTCCTGGGTGGCTAGTAGCCCCAGGGGTGCTGTTCGCGGCCATGGCCTATGGCGTGGTGCCACCACTGCTGGTGGCCTGGATGGGCGACCTGACCGCCAGAGAGGGACGCGGCCCGATCGTGGGTGCCTATCAGACGATGGGAGATCTGGGGTCAGGGCTCGCGCCCTTGATCGCCTATCCTTTGCTGGCGGCAATCGGCCTACGGTCGGTGTATGCCCTGAGTGCAGGGCTTCTGGCTCTGACCGTCCCGCTTATCCTGGCCACCATGCGACAGAAGCCAAAGGCGACTGGGGGTACGGCTCAGAGATAGGTTCCTCCAAGCCATCTCACTGTGGGGGTGAGGAAAGACGGCCGCGGGACGGAAAAGAGGACGCCTTCGCTCGCGGCCCCTGGCCTGGCTGGGGAAGGCGATCGCGGTTTGATGCAGGGATTTGCCGGCCTCTCTGTTTTGCTGGAGGCACCGTACGTGCCGGATCTCCTGACGCCATTGGAGAGCGGGCGATGCGAGTCAGCCGACACCCTGTTGGTTCCAGCGAGGCTCAGGCCGTCGGACGGCGACGATACCTCTGTTGGCATCAACCTGTACCTCGTCTCCGGTGTGGATCGTAGCGGTGGCGCGTTCGAGGCCAAAGATGGCAGGAACACGGTATTCTCGAACCAGAGTGGCGGCGTGGCTGAGCAGTCCCCCTTCCTCTGCCAGCACGGCCGAAACAATGCTGAACAATGGGCTCAGCTCGAACAGGGGCTCCCGGCAAACCAGGACCTCGCCGGGGAGTACGTCGGTGGCTTGGCCCAGGGTGTTGACCACGCGCGCGCGTCCTTCCGCCAGTCCCGGAGACACCGCCCGACCGCGGAAGGTGTCCTTCCCAGTCACTCTAAAGACCAGCTCCACCGTCTTCGTCTGATCGTCACCGCCCAGCACGTCGGGCGGGGCATAGCGCCACCACCGCCGGGCCTGAGCCTTGCGTTCTGGCACCAGGCGGGCGATTCTCTGGTCACCAGCGTCGCCCTCCAGCCATTCGATGATCTCGCGACAGCCCAGCAGGCAGGCACCCCGTAGTGAAGGGGCGCAGGCATCATCGAGCGCGCTGGCCAGACCTGCCGCCTGAAGACGACGGCCCACCTCACGTACTGCGTCGTGCTCGAGCAAGGTGCAGAGCAGCACAGGCTCGTCGCGATCGACGCGTAGCGGCGCGTAGCGGCGGGCGAGCTCGAGCAAGTAGCGGTAGACTGCCCGGCGAGTCCTTCCCAGTTGAGCCAGAACGCGACGCTCGGTTTCGTCGCGCTGGGCCTCGGCAAGCTCCTTGTGTTCATACGCTGGCTGGACGCCGAGCTGCGTGCAGGCTCGCAGCGCCTCGCGTGCCGCACTTTCGTCCCCTTCGATGGCGCAGATGTCCAGCTCTTCTGTCAGTGGATCGCCGCATAGGAACAGATGGCGATAGCGACGGAAGAAAGCTCTGAAGGCCGACTCTCGCTCTCCGTCGCCGGCGTGGTCAGCCCGGGCCAGCCGATACAGGGCTTCATCGCGGCGAGTCATCTGATCCTCGACCATTTCCAGCAGAGCTTTGCAGTCCCGGTCATCACCAAGCCACCGGCGATGCAGGCGGAGAAGCATGTCGGGTATGACCGCATGGCTATCTCCGAGATGGCCGCGCTGCTCCATGAAGGCCTCGTCGAGGGCCATGACCTCTTGGAGGTGGCTGCTCAGCTCACGGTTCGACAAGGTGGAGATGTCCACTTGGTTGAGTTGGTCCAGGCGTGGACGCTTCTCCTGCCACAGTGCTCGAAACTGCTGGTCCAGTTTGCGTGCGGACAGAAGGCGCTGCGGAGTTACGAGAAGCCGGCGCAAGAGGGAAGCCTGGTGGCCCGGTGCCAGAGCCATTCGCCGCCAGCGGGTGTACAGGTAGCCCCGCAAAAAGAACTCGTCGCGCCCCGAATAGGATGCATAGAGCCGATTGGGGCTCTGAAAGTAGGCTGCGTTCATGGCCTGGCTGCGGCTGCGGTGATACGAGGAATAGGGTCGCAACGCCCTGGGCGAGCAGGCGGGGTCTCGGGTCAGTTTCAACGCACCGCGGCCGTCATCCGTTTCGCGGACAGCCACCGGCAGATAGGGCGGCACGCTGGTAGCCGGCCGAACCCGGAGGAGGTACACTTTGCCCTCAGAGATGGCCCACTCGATGATCTGGTAGCCCAGCAGGCGCTCGTCGAGTAAGATCCCCATGCGCCTCAACTGGGTCCACGCTGGTGGTTCCCCGGGCTGCTCTCCGTAGGGATCGAGCCGGTGCACTTCACTGTCTGGTCCCTCTTGGACCTCCAGCACAAAGACATCAGGATTGCCGCTGATGGGGTCTGCGGTGAAGAGTGCGCCGCTTGCAGAGGGATGGATCATCCGCTGGATCAATACCGCCATGGCCGAATTCAGAAGATCGACTCCGAGGCGGCGAGCGTAGTGGAGGGCCTCAGCGCTGAACAAGGACATCCAGCAGCCCATGACTGCCTCGATGACCCGGTCTTCGCTGTCTATGTCTAGGTAGGTCGCATGTTGCCCCACAAAGCTCTGCTGGGGGCTGTCCTGGTTGGTGGCTGAGGAGCGCACTGCCACGGCGAGGCCGCCCATAGGCCGCCAGGCCCTGCATATGGCGGCTCTCACCTCTTCCGGCATGCGGCGCACTTTGAAGGCCGACTGAACAGCCCATTCCACGGCCTGAAAGTGAGGAATGGTTGTGGGCTGCATTGCCCTCAGAATGGAAGCGATCTCCCCGCGCAGCCCCCCCTGCTGCATGAACCGCCGGTAGAGATCGGTGCAGAGCACGACGCCATCAGGGACGGGACAGCCCAAACGCAACGCCTGGCCCAGGTGGGCGGCCTTGCCTCCGCACTCGGAGAGGTCATCTAGCGATGTGTCTCGCAGCCGACGAATCAGGGACATACCTCTACACAGGGGTGTCGCACTCCTTCCTGCCTGTGCTGAACCGACGCTAGCTGGTGTTCATTGTAGCACGCCCGGCTCGAAACTGCCGTGGAACGCGCGTGAGTTTCCCGCGACACCTGTCAGACGAACGAGCTCCCGAGGACGGTTAGAGTGTCGCGAAGGACCGCTTGCGTAGGCTATGCGAACAGGACGTGCTTCTTGAGGAACCCGAGCACAGATTCGTAGAAGGCTCTGATGGTCTCTGCCTTGCGCCAGCCGTGGCCCTCCCCTGGATAGAGGTGATACTCGTGGGGCACGCCGTTGCGACGCAACGCCTCGACGATGGCCTCGGCCTGATCTCTGGGCACCACGCGATCCTCCTCACCCTGAAACACCGCCACGGGGTCCACGATGCGGTCGGCAGCAAAGACGGGCGATCGCTCGCGATAGCGATGGGCCATCTGGGGCAGCGGCCCTATCATCGAGTCCAGGTAGTGCCGCTCGAACTTGTGAGTGTCCGAAGCAAGGGTGAACAGGTTGGTCACCCCGAACGAGCACAATCCGGCCTTGAAGGTGCCCGGGTATCGAATGAGAGCCTGCAGCACGGTGTAGCCTCCCGCGCTACCCCCCGCGATGACCATCCTGTCACCGTCCACCAGGCCCTGATTGGCAAGGTGACGTGCGCCGCACACCGAATCGTCTGTATCATAGAGGCCCCAATGTCCGCGCAGCTTGTTGCGATAGACCCGGCCATAGCCTGTGCTGCCTCGGTAGTTGACCTGGAGCACCGCATAGCCGCGGGTGGTGAAGAACTGGACCCCTGGCGAGTAGCTCGACCTGCTCTGCCCCGTTGGACCCCCGTGTACCTGCACGATGAGCGGTGGGCGGCCAGGGCTCCTGAAACGGTGGCTACGGGGTGCATAGAACAGCCCGTGCACCTCATCGCCCTCCGCCGATGGCCAGGTGATGTGCTCCGGCTCGCTGAGGAACTCGCGGGGCACACTCTCGCTCTCCGCACGAGCCCTGACCCAAGCCGTGCCCGAGGCAGGTGAGTAGACCACCACACGCGCGGGCACCTGTGCGCCCGAGCCGATGAAGGCTAACTGCCCTGGCGCAGTCGCGTCGATTTGAGAGAAGGACGTGTACTGATCTAGCCCTGGCATCGGCGCAGAATCGCCTGTGGCCGCGTCCACAGACCAGAGGCTCGTTGACCCCTGTTCGCTGCGGCAGTAGTAGATCGTGGCGCTGTCTCCCCTCCAGCCATAGGTGCGCATCCCCTGGCGCCAGGCCGGGATCCCCAAATCGGCATCGCACACCACCAATGGACGGTGTTGCTGCGCTTTCAGATCGAACAGATAGAGGTTGTCCCAGCCGTTGGCGTCGGATATGTAGGAGAGGTAGCGACCATCGGGCGAGAACTCGGGCTGAAAGACAGCCGTCTCAGAGCTGCCGGCCACGACCGTGCTATCCGCCAAAGTGGGCGTGCCAGGACCGTCAACATGCAAAGTGGCCAAGACCAGCTTGGTGCCGTCCCAGGGCATGTTGGGATGGTTCCAGGATACCCAAGCGATCTGCCGACCACTGGGATGCCAGGCGGGCTGCATGTAGAAATCGTCACCGTAGGCCAGCTTCTGCGGCCAGAGAGAGCCCTCACTGTCCACAACTGCCAGCCCATCGATGTCCTCGTAGGTATGCACGTAGAGGACCCACTTGCCATCGGGCGACACCGTAGGAGCAGCGGCGTCGCCGAAGGCGGGGGTGATGGGTTTGGCCTCTCCCGATGAAAGCGGCTGACGATAGATGCGCCCGCCTGAGACAAAGTAGGCGTTGCCGTGTGCGGCGGTCATGTCGCCGCCGCCATAGCCAACGCGGGCCCGCACCGACAGCTCGGTGGTCAGGTCGCGCGGAGCGTTGGCGCCAGGTGGCATGCAGACCAGCACTCCGTGGCCCGATCGGACCTCCAACCACACCAGAGTCTGGCCATCGCTATCCCAGGCCAAGTCGTCGAGGCGTAGCCCCTGCGAAACGGTGCCGGGGGTGATGGGACTGGGCCATAGCCCGTAAGGTACAACATCCTTGGGCATCACTGCTACTCCTAGCTGGTGTGCAAGACGAACGCGCGCTCTGCCCTGCCTGCCTATTCAGTCTCGAGGGCGCCGGCCGCGCGGGCAAGCTCCGCGAAAAGCTCGGGGGCCAGCTCGGCCAGGATAGCCTCGATCTCCTCGTCAGCGATGGCGGTCACCCGCCCCCCTTCATACTTGTCGGCGATCCAGTCCAGCACGGGGGTCAGACGAGCATCGCGCTTGTCCAGGCTGCTATCAGGAGGAAGGCCGTAGTGAGTCTTGATCCAGTGCACCAGCCCGGCTGCCCCTGAGGTCTGGCTGATGGCCACGCGCACCGGGCGGTTGAGGAGCGCGTCTGTGTCAAAGATGTTGTAGATCTCCTCGTCTTTCAGGAGGCCGTCGGCATGGATGCCCGCTCGCGTGGTGCAGAAATCCCGGCCAACCAGCGGTGTCATCGGGGGGATCTCGTAGCCCAGTTCCTTGCGGTAGTAGTCGGCGATCTCGGTGATCACCCGGGTGTTCATCCCATCGGTGGTGCCACGCAGGGCGATATACTCAAAGACCATGGCCTCGAGTGGCGTATTGCCGGTGCGCTCCCCGAGTCCGAGGAGGGTGCAGTTGACCGCCGAGACACCATACAGCCAGGCGGTTCCGGCATTGACCACGGCCCTGTGGAAATCGTTGTGCCCATGCCATTCCAGTCGCTCCCCGGGGAAGCGGGCGTAGTGCCATAGGCCGTAGGCGATGCCGGGCACACTCCGGGGCAGAGCCGCGCCCGGATAGCTCACGCCGAGGCCAAGCGTGTCACAGGCGCGGATCTTGATGGGAACCCCGCTCTCCACCGATAGGTTGTACAGCTCAGCTGTCAGGGGCAACACGAAGCCGTAATAGTCGGCACGGGTGACGTCTTCCAGGTGTACGCGGGGCGTGACTCCCACCTCCAGAGCGTCTTTCACCACACCCAAGAACTGGTCCATGGCCTGGGCGCGGGTCATGCGCAGCTTCTTGAAGATGTGATAGTCAGAGCAACTAGCCAAGATGCCCGTCTCCTCGATGCCCATCTCCTTGACCAGCAGGAAGTCGTCACGGCGGGCGCGAATCCACCCGGTGATCTCGGGGTACTCGTAGCCCAAGGCTCGGCACGCATCCACCGCGAGCCGGTCCCTCTTGGTGTACAGGAAGAACTCGCATTGCCGGATTAGCCCCTTGGGCCCTCCCAGCTCGTGCATGAATTTGTAGAGCTGCGCGATCTGCTGAGGGGCGTAGGGCTCGCGTGCTTGCTGGCCATCGCGGAAAGTGGTATCGGTGATGAACAAGCTGTCCGCGGGGCGCATGGGCACGTGGCGATGGTTGAAGGGGATCTTGGGTACCTCATCATAGGTGTAGAGCAGCCGGTAGAGTTGTGGCTCCTTCACGTCCTGAAGGCTGTGTTGATATATGGTTTGCTCGAGCGTGTTGCTCTTGTGACTGAACTCTAGCATGGTCTTTCTCCTCGCGTGCGACAGAAAGCGCTGCTTGTACCCCGTACGGGGCACTTGTACCCCATACGGGGCACTTGAGCGCCAATCGGGCCCGGCGCTCCGGTAGCCCGGGAGCGCTGGGCAATGGACACGGCACCCTCGGTCTTCCGCCGACTGCGCCTGCCCACGGCGCTGAGCGATGCCCCGGGCGCACTACGCTTTGAGAACTCTGCAAGTATCAGGGGATTCTCGATTCTCTACTAACAGAAAGGCCAGCTATCCCGGGACGAGAAGCTGGTCGATTCTTTGCTGTCACTGACGCGCGTCACAGCGCCAGTTATCCCGGCAGCCCACGCCACGGGGGGAACGGCCTCAACCTGGTCCGCACTTGTCTTTGAGGGGCGCCAGAAGTCGCGAAAAGGATCATGCTCACCAGTCAGACCTTCTACGAAAAAGGCCCGTATAAGCGCGCCTTCACCTTGGCTTACGATCACTATAGCAGGGGCAAGCAGGTTTGTCAAGAACGTGCAGATCAGTGTCTGTGTCATTTGAGGGAACTATACCCTCTCAGTGGCATTTTAGGTGAATGAATGCGAGTCCTTGACATGCAACCGCAGGCTGCTATAATGGTTTTGGGGATTAGGCTGTTCTGCTGGAACAGGCACGAAGAGAACCGCTCTGGGCAAAGCCCCCCCCGTTTACTGGCTTCTGCGGGGGCGGCCGTTGGGAGTGGAGAGACGGCTATGGAGTACAGTGTTCTCATTGTTGACGACGATGTGGATGTGGCGCGCACGATCGAGCTGAGCCTGAGGCGCTACGACGAGTTCCAGGTCAGGCTGGCTCTCAGTGGCACAGAAGCGCTACAGGCGATTCGGCGGAGCCCGCCCGACATAGTGGTGCTCGACATCATCATGCCCGGCATGGATGGCTACGAAGTATGCAGCCAGCTAAGGGCTGATCCTCTGCATCGCGACCTGCCCATTCTCTTTCTCTCTGCCAGGGGGCAGGTGGAGGACCGGATAGAGGGGCTGGGCTTGGGAGCAGATGACTATCTGGCAAAGCCTTTCCACATTCAGGAGCTGGTCTTGCGGATCAAGGCCATTCTGCGTCGCGTCCAGCGCAAGCGCCAACATGAAGAGTCCGCGGCTGCTCCGACCATGATCCGGGTGGGGGGCTTGACTCTGGATACCAAGAGCTTCCAGGTGACTGTGGGGGGGGGGCAGAAGGTCCTGCTGACTCCGGTCGAGTTCGATCTCCTGTATCATCTAATGAGCAACGCGGGAACGGTTTTCTCCAGCAGCCGTCTCCTGCAGGAAGTATGGGACTATCCCTACGATACCGGTAGCCCCGATCTGGTGCGAATGCATATTCGGAATCTGCGGCAAAAGATCGAGCCGGATCCCCAAATGCCGACCTATCTCAAGACCGTCCCGCGCCACGGGTACACGATCTCCCCCTCCGCGAGCAGCGAAGCGGGGCCCCATCGCGACGAGTGACATGGCTGGCCTCGGGCGGTTCCCGCTGGGAATCGGTCTCTGTTGCGATCATCGAGCTCGGAGCTTCAAACGGAGCACTATCGAGAGTCTGTGGGCTCACGGGACGGAGGTTCGAGCAGACGCTGGAGGAAGTCGATTGCTGCCCTTATTTCCTTTGGGGTGACCTGGTAGCCGGCTCTGTTTTCCTCTCTGACAGCTTCACGCAGCTCTTCCCTTAGGATGAGGATGTGTTGAGGCGCTTCTATGCCGATCTTGACCCTATCCCCACTCACCCCGATGACGGTCACCATAACATCGTCCCCGATGGAGATGCTTTCTCCGGGCCGGCGGCTAAGGATGAGCATGTCTCAGTCTCCCCTTCAACGGGGTCCTGCGGGCACGACAGGATGTTGAGCCGAGTAGGTCGAGGTGTTAAGGACAAGCTGATAGGCAAGGCCGGTGGCGGGGTTATAGAGAAGCGGCCCAAGCAGGTTCGCCGTTATCACCAACGGGTCCTGGCGGACCACCAACACGCACAAAGCTGCCGGCTCCTCGTCTCCGGACAGGCCCAACAGTTGTCGCACGCTGGGAGGCGTGTCGAAGGCATAGGAGGGACAGACCAGGCGGGGTACAGTGACCAGGAAGGAGATCTCTTCCACATCCTGGCTTTGCAGCATGGCCACGGGCCCCCCGTCGGGCAACTCCTCCAGGGTGAAGCGACTCCATTCCGGATATCCGACCAACCCTTCTGGGAAGGTCAACTCTAGAGATCTCTCAAGCATTTGGTGAGGCATTGCCGAGGGTTCCTTTGCTGGGAGTGTCACCGTGGGGTCACCGTGTCGCTGCATGTGTGCCACCGACTAGCGCAAGAACTCGATCAGGGTCTGCTGCGAAAGTCTGGCCGCGACTTGGAGCAGGGTCTGATAGGCCATCTCTTGATTCATCATACGCATGGTGCCCTCGGCCAAGTCAAGGTCTTCCACTTTGGAAAGCTGGTCTTGGAGCGCGATGTCGAGCTGGCGCATTCGTTCTTCGATCTGTTCCACTGCCTGCGCACGTGCCCCGATGGTGACGGTCTGCTCCAGCAAGGCATTCCGCGCTTCTTCGATCTTTGCGATATTGTCCTTGATGGTGTCGCCGGTTGCGCCGGGCGTGCGCAGATCGGTCAGGAGGTCCCTTAGGGCGTTGAATGGCTTCGAAAATGCCTCGACGTTGCCCGGTAGGTTGACCACAAGCATATGGCCCGGTTCGATCTCATGCTCGATCTGGCCACCGTCACCGTTGTAGGTAACCTCGAGGGTCAGGTCGTCCAACTCGAAGGGCTCCGTGCGGGTCTGGTAGCCGCTGAAGATGAAGCGATCGTGATGACGGGTATTCGCTGCCGAGACGGCCTGCCGCAGTAGTTCCTCCACCTCCTTGGCCACCAGGACCCGCTCATCTTCGCCCCAGGAGTCGTTGCTGGCACCAAGGGCCAGGACATAGGCTCTCTCGAGGGCGCTCCCGATCGTCTGCAGCGCCGCTTCAGTGACCATCAGCCAGTCGTGGCTAACCTCGAGGGTTCGCAAATAGCTCTCGTTGACACGCAGGGCGGTGCGTATGCCCAGGGCCTTCCCCGTACCGACTGGATCGTCCTCCGGTTTGAGTATTCTCTTACCCGAGGATACTTGTACTTGAAGGTCATTGAGACGACGTCGGCTCATCTCCAGATCGCGCAAGACTCGGCTCAGTACCAGGTTGTTGGTGATGCGCATTGTCTTTCACACCTTCCTCATGACCTCACATCACCCGCGCCCGAGGGCGATCAGGTCATCGAGCATCTCATTGATCACCGAGACCAGGCGGGCTGCGGCCTGGTAGGCTCGCTGGTAGCGAATCAGATCGACAGTCTCCTCATCGAGAGAAACACCCGAAACCTGCTCTCTCCGGCCCTCAAGATGATCGACCAGGAGCCGACTGCTCGCGGCCATCTGATTGGCATGATCAGCGTCCAAGCCGAGAGCGACTACCATGGACCGATAGTAGTCGCCGATGCTGGCCCTTCCGTCGTTGAGTACCAGTGCATCTGCGATCTGAGCGATGGCCGTCGCGTTGGATCCATCTCCTGGCCCCCCGACGGTTGGGTCGGTGGGGTCTGCTGATGCGGCCGCGATGTGACTCGCGTCGGCAACTGCGCTGCTGAGGGCAATGTCTGCTGCCGAACTCCCCTCGAAGAAGTCCCGCCCGGTCACGCCGTCCAGCCCGTAGCCCGCAGCATGAACGTCGTTAACCTGGGTGATGAGGGTTGCCGCGATCGTGTCGAGGTCATCGAGAACATCGGTTATGACCGAATCTCTGGCTTCGATGATGCCCGCCAGCTTTCCCCCGTCTACCCGGACCAGCTCGGATGTGCCCTGGAACACTATGTTGAGGAGAGTGGGGTCCTCGGACGCGGACACTGTGGCCAGCTCTCCGGCCTCTCCCCACATCACCAGGTGACGCCCTTTCAAGAAGACGGTGGTCGTCCCGTTCTCCTCCTCAGTGATCGTGACATCGACCAGCTCGGAGAGCGTGTCCAGCAGCAGGTCGCGTCGGTCACGCAAGTCATTCGGCTGGTCGCCCACGGCGAGCACTCCGACGATCTGCACATTCAGCTTGGCAAGCTCCTGAACGATGTCGTTCACATCTTGCACGGTATCGTTGATGAGCTCGTTGAAGCCGCGTCGCGCGGAAGCGAGTTGCTCGGAGTAGGTGTTCAAGGTGGATACCAGGCTGGCACTGCGCTCATAGACGTTGGCTCGAAGGGCTGTGCTCTGTGGGTCCACGCTCAGGTCGCGCCAGGCGGCCCAGAACTCGTCCATGACCGCCGACAGACTCCCTTCTGATGGCTCGGATATGATGGCCTCGATCTGCTGCAATGTATCCCGGATGATCGCCCACTTGTTGTAGGACTGCTTCTCCAGACGGACCTGTCTGCTGATAGAGTCTGCGCTCACGCGTCGAATCTGGGAGAGGCGAACTCCCATTCCTATTCGTCCCGCCTCGGTGGCACCGGCGGACATCGCCGAGTAAGAGGCAGCTTCGGAGGTAAACACAGGCTCCTGACGAGAATAGCCTGGCGTATTCACGTTGGCTATGTTGTGGCTCACGACCTCCATCGCCCGTTGATGGGCCATGAGGGAGCGAAGCGCGATGTCCAGCCCCAGAAAACCGGTCATCTAGGGTTCTCCTATCTGCTTCACCATTGTGGGCTCAGGCCTGGTGGTCCAAGAGTTGGCTGCCACCAATGTCGCCGATCTTGACCTGACCCCTGGCGTCGTAAGCTGCGTTCTGGCCGGTCATGTCGGTGAGAAGCGAGAGCCAGGCCTCTGCCTGAGCCAGCGAGGACTTGATCAGAAGCGCGATCGCTCGATTGAGCACGCGCAGAGTGCGGGTTTTCGACAAAAGCGACTGTTGCAGCGTCTCTAGCCGCGTCTGGTGCTCCAGAGGCAGGTGAGGCAGCAACTGGCGCAGGGATAGGGGGGGAAGGGCGTCCACCTCAGAACCAGGCTCCGTGTTCGCTTCCCACGATGTGAGAGCCTTTCGGAGAGCCTCCTGAAGCCCAGCAAGATGATCAGCGCATCGCTCTTTAGCGGTCACGATCTCTGGCAGCGCGCTCGATCGGCGATCCAGCAACACCTGCTGTTCGTTCAGCGACAGCGTGATGATCTCATCGCAGGCCTTCAGTTGAGCTTCCAGCAGGCAGCTTAGCTGGTCACAGTCTGGACGGTTCTCCATTCTGGCCCCCCGCGCGGCTAATGCTTGCTCGCACAAATAGGCGATACTTGGCCAGTTTAGTGTTTATGCTGGTGCAACCGGCATGGTGCGTTCTTTCTTGGAACTGAACACCGATCTTGCGTCACGAGACTTGGGCCCCGTGCGGGGTACTTGTGCCCCGTACGGGGGTACTTGCTCGGACCAGCACAGACTTGTGCAAGCAAGTACTAGCGGATTCCCAGGAGACGCTCAATAAGCTGGTCCTCGGGGATCTGGTAAGTGCCGTCTGCAACGGCCTGACGAACAGCCTCCACCTTTGCCTGTATGTCGGGCAGCTCCTCCACCGCCTGTCGGAGACGCCTCAGTTCCTGGGCTTCGGAAGACAGAATGACCTGATCTCCCTCGCGCTGCACTATCGGGCTTTCGGCCCGTTCATGGTCTACAGTAGGCTGAGTCTTCTTCAGGGACTCAATCTGTTGTCGCTGAATCGGGGGGAGTTGTTGATGGGCGGTTGGATCGCTCTCGATTCTCATCCGAGTTACTCCTTGGGATGCCAAAGACCCAGCTAGTCAGGCGAAACCTGCCGTCCCTATGTGGACAGCACTACTATAGCGTTATCGGCAGGAGAGTCAAGGTCTTTAGCAAGACTAACTCTCTCCCCGAGGGACTTGGCTTCGGATACACGTTCCGAGCGCCTGGGCGGACAACTCAGGTTTGCATGTTTGTTGGCTCTGCGTGTGGCTACACCTCCGGCCCTCTTGAAGGGTTCAGTGAGAAGCGATTCCGGGATAGCCCTTCATCTGTCCGACTGCATCTGACCTCTCGCATCACTCTCAACTTACCAGCTCATTTGCGAATTGCGCCGACTCGTCAATCGTCTGCAGCACGCGGACGCATAGTGCGTAGGCTCTCTGTGCGGCCACCAGGTCGGTCATGGCCTCGACGAGGCTCGTATTGGACGACTCCGTAGCGCCACCAATCAGGTCGGCCCAGCGCTCTCCATTGGGTCTTTGGGCCAGAGCCTCCCCAGAAGCCGGGGTAGCCAACAACAGGTTGTGGCCGGTCCGGTGCAAACCATCTGGGTTCACAAAGCCTACCAAGGACACTCGTCCCACCTCTCGCATCTCCCGCATGATCTGGCCGGGGGTCTCGTCGGCGGCCTCGAACATGCCGAGAACCACTCCGTCGGCGTTGACCACAAAGGCCGTCGCTTGCGCGGGCACTGTGATCGTGGGATCCAAGGCATAGCCTGTGGCGGTTACCAGTTGGCCGTTGCCATCCACCTGGAACTGGCCATCCCGCGTGTAGGCCAGCGTTCCATCAGGAAGTCTGATCTGGAAAAAGCCTGGCCCGTCTATGGCCAGATGCCACGCAGACTCGGAAGGAGTGATCATACCCTGCGAAAGGTCCGGGCTGATGTCGAGAACGCGCACACCCTCATATGGAGCTACATCTTCTCCATTCGCCACCTCTGAAGCTGGGGCCAGTGCTTCGCCTGCGAGCGCGCGGTAGCTCTTGAAACCGGTGGTGCTGCTGTTGGCGATGTTGTCGGCCACCACGTCCAGCCTCGTCTGGTTCGCGATCAACCCGGAAGAGGCCAATGCGTAAAGAGATGCTATGGCGGTGATCATTTCGGCGACCCCTCTTTCTATGCGATCCTCACAGCCGGCCGAGCTCGTTCGACGTTTGACGCAGGATCTCGTCCTGAGCCACCGTCAGGCGTTGACATAGCTGGTAGAGTCTGGACGTTGCGATCAGATTGGTCATCTCGCTGGCCAGGTTCACGTTCGACGCTTCCAGCGATCCTTGCATCACCCGAGTGTTTGCCCCAGGGATGGCCACGGTGCCCTCTCTTGCAGCGTACAGTGTGCCTCCGACGCGCTCGAGGCTCAACTCTGGCTCCTCGAACTCAGCCAATGCCAGGAAGGCCACGCTCTGCCCATCGGCAAATACCTCCCCGCCCGGAGAGATGGCAACATCGGCTGGCGGCAGTTCGACGGGGCCGTTCTGCCCCAACACCGCGTAGTTGTGCGCGGTCACCAAGCGGCCGCTCGCGTCACGATGCAGGTGACCGACCCTGGTGAAGCGTTCGCCACTGGGCGTCATCACTCGCAAGAACCCTGGCCCACTCAAGGCCACGTCCAATTGGCGGTTGGTCAGTTGCAGCGGTCCCTGTGAGAAATCGGTCTCCTCTGAGCCGACCATAGCTCCGACTCCGGCCTCGCCCAGCGTCTGGTCAGAGTCAGTCAAGAGAGCACTGAGCAGGCCTGCGAACTCTGACAGGGGAACGCGAATCGCCTTGTAGCCGACCGTGTCAGCGTTGGTCAGGTTGTGGGCTATGCGTGCCTGCTGCCACATGCCAGCGACCATCCCCGATACAGAAGTGTAGAGCGACTGGATCACCTTTCCCCTCCCGTTCCACGGATGTCGTGCAATCTCGAGATGATATTGGCCAGCGTTACCACGAGCAGTCCCCCGGCCAAGATGGTCACTTCCCCAGCCGAGGAACTCGGCAGCTCTCCCCCCGTCACCGGCAGGGTCGAAGGAGCAGGTCGATCCTGTTCGTGGGCATCCATCTGAGCCGAACCTGGGCTCCCGGGTGTGGCCGAGGTCGCCTCGCTGGGAATGCTTGCCCTCGCGCTCGGATCCAGTAGGTGAGCAAATGCCTGCGAATTCTCGGGCCGAGAGCGGGCTTCAGAGTTGGGGAACACCCCGGCCAATGCGCGCCTGGGGTCCGGTGCTTCATCTTCGTCGGGCACCGGTTCGGCGGTTATCACAAGGAACCGACACTCCTGGGTGTGCAGATGCAGACCACTGAGGTCAACCTGGGCATGGCCAGTCGTGTCCACCTTGAAAGAGCCCAGAGCTATCATCGCGGTCGGCTCGTCAGCAGGGACGACCCACGCCTGATATTGGACGAGAGGGTCGTACGGAAGGTGGTTGACGACGAGATGCACGTCGCCATCGCCGAGATTGATAGTCGCCAACCCATTTGCCTCAAAGGCTCCCCAGTTAGAGATCCCCGGGGTGTATCCGAGAAACACCTTGACGCTACTGCCATTGGCCAAGCCGGTTGGGGCAGCTATGAGAAAGATGCTGAGAAGGCAGACGATCAGCACCACAGACTTGTTCTGCAAGGAAGGCCTATCCGATCGCATTGACCTACCTTTCTCCATTTTGGCCGTCCTTCTCAAGAGCACAGTGCGGTCGATGCCTGGGGAATCATGGCAGGCGTGCGGCCGAAAGACTGTCCTCACTTGCGGCGTGGTTCCCGGCCGACGGTTCCTTCCGAGCGACCACAACTCCTGCGCTCCGCAGGAGGGATCTGAGGCTCAGAATCGCTTGAGCGTGCAACTGGCTGACCCGCGATTCAGAGATGCCAAGAACCTTCCCGACATCTTTCATGGTGAGCTCTTCATAGTAATACAGGGACAACAGAACCCTCTGCCGGTGAGGCAACTGACGGAAGGCGTCGCGTATTTGGTCACGCACTTCGGTCATCTCCTGGCGCACCGCTGGCTGCGATTCGTCCGGGGATTTGAGCACATTCTGCAGGCAGAAACCCTCACCGTCGTCCGACAGTGGTGCATCCATCGACCAAATCTCAAAGCTCGCGTCCATAAGGGTCTGGCGCAGTTGGTCCAGGGTCAAGTTGAGATACTCGGCGAGCTCCTCCTCTGTTGGCGGGGCTCCGAGGGTCCCTATGAGGGCAGTGACGGCATCCTGTAGCTGCTTGACTCGCCGCCGGGCTGGGCGCGGAAGCAGGTCGCGGGTCCGCAGCGCGTCCAGAATCTGCCCACGAATGCGGATGGTCGCATAAGTCGCGAACTGTATGCCTCGTCCGGGATCAAAGCGATCGACAGCGCTGATCAGGCCGAGGATCCCATCGCTGATAAGATCCTCTTTGTCGAAAGGAGGCGAGCCATCGAAGCCCATGCGGTGAACCACATGGTTCACCAGGTGGACGTACTGCAGGATGAGTTGCTGGCGCAGTTCTGGATCACGGCCTGCGACGAATCGCTCCCATTTCTTCTCGGTATCGTCCTCGAGAGACTCTCGCGCCTTCACTGGTTCCTACCCACCTTTGGCGGGGCACTGCCGGGTCTTTTGGCCAGACCTGTTCCTGCCTTCCGGAGCCAACGATCGGGACGAGGCTGGCCCATCACGACCGGCCGTCGTCCTCAAGGGTTCGGGAGGACTCGTTCTCCTGGTATGTCTCATCGGGCTTCTCTGGTTTCTCTCCTGCAGTGACAAGGACGGCGTTGATGCCCCACCCAATCAAGCCGAAAACCAAGAAGCATATCCCCCCGCGAATGACCGAGGTCGAGGGCAGCGCACCAGCCGTCACCGACAAGAGGGCGACAAGCGTGGCACTGCCCAACCCCAGCTTCCAGGTAGTGGCAATGCTTGTCCGACAGAGGGACATGGTATCCAGGAGCTTGTTGGTCGATTCGGAAGGTACTGCACTCATCAACTCTCTGCTCCTTTGGTGGAGGTGGGCTGTCCCTGCAGGGTGGCTACTCTGTTGCTCCCTCTAGGCTCACCAGAACGTGGGACTCCACGTCGGTATGAGGCGACACTTCGCTGTATGAGAGCACCGCGAGGCTGGGATAGGCACGTTCAACCAGTCGCGACAGGGGCAAGCGCGCTTCCTGATGCGACAGAAGAAGAAGCACTGGTTGGTGCCCGAGTCGAGCCAGTTTCTCCATCGCCTCGCCGATGCGGGTTAGCAGTTGTTGGGTCGTCTCAGGATGCAGGCCCAGTTGCCGCTGGGCGCGAACTGATTGACCGAGCTGAGCCTCGGTGGCTGGGTCCATGGTGGCGACATGGATGACACCTTCTGTGGCATACTGATCCGAGATGGTGTACGAAAGGGCGCGCCGGGCCACTTCGGTGAGCACTTCCGGGTCCTTAGTATCAGCCGAATAGCGACTGACCGTCTCCAGTATGGTTGTCAGGTCGCGAATGGAGATGCGCTCGCGCAGCAGATTGCGCAACACCGCCTGAAGCTCGCTGATGCTGAGCCGGTCAGGGATCACGCCTTCCACCGCGGCTGGCGTGGATTCTTGAAGGTTGTCCAAGAGATTCTGAACGTCTTGGACTCCCAGCAGATGAGGGGCGTGGGTCTTGATAGTCTCCGAAAGGTGGGTCACTAGAACGGAGAGCGGATCGATCACTGTGTACCCCGCCAGTTCCGCATCTGCTTTGTCTTTCTCTTCAATCCACCAGGCTGGAAGGCCAAAGGCCGGCTCGGCTGTGCGGATCCCCTTCAAGGGAGGAGCATCCGGCCGGGTGGGCATAGCCAACAAGTACCGTAGCCTCAGTTCTCCTTGGGCTACTCCGGCTCCCCTCACCTTGATGCAGTAGCCATCGGGAGGTAGACGCAGGTTGTCCCGGATACGAACTCTTGGCAAGATGAATCCCAGGTCGAGTGCCAGTTGCCTTCGGATGTGACCTACGCGGGTGAGCAGATTGTCTTCCAGGGTTTCATCCACCAGAGGTATGAGTCCATACCCGATCTCCAGCTCCAATGGGTCCACCTGCAGCAACGCCGCGGTTTCCTCCGGGGCTGTCAGGGTCCTCGACATCCCAGATGGTGGCAGCTCGGCTACCCGCCGTTCCTCTTCCGAAGATAGCTCCCTTTGGCGCAGAAGCCAGCCAACGCTCCCCATGGCGGCCCCCAGTCCCAAGAAGGGCAGCTTGGGTACTCCGGGGACCAAGGCTAGCACGACCAGGAACCCTGCGACGACCAATAAGGCCTTGGTGTTGCGGAATTGCCGGACCATCTCATTGCCGAGCGAATCCTCCGATGCTGAGCGGGTCACCAGGAGCCCGGTGGCGGTGGAGACGAGGATCGAGGGAATCTGGGTGACCAGGCCCTGTCCCACGGTCAACAGAACATAAGTCTGTAGGGCTTCCAACATGTCCATCTGGAGTTGCCAGATGCCTATGACGAATCCGCCGATGACGTTGACTATGACTATCACCACCGCTGCAATGGCGTCGCCTTTGACGAATTTGCTGGCTCCGTCCATGGCCCCATAAAAGTCGGCCTCCTTGGCCACCAGGGCTCGCCGTTTGCGTGCCTCGTCCTCGTCGATGAGGCCGCTGTTCAAGTCTGCGTCGATACTGAGCTGCTTGCCGGGCATGGCATCCAAGGTGAATCGAGCGGCGACCTCGGCGACCCGCCCGGCGCCGTTGGTAATCACCATGAATTGGATTACGAGCAGGGTCACAAAGATGACCACGCCCACCACATAGCTGCCGCCAACGACGATGCTGCCAAAGCTGGCGATCACCTTGCCGGCGTTGGCCGTCGAGAGAATCAGACGAGTGGCCGAAACGTTCAACCCCAGGCGGAAGAGGGTCAAGACGAGCAGCAATGAGGGAAACACAGAGAACTCCAGCGCCTCTTTCACGTATATGGAGATCAGTAGGATCAAAAGAGAAATGGCCGTGTTCAGCACCAGCAGGATATCCAGCAACAGCGGTGGCAAGGGCGTGATCATCATGGAGAGGATGAGCGCGATCGCCAGGGCAACGAGAACGTCGTTGTAGCGGCCCAGAGTCTTCGATTGGGTCAAGGATGCGGTTGACATAATGATACGATCTATCCTGCTTTGGATTTCAAGCCGTAGACGAAGGCCAATACGCTGGCCACCGCCTCATAGAGCGTCGATGGGATCTCTTGTCCCACTTCGACGTGTTTGTATAGGGCATTGGCCAGCGGCTTGTTCTGAACGATCGGCACACGATGCTTGCGGCCAACTTCTCTGATCCGGTCGGCAAGGAGACGCGCGCCTTTGGCCGTGACGATTGGTGCCCTCATTCGGTTCATCTCGTATTTGAGGGCGACTGCCAGGTGGATCGGGTTGGTGACAACTACGTCTGACTCGGGCACGGCGGCCATCATGCGGGTTCGAGCCAGGTAGTGCTGCCGTTGGCGGAGCCTGGATCTCACAAAGGGATCGCCCTCGGTCTGACGATGTTCCTCTCGCAGCTCTTCGCGGGTCATGCGCATGCTTTGCCACCACTGGCGACGCTGGATCATATAGTCCACTACTGCCACGGCCACGAAGGTGGCTCCTATGCGCATCCCCAGCTTGAGCGCGGTCTCTTGCCATACTTGCAGGCCTCGGGTTACCCCTTCCCAAGGAGAGGAAAGAAGCAAAGGATACGCGTCGCGTATCTCTGAATAGGCCACCAGGCCCACAATCGCGATCTTGATAGCGGACTTGGCCAGCACTATCAGGCTCTGCTTGGAGAAGACAAGGCTGCCCAATCTGGCCAAGGGATTGAGCTTGGTCAGGCTGGGTATCAGCGACTTGTAGGAGAGCAGGAAACCCGTCTGCAGCAGGCTGGCCCCGACACTCGTGGCCAGCAAACAGAGCACAAAGGGGAGCAGTATCAGAGCAAGATGCCCGGCCCAGCTCAGTCCGGTGGACGACAATGAGGTCCAGGTCAGGTCATTGACTGGCAGTCCCCCCAAGCAGACACGGGTGAAGGTGCCTAGTTCGTGGGCCAGTCGCCGGCTCATGGGGCCTAACAGCCAAAAGGCGACTACCAGAAGCACCGCTGTATTCACTTCAACGCTCCTGGCCACCTGCCCCTCTGTTCGCGCTTTGGCGAGCCGCCGGGGGGTGGGAGCTTCCGTTTTCTCGGGCATGGTATGTCTCGACGCCTCAGCCTTGTTTCCACATTGTCTTGCGGCCACCCGACTCTCGCAAGTCGTCGGGTGAGCCCTGCCTGCGCCCCTGCACTACGGGGTGCCTGTGCCCCTGCACTACGGGGTGCCTGCGCCCCTGCACTACGGGGTGCCTGCGCCCCTGCACTACGGGGTGCCTGCGCCACAGGTGCAGGCAGAATGGCAAAGTACGCTCGTAGTGCTAGGAAGCAACAAAGATCAACATGTCATCGATCACTCGCGACAGCTTCTCGACGATGAATCCGGCCATCCAGGGCAAGGCCAGCATCAGGGCTATGATGCCCAGTCCCATCTTAAGAGGTCCGCCGACAAAGATCACCGGCACCTGCGGGACAGCGAGCGAGATGATGGCCAATGCCACAGTCACCAGAAGCTGGGTCCCCAGTACTGGCATGGCGATGAACAGCGCGCTGTTGAACATCATGCTGCCGAGCACCAGAAGCCTGTCGAAGGCCAAAGGGCTCAAAGCGAACTGGCCTGCGGGGACTATCTGGAAGGTCTGCTGGATGCCCAGAATGACCAGGTGCACCCCCCCGACGAGAAGGAAGAGGAGTACGACGACCATAGCGTAGAGCTGCTCCAACGCCGAGCCCTGCACCTGGACGATGTCTGATAGCCTGGGATTGAGCATGTTGGCCATTCGGATCCCCGATTCAAGTCCGATGTAGGTCCCGGCCATCTGCAGACCGGCAAAGGTCGCGAGACTGGCGAAGCCAGCCAACAATCCGGTGACTAGCTCCTGGGAGACGGCCAGGCAGTAGCTCAGGACTTCCCATGGCTGATCGGGCCGTGGCTGGACTGGGAAGAGTATCCAGGTCAGAAAGAAAGCCAGCCCGATCTTGGCCTGCGCAGGATAGCGACTCGTGCTGATAACGGGTGTCACCATGGTTATGGCCAACACGCGTACCAGCATCAAGAAGAAGAGCTGAGCGTCGGCGACAGAGATGGTCACGTTCCACTCCCAGGAACTCGGCTACGGGGCCAAAGACCCGATGCTCGACAGCAGTTTAGCTGCAAACTGGACCGCATTCTGATGCATCCACGAGCCGAGAAGGGCCAACACCAAACCGACGGCCAACAGCTTGGGCACGAAGGTAAGTGTTGCCTCGTGGATCTGAGTTACAGCCTGGAGAAGGCTGATTCCAAGCCCCACGACCATGCTGACTGCCAACACTGGGGCCGAAAGCATCAGACAGAGGGCAAGGGCATCCTTGGCCAGGCCCATCACATAAGCTTCAGTCATGAAGGCTCACTCGCTTCACAGTAGTTCACCCAAAGCTCTCCACCAGAGAGCGGATGACCAGATGCCAGCCGTCCACCATCACGAACAGTAGGATCTTGAAGGGCATCGAGATCAGTGATGGAGGAAGCATCATCATCCCCATCGCCATCAAGGTGCTGGCTATCACCATGTCAATGACCAGAAATGGAACGAAAAGTACAAAGCCCATTTGGAAGGCAGCCCTGAGCTCGCTGATGACGAACGCAGGGAGCAGTACATAGTTGGGGATATCATCCTGAGCGTCGGGCTGCTCCAGTTTTCCCAGGTGAATGAAGAGTGACAGATCTTTCTCCCGCGTCTGGCGGAACATAAAGGCACGTATCGGGACCACGGCACGCTGGTAAGCTTGCTCTTGAGAGATCTGACCCTCCAGATAGGGCTGAACCGCTTCCTGGTTGATGGTGTTCCACGCGGGAGCCATCACAAAGAAGGTGAGAATGAGGCTCAACCCGATGATGATCTGATTCGGCGGCGTTGCTGGGGTGCCAATGGCGCTGCGCACGAAGGAAAGGACGATGACGATGCGCGTGAAGCCGGTGACCATGGTGAGCATGGCGGGAGCCAGGCTGAGCACGGTCAAGAGCACCAGAAGCTGGACCGCTGTCACCCCGCCGGGCGCGCCCTCCTGGCTACCGAGCAGAGAGTCTGGTATCGAGAGGGTCTGCTCTGTGCACCCGGTCAGGCAGAGCAACAAGCAGCTCGCCACCGCAACCAGGCCTATGCACTTTGCCTTCTTCATGCTCGGTCTACCTCGTTGCCAGTGGGCCGTCTCCAACTATCGAAGCGCAATCGGCCCCGCCACCAGGCGAGCCACCTTGTGCCTGCCCTTCTCCAATCAGCCAGGACTTTGCTCGTTGGCCAGCGCCCCGGGAAGTCCTGCTCTGCGTGTTCAGTGGGCAGCGCAAGGCTGGCCACCTCAGTCAGAAGGGTCAGAGATTCCTTCGATCCTCCCAAAAGGAATGATTGCTCTCCCACCTGTACCAGGTAGAGTGTCTGACTTTGGCCCACGGCCTTGGACTCGACTATGTGAATCAAGCCACACCCCCGGCTTGCCCTATGGGCCGCTATACGCCGGAGGCCACAAAGAGCAAGAACAAGCAGGAGCAAGACCGTTCCCATCTTGAAAAGCAGGGCTATCTCCAGGTCCAAGATTGCTCTCCCATCGTGGTCTTGGCCAATCCTGTGTCTTTCAGGCCTATGTGCCAGGGGAGGAGAGAATTCGAAGCAAGCGAATGCCGAACTGCTCCCCGACCACTACCACCTCGCCCTGAGCGATGACAACACCATTGACCAGGATGTCTAACGCCTCACCCGCCGAGCGGTCCAGCTCGATCACCGAACCTGTCCCCAGGTCTAAGACGTCTCGCACGACCAACTCTGCCCGTCCCAGTTCCACCGTGACTCGCACTGGCACATCGAGCAGGATACCAAGGTCACTCCCAGCCAACGCCTGGGGCTCGCCGCCCCGGGGATTGGCCAGCGGAGTGAACTGGGCGGGCCGCACAGTGACGGGGGCCACACCCAGTGACCGGGTCTGCACCCGGGAGGTCTGATCTCCTTCCGTGCTGGTTGGAGGTCGGTCAACTCCTCGGTGCGGAGTTGGGCCTTTGGGCTGGGCTTGCTCCTGTCTGGCCATGGTTTCCTCGAAAGCCCCCGGGTCGAGTGGCACGGCCTCCAGTGGCTCCTGGGCCGCAGGCTCCTGTTCGGCCGGTCTGGAGAGCGAGGAGATCTCCTCCGGCTGCTCCTGGGAGTGGGCTGCCAAGAGTGCCTCGATTGCCTCCTGTGTCGGGGACACAGGATCTGATGGCGGTTCTGTCGCTTGCTCTTGAACTGGCGGAACCGAGCCAACAGACTGTGGGCGGGCACCCGTCGAGGAGACCTGCCCAAGGAGTCTTCTCAGCTCTTCCGCGGCCAAACCGGCTTCGTTAGACGCCATGCTTCCATCCCTCATGGAGGCAGACGACGGCACAAGCGCTGGCCACCCCTGCATCGGCCACCTTGCGCCTCCTCCGCCCCAACGCTAGTTCATTCGTACCAGCCTGGTGATGCGGACGGCCAGGCTGCTCCCTTTCAACCCAGGTTGGCTCATGAATCTTGGCTGGCCCCCCACGCATACCTCCAGCTCGTCGTCTATGGCTCGCTCCAGGCGAATGACATCGCCCGGTTGAAGTCGCGTCAAGTCTCGAAGGCCCACCTCTGCTTCCCCAAGCAAGACGGAAACCGGAAGGGGAACTCTTCGGAGTTGTGCAAGAACGGGAGAGCGGTCCACGCTCTGCGTCTCCGCTTTCTCTTCATCCGCCTGCCGCCCAGCCAGCAGATGTGGCCTCAAGAGGGATGCGATCGGATTGAGCATCGAGATGGGCATCAGGAACGCCATTGCCCCTGTCACCTCGTCGATGTGTATCTCCAACATGGCTGATAGGATGGCTTCGTCGGCAAGCGCAGTTCGCACCAACTCCAGGTCAACCGAGGTGCTGTCCAATGTAGCGTCTACCTCGATCACTTTGGACCAGGCCGCTTGCATGCCCCTCAGGATGTGCCGCGTAACCGCTTGCATCAGGGATAGCTCGATGTCGGTGACCTCCCGCTCCCTGCTCTGCCGGGTCGTGATCCGTGAGCCCAGCACGAGTTCCACGAGACGCCAAACCAGGTCAACTGCCAGGATCAGAAGGGCTCTCCCCGGGAGAGGGGATAGACGAATGATGTTCACCACGATGGTTGGAGCGTCTCCCAGCATAGCGGTGACCCCTTCACCAGCAGTTTGCTCCAGGTAGACCAACTGGGCCTTGACCTTTGTGCGCAGCAAGATCGCCAGTACGGAGCTGGTCTGGCGGGCGAACTCTTCGAAGACCATCCGCAAGGTGCGCATCTGGTCCCTCGAGAAGCGCGCCGGCGCGCGAAAGTTGTAATTCTTCAGTTTCGGCCTTCCCGCGTCCGGTCTGGTCTGGCGCTGGTCTGGGGCAAGAGTGCTCAGCAGTGCGTTGATTTCCTTCTGCGAAAGGGTCTTGCTCTCCACGCTGGCCTCCGCACCTGCTCTACTGGACAAGGAACTCGGTGAAATAGACGGCAGCGATTCGGGGTTCTTGCAGTGCCTGGTTCAGCCGCTCCTGGATGTCGGAGCGGAGATGATTCTTCCCCTCCAAGGTGCAGATATCCTCGTATGACCGGCTGGTGAGCAGGCTGATCAACAAGTCGTCGATGATCGGCTTGCGCTCTGCGATCTCTTCAACCAGTTTCTCTCTTTCCAACTCGCGCGCCTGCCCATCCAGTTGGTAATATCCGTAGTCTGGAGGTAGGAACTCTAGGACTATGTTGATCTTCAGGTAGCGGCGCCCGACTGGGTCAAGCAGGTTGACGATCTGGGATCCCACCTCGTACGTGATCCCCTGGCCCACCTTGGGGTATGCCACGGGGCCAGGTTCTTGAGATGGCTCTGAGAGGTGCGGCTCTGTTGCCTCGCTCTGGTTGGGAGTCGCCGACGTGGCTGACTGAGATCCGGCGCTGACGAACTCAATGTAGATGGGCTTGGGCAGGCTGGAGGGAACAAGGATGTAGGCCAAGAACGCCACAAGCACAACAACGACCACGAGCGTAGTCAGCAGTTTCTTGTTGCCGAATAGTCTTGCCATAGATGCCATCCTGAGAGGCTAGCTGCTCCAGACTGTTTGACCGACTCCGCTTGCCGTTCACTGCTCAAGCCGGTAAAGGCCAGGCGGTGGTGGCTTCCTACTGCGGGCCAGGTAGTACCGGCTCCCCTAGTGCCTGCAACTCGGAGAACCGTTCTATACGAAAGTCCTGACGCTCCAAGGGATAGATGATCACGATGCTTGCCCGGCGATTGGCCTGGCGATGTTCCGGCGAGTCGTTCGGGAATAGGGGCCGGTAGGAGGCATAGCCAGCAGCCGACAGGCGCGAGGGATGGACCCCTTTCTGCACCAGGTAGCGCACGATGCTTATCGCCCTCGCTGTGGACAGCTCCCAGTTGCTGACGTAGGCCGGGTTGTTGGTGCGATGATCGTCAGTATGCCCTTCGACGCGAATGTGATTGGGCAAGCCTGCCAAGACTTGGGCGATACTGTCCAGCCCTGCCCTGGCCCGAGGCTGGATATCAGCGCTACCGGAGGGGAATACGAGTTCTTCGCTGAGACTGACGATCACTCCCTCGATGTTGGTGCGGACGCTGACCTCACCCTCAATTCCGGCCTGGGCAATGGCGTCGCCCAGCTCTGCGCTCACGTCCAACTGATCATAGGTAACGAGAGGGAAGCCCAACACGGCGGGTTTGGAGTGCTCCGCCTCGAGACGCGCCGGCTGCATTTCGCCGACCAGGTCAACCATAGAGCCGCTTCCTCCAAACGCCCGATTCAGAGACTCGGCAAGCGATCTGTACTTCTCCATGTCTACATTGGCCATAGAGTAGAGGACGACGAAGAGCACCATGAGAAGGGTGATAAAGTCGGCGTACGAGATCATCCACCGTTCCTTGCCCCCGCCACCGTGAGACATGGACTATTCCTCTTCCCTTTCACGTTCTGCTGGCGCGAGAAAAGACTCGAGTTTGTCTCGGACAATGCGTGGCGACTCTCCTGCTTGAATGGACAACACGCCTGCCTTCATCATCCGGCGAGCAAGCATTTCTTTGTCATCTTTGCCACGCAACTTGCCGGCCAGTGGGAGCCAGAGGAGATTGGCTGAGCCGATGCCATAGAGCGTGGCCAGGAAGGCCGAGGCGATCAGGCGTCCCAGT
The DNA here is from genome assembly GCA_035529675.1 of Anaerolineae bacterium. Classification (GTDB taxonomy): domain Bacteria; phylum Chloroflexota; class Anaerolineae; order UBA1429; family UBA1429; genus DATKWG01. The sequence continues at coordinate 26,601 of DATKWG010000109.1, forward strand.
TCTTCTGGATTGGCCAGCTGGCTGAGGACGTTGACCAGGCCCATCACCGTGCCGAGAATGCCCATGGTAGGAGCATACCCACCCATAGCCTCCAGCAGGCCGAAGCCGGCCTCGTGCCGCTCTGACGCCAGGGCCATCTCGGTCTCCATGATCTCAGAGACCGTCTTCGAGTCCACCCCGTCCACTACCAGCATGATCCCCTTTTGGAGGAACTGGTCGTCAAGTTGCCCAGCGGCTTCCTCGAGGGCCAACAGGCCATCGCGTCGGGCACGGTCTGCCAGGGCTACCAGTTGATCAATGGTCTCCGTCGAGTTCGCCTCGAGTGTCTGAAAGCTTTGTATGATCAGCTTGGGGAGAGAGAGCACCACTTTCAACGGAAACTGCACAAAGCTCGCCGCAAAGGTCGCTCCAAAGACGATGACGCCGGCGGGAATCCCTATCAGCTCCGCGGGGGATCCTCCCTCCAGCAGCACCATGCCCAGCACGGAACCGAGTCCGAGCACCAGTCCGATGACAGTCGATATTTCCATGGCCGGGGGGGATTCTCTTTTCTTGGCAAGGTTGCCGCTATTTGCGCTAGGCGGCCGCGATCCTATTCAGTGGTGACGGGAGGCGACAGATGTTCGTCTTTCCCCTCACGCCCTCGCCCCAGAGGCGCGTGAATCCGCCTCTGGTAGGCAACGATTGCGGCCACTAGCTGCTCCTGAGACTCTTGGACGACCACCTTCTCCCCGCTTTCCAGTGACACAACCGTGTCGGGAGTGGATTCGACGAAGCAGATCATCTCCGCATTCACGTAGAGTTGGCTCCCGTTGAGCCTGGTCACCTTGATCATTGGGTTCGCTTCCTGGTAGGGGAGGTTGGCACCACCCATCCCGTCCTCGCGGGCTCCGAGTGTAGTAGGGCAATAGTGCTGGCATACGCCAGGCAGCTCAAGAAGCCTCCCATGTGGCCCACCTAGCAGTCATATGATACGTGAAGAGAGCGTTGGCGTCAGTAAAAGGGCCGTGATTGTGCCGTAAAGGGTCCGTAAAAGGAGGACGCGGCTGAACCGCGCGCGCCACTGAGGCTGTGCGAGAGGACAGCGCCCGCTCACGTGAGAGTCCAGCCGTGACTGGGGAAGCGGGATCGTCGGTGGCTGCCATCGACCTTCGACTGATCCATGCGATCCCCGGCTGCCTACTCACGCACAATTTACCTTGCATGACTGAAGTTGGCCCCCTAGCCTGCCGATGACGCTCGAGAGGCCACCGATTGGGGATCACGGGGGGGGACGGAAACAGATGGGCGAGTTCCAAGTTCACTGCCGAGACTTGCCTGCGCAGGAGGGGTCGAGCGACGTCCGCGATCGGGCTCGGTCGGCACTGGAAGCGGGCAACTGGGCCGTCGCGGAGGACTTACTGAGGCAAGCCCTGGCCCACGACCCCACGTGGGCTGAGGGTCATGGCAAGCTGGGAGTCTGCCTGGCCAGACAAGGCAACCTGGGCGAAGCGAAACGCCACCTGCTAAGTGCTCTTCGAAGGGCTCCGGACGATTGGGACGCCCACCATGATCTGGGAGTCATCTACGAGGAGCTGGGAGAATACGAGAACGCCCTGTCCTGCTACAAGCAAGTGGTGCTGACGCGGTCGAATGATCATGAAACCTTCACCCGGATGGCGCGTTGCGCCGAGGAGATCGGTCGTGTCCGTGATGCCAAGGTGCTCTACGGGCAGGCGATTCAGTTGCAGCCAGATGCGCTGGCGCCAGCTCTTGCGCTGGCCAGTCTTCACCTGGCTGAGGGAGACCTGCCAAGCGCCAACCGGGTCATCCGAGCAGCCTTGGTCTACCATCCAGATGAGACCTCTCTCAACTATGTTCTGGGACTGGTCTTGGAGATGCAGGGCCAACACCGGGACGCGCTTCCTCTGTTTCGGGCGGTGGTCCAGGCCGATGATCAACACGAGGAGGCCCTCTTCCATCTGGGGTTGTGCGCTCGGGTTGCCGGATATGGGCGGGAGGCCGCAACCTTCTTCGCTCGAGCCATCAATCTCAACCCCGAGTACCTGGAGGCCATCTATCAACTGGGGGAGCTCTACCGTGAGTCGGGGCAGTTGCAGAAGGCTGTGCTTGCCTTTGAGGAGTACCTGCGGCGGATCGACCAGGCTGAGCGCCGCCAACGCAATTGGAACCAGGAGGTCGATCAGACCGCACGGGTGCCGGTGCTGAATGCACTCGGTCTGTGCCAGCGCGCAGCGGGCGATGACAACCGGGCACGGCGTATGTGGGAGGAATCGCTAAGGTTGAATCCAAGCCAGGAGGAGGTGCAGTGCTGGTTGGATGAGGTGAGGCCATCTAGGCGGACGAGCTTGACCATCGATTGAAGCTCGCAATCCCTTCCAGTGCCCCTCTCGAGTGGCAGTTGCGGCCCCAGCTTCCCCGTTGCCAACTCGATGCATTGGGCAGCCCAAGTCCGGCCAGCGCCGTCTTTGCCAGGGCGAGGGAACCTGGCCTGGTCGCCGCTCAGGCGACCAGTTTACGTGTGCTTTACGGCTTTGTCACAAAGAGTTTACTGAACTCCCCAGTCGATTTGGTATAGTCATTGTACGGTTCGTCATCCGGGATCGCTCCCAGGAAAGGGGCGCGGGGTAGGCGCATTAGCGCTTCCTCCCTGCGCGAAGCGGAAATGGGTGGTCGCGCGGTGAACCGCGCTGTCGGGCGAAAGTCGGCAGAATGGGCCAAGCTAGCCGAGTGATCCAGTGGAGCCTTGGTATGGAAGGAAGGATGCAGAGCCGCTACAGAGAGGCGCTGGAGCGGGCTGCGCACCTGGCGCAGGCTGCCGATCACCACGGGGCCCTGGCCGCATACGGCGAGGCCATCGAGCTGACTCCGTGGCGTCCTGACGCCCACTACGAGATGGGACTCCTGCACCACAAGCTGGGCCAGGCAGCCGAGGCCATCGCTTGCTTTGAGCGGGCCGCCGAGCTGGCCCCCGACGACGCCACCGTCTGGAACAACCTGGGGGTCTTGCACTATGGCCGGAACGAGGCCACGCGGGCAGAAGAGGCTTTTGGGCGAGCCATCGACCTGGATCGATGCTACGCGGGTGCCTGGTACGGCCTGGCCAAGTCGCTGCTTCAGCAGGGCCGTGAGGGGGAAGCCGCACACGCCCTGCGCAACTGTCTCCGCTGGGAACCCCAGCACGTCAAAGCTCAGATCGCGCTGACAGATCTGGGGTGTGGGGCTTCTGCCTCAAAGGTCTCCGGACTGCGCATCGGCTTTGTCAGCCTCTGGTTCGAGCGAGGGCAGGCGTATGTCACCAGGATGCTGCGGGGTGTGATGTCGCGCAGCAACGAGACCTTCGTGTTTGCGCGCACCGGCGGTGTGTACGGACAACCAAAGCTCGAGCAGCAGGGCCATTGGGCAGTTCCCAACCTGACCACCCATCCAGACTATTGGATTCCCCCCCAAGTGCTAGCCAAATGGATCGAGGACAAGCGTCTGGAGGCAGTGGTTTTCAATGAGGAGTATGATTGGAATCTGGTGCGAGGGGCCAAGACCACAGGGATCAAGGTTCTGACTTATCTGGACTACTACAAAGAGGACTGGAAGCCCCACATGGCTCTCTACGACGGGGTGCTGTGTTCCACCCTGCGCACCTTCTACCTGGTGAGGGATTGCTGCAATGCCCACTATGTGGGCTGGGCCGTGGACACGGAGTTGTTCCGACCTCAGAGAGAATCAAGCGAGTTCACCTTTTTTCACAACGCGGGCTGGCTGGGGCTCAACTATCGCAAGATGACTCCGGCTGTAATTCGGGCCTTTGATGCCGTCTCGCGCAAGCTCCCCCGCGTGACCCTTCTAGTCCACGCTCAGACCGAGCTTGAGAGACTGCCACCCGCGGTAGTGCGGATCGTTCGCGAGAATCCTCGTATCACCTATCACATCGAGACGGTCGCGGCGCCGGGGCTTTATCACAAGGGGCGCATCCTCCTCTTCCCCTCCAAGTTGGAGGGCCTCGGTCTGCCTTTGCTGGAGGGGATGGCCTGTGGCTTGCCTGCCATCGCTACCGATGCACCGCCCATGAACGAGTTCGTGCAGGATGGCCACAACGGGTTGCTGGTCAAAGTGGCACACACCGAAACCCGAGCGGACAGCATCGCCTTCCCCGAGACCATTGTGGATCTCGACGACCTGGTCCAGAAGATGCTCGAGCTTGGCCAGAATGGCCCCGAGATCACCCGAATGGGTGCCAATGCTCGGCGCTACGCGGAGGAGAAGCTGTCACCCGATAGACTGGGTGAGCAAGTCAACCGAGTGTTGTCAGAGCTGCTTGCACCCCGCACTGAAGGGGCGCTTGAGCGTAGCCCGGCCAGATCCGGAGCAGATGTGCGCCCGTCTCCCCCACATAGAGGCAAGCCCTTGGTGAGGGCTACGCCGGCGGTGTCGGTGCCCGCTCAGGATCGGACTTCCCTGAGGCTGATGGGCAAACGCTATGGAGATTGCCAACTCGTTCGCGATGGGGGGAAGCTGCATCTTGCAAGGGGAAACACCCGCGAACGGTTTCGCTTGCATCTGGTCAGCGCGCGGTGGGCCAATCATCCCTGGGGCTTTGGCAACGAGGTGTATCCCGCGTTGGAGGAGATGGGGGTTGAGGTCATCGATACCGACTTTCGGAAGGGTCGTCGCCTTTTGCCACAGCTCCTTCGTCAAGACGCACACCTGACCCTGGTGCTGAAAGGCGAAGGCATTCCGCCAGAGTTGATTCGCAGGATCCCTGGGATCACCGTGCTGTGGTACCCCGATGACCTGCTGGCCACGCAACACGGCCCGCGCGACATCGCCTACAACGGCCACGCCTTCGACCTGGTGTACGGGTTCGCCAAGTATGACCTGGGAGAGTACGCCAGGTATGGTGTCGCCGGGGCGAGGTGGCTCCCGTTGGCCTGCGATCCCCATCTCCACTGTAAGCTCGACCTGCCCAAGGTGCACGACCTCTGCTTCGTGGGCAACGTTTATCCCAACCGGGCCGCACTGCTCGAGCGGCTGGGCAGGCGATTTGATCTCTACGTCACCCGCGCCTTCGGCGAGGAGATGGTGCGCGTCTATAACCAGTCCAAGATCGTGCTCAACCTGGGCATTGGCAAAGGAGGCGTCCAGCATAGGGTGTTCGAGGCCCTGGGCTGTGGGTCCTTTCTTCTGACCAACGAGCTCCCTCCAGAAGATCGTCTGTTCGAGGACCGGGTGCATCTCGTCTACTACAACGATGACAACATTGAGGACCTCATCGAGTACTACCTGGTTCACGAGGAAGAACGCGAGGTCGTCGCCCGGCAGGGGCGGGATGAGGTGATCCGCAATCACACCTGCGTTCACCGAATCGAGCAGATACTGCGGGATGTTCTGGAACCTGCCGCGAGACCACCAGTGGCACCTGTGCCCCAGCAGTACGGGGTACAGGTGCCCCAGCAGTACGGGGTGCAGGTGGGGCGTACCCATGTGGTTTCCAACTCGGATGTGGAATCGGCCCTGAGATGGGCTGATCGGCGAGTGAAGCACACCGGGTGGTGCATATCGAAGCGCGCCCTCAGACTCCTGGTGGCCAACCTGCCTGAAAGCATCCAGGATGTGACAGAGTTCGGCGCTGGCTACTCTACTCTGTATCTGGCAAAGCTCTTTGAGCTGAGGAACAAGGCACTGCGCATCACCTCCTTCGAACACCAGCAGGCTTTCTTTGACCGCCTGAAGGCTGCCCTACGGTCTTTTCCGGAGGTGAGGCTGATAAGCCCAGGCCTGAAACAGCTTTCGGACGAGGAGTACGAAGCCCTCTTTTCGTCGCGTCAACCAGCGACGGACTACCATGAACTTGGTGTGCCAGTGCCCAGGCAACTCTATGCACAAACCAGACTCCACAACGTATTCTATGATGGGGACCTGTGTCAACACATTTGCCACGAGACTGCTCTCGTGATACTGGATGGCCCCAACGGGAATGGCAGATCTATAGTTTTCCCCCTCCTCAAGGGTCTAGTGCCGGTGCCGTTCTGGTGCTTCATGGATGACATCACACATCACCCGTATATGGAAGAGTTGGCGCGCGTATTCAACTATGAGACAGTCTTTCTGGAGAACTTCGGGCACGACGCCTACGCGTTGGCCAGGGTTGATTCGGTGAAATAGGATGACACGTGCAAGCAGTGTCTGTATCAGAGTGCTCACCGTGTTCGGGACCCGTCCGGAGGCCATCAAGCTGGCCCCGGTCATTGCAGAATTGCGCAGACATCCGGAAGACGTCGACTGCCGGCTGTGCGTCACGGCTCAGCACAGGGAGATGCTGGACCAGGTGCTGCGAGTCTTTGACCTGCGCCCCGACTACGACCTGAACATCATGGTGCCTGGCCAGACGCTGGCCGAGGTCACCTGTCTGGTGCTTCGGGGCATAGAACAAGTCCTCTGCGCCACCCGTCCCAACCTGGTTCTGGTGCAGGGAGATACCAGCACGGTGTTCGCCACCTCGCTGGCGGCGTACTATCACCATACACCGGTTGGCCACGTTGAGGCCGGACTGCGCACCGGAGACAAGCATCGTCCCTTCCCAGAGGAGATGAATCGCCGCCTGACCAGCGCGCTGGCCGATCTGCATTTCGCACCAACCGAGACTGCGCGGCGAAACCTGCTCCGCGAGGGAGTGCGAGACGGTCAGATCGTGGTGACGGGCAACACGGTTATTGACGCGCTACTGGATGTTACCGCTCGTCCGTTCCAGTTCACCGAGCCGCCGTTGACCAGCCTGGGTGGCCGGGTGGTGCTCATCACCGCCCACCGGAGGGAAAGCTTCGGAGAGCCCCTCCGGAGCATCTGTCGAGCCATTGTCCGCCTGGCCGCCAGGTTTTCGGAGATCAGCTTCGTGTACCCCGTGCATCTGAACCCGCGCGTGCAGTCGGTGGCGGGCGAGCTGCTCTCTGGAATCCACAACGTGCTGCTGACCAAACCTCTGGACTATCTGCCCTTTGCCCACCTTCTGAAACGTGCCGAACTGATCTTGACCGACTCTGGCGGCATTCAAGAGGAAGCCCCCGCGTTGGGCAAGCCGGTGCTGGTGCTGCGCGAGGTCACTGAACGGCAGGAGGCGATCGAGGCGGGGGGGGCCAGGCTGGTGGGCACAGACGAGGAGAAGATCGTCTCAGAGACTACTCGCCTTCTATGTGACCGGGATGCCTACCAGCGAATGGCCTCGGCGCCCAACCCCTTCGGTGATGGGCGGGCGGCTGAGCGTATAGTGAACTTTATTCTGTCCCATGCCAACGGGCTTGGGGCAAGCAAAGCGCTGCATTGCCGCGCCATCGACGACCATCTGTGCTCAGGGTGCTTGCCCTAGAGGGCTACCGGAGGAGAAGATGACCACCATTCATGGCAGCGACGAGATGACCTCGAAGGCTTTGATGCCCACGCTCTCGGTCTGCATGATCGTCAAGAACGAGGAGAAGCTCCTGGCGCAATGTCTGGATAGCGTCGAGGGCGTGGC
>DATKWG010000110.1:0-2349 GCA_035529675.1 Anaerolineae bacterium
TGGCGTGGCTCAAGGGCTGGCCAACTATTTCGACGTGGATGTGACTTTGGTGAGGATCATCTGGGTAATTCTGCTTCTGCCGGGCGGCTTGCCCGGTCTCGTCCCCTACGTTATCTGCTGGATAATGATCCCGGCGGAGACCTAGCTGCAAGCTGACAGAGAACCGGTGTCCGCGCCATGAACCGATGTGGCCTCGTCCTCCAGGCCGGTGGGCCAGTGGATGTTCTGGGGTCCACCACGCGGGCCGGTGCCGCGTGGGGGGTCGCGGTCCAGGTGCCCGCCAGTCGCGCAGATCGGTCATCCAAATCCCGCATCTTCTCACGGCGTGATCGGAATTGATCATTGGTCGGAGTCAATACAGTTGGACTTTTACCTCTTTGGGGGGACTCTCACCTCCGGGGCCCTCAGCGATAAACGTGTACGTCGTCACGTCGTCGAAAGGACACAATTTGATTTTCCCAGCGGCGTCCACAAGCACTCCATCAAGAGTTACCGTGGTAGCGTTCTGCACATCCCATTCGACCTCAACGCACGTGTACATCGGGATGTCGACCTCATCGTGCTCTACCCCCTCCAGCCAGATCCTGATCCGCGGCTTTCCGGTGGGCCCAGGCGTGGCAGGCGCCTCCGCCGTGGGTGGCACTGAAGTCGGCGGCACCGGTGTGGGCGGGGCCAGGCATCGCCCGCCTTCGCACACGCCCGAGTCGCAGTATGCCCTCACCTGGCAGTCAGGGGCCAGCAGGGTCAGCGTGGCCTCGTTTCCGCCACAGTCCGTGACCTCGACCTCATGCCAGTAGTCGCAAAGCACAGTGAACTGCGGGTTTGGATCGGGAGGAAGGGGCTCCCGATCATCGTTGACCACCACCCCGCATTCATAGTCCTGGCGCTCGACCACCACTTCGCTACCATCACGATAATCACAGTCCAGCGTGGGCAGGGTCTGGGCCTTCTTGCACATTGTGGGTGTGAGGGTTGGCGGGTCGTCACCCGAATAGAAAACACAACCGGCACCAAAGGCGCAACTGCCGGTCGCTACCAGCAGAGCAGATCCACAGCCCGGAGCCGCCGCTAATGCCGCCGGCGTGAACGCAAATGGGCAGACATCAATGACCGCCCCTACGCTCCCCGCGCAAACAGCCGCGACCGCCCCCGTCCCAAGCCAGCCCTGCAAGCAGGTCTTGATCTCGAGCATCGGGCCAGTTTTGCATGGCTGTTGTTGGAGAGCGCTCGCAAGGCCCAGCGCGCGCCAGCTTTCTGGGAACTCCGTCTCTCCGATCGGGTCGCCAGCGGCATCGAAGACCGCTACCCCCTGCTCGGTTAGCTCCAGGCGTCCCTGCCGATCGTAGAGCACCAGCGTCTCGTTCTCGTACCTCAATAGCATGGAACTATTGCGCTCGCCGCTTGCGGCCTGGATAGCGATTATGGCCTCATCCTGAGGCGAACCGAGGGCCAGACCTGACAGCACTGTGGCATTGCTGAGTATTACCTCGGCCGCCACCCCCTGCTCGGTGTATCCCTGCTCGGCGGCCAGGGCGTAGACCTCCGCGAACCTTTCGTCTCCCTCTACGGCCTGGAAGAACTCGTCTGGCGTGAGTTCCCTCTCAGATACGATCTCCACTGGTTCCGAGGCCTCAACCGCTTCCGAGGCAGAGACGTAGCCCACGCGATAGGTTTCAGCCTCTGCCACCGCCCAGCCGCTCTCCGGGTCGTCGAAATCGTCCTCAAAGAGCACAGTGGAAGGCGCTGTCGGCGCATAAATCCGCAGGTTGTCGAAGAAGACCCGGGTGGTAATGGGCGATTCGGTCCGCACACCGGCACGGAGGCCGATCTTGCCCTCGCTGAAGGAACTGTCGGTGAAATCTGCCAGGTGCTGGTCGTTGACGTAGATGCTGATCAAATCGGCCGCCGCAACCACTTTCAGGTTGTTGGTGGCGACGCCGGTATTGATGTGCGGGGAGGCGGTGGCAGGGATCAGGGTTTGCATTTCTCCGTCCACAAATTTCTCCAGGATGTACTGGCCGGTGCTTCTGATCGTGAAGCGATAGTAGTTATCCCCGTCCTGCATACGCCAGACCAGGCCGCCTCGCACGGATTCGACGTCCGTTTCGAAGCGGACCTGGATCTCGGCGGCAAAGTCAGAGAAGGTCTGCTGAGAATAGGCCGACCACCGGGCGTCGTTGGTCTGTTCTATAAGCTCGATGAAGTACTCGCCAGCCTCGTAATCGCGGCGTGGGGTTGCCAAGGGGGCCACCGCCGTGTCCGACAGGAGTGAGCCCACGACGAAAACCGCCATGCAGATGCAGGCCAGGAGCACGAGGCCGCCTCCACCGACCAAGAGAAGCCGCAGGC
>DATKWG010000111.1:0-2267 GCA_035529675.1 Anaerolineae bacterium
GCTCCTGTTATCCTATCTGTACGATCTGTCCGAGAGTGAGGTGGAGAGGTACTGCAAAGAGAACCTGCCTGCCAAGTACTTTCTGGGGTTGGCCATCGACGATCGGGTGCCCGATCACTCGACGCTGACGGTCTTCAAGAACCGGATTCTGGAGAACGGGAAGCTCAAGGCCTACATCAGGCTCCTCAACAGCATCGTCCAGATCGCTAGGGAACAGGGTGTGGTATTCGGTTCGCTGCAGATTATCGACAGCACACACACCGTAGCCAACGTGAATGTGCACAAGGACGATCACAGGCAGAAGAAGGGGGAGCTTCCTCGCGACGCCAATGCACATTGGGGGGTGAACCACACCCGCACCGTGCGCGACGAAAAGGGACACAAGAGGAGGGTGCCCCAGCGCTTCTACGGGTACAAGGCCCACATCAGCTTCAACGCGGAGGCTCAGATGATCACCAGTGTGGTCGTTTCTCCTGGGCAGAGGTATGACGGGCACTGTCTGCCCTCACTGATCGACTCTGACCTTGGTCAACGATTGCCCATAGGTATCTGCACCGCTGACCGAGGTTATAGCGATACCGACAACCACTTCTTATTGCAGACCCGAGGCATCCGCAGCGCCATCCATCTGAACAGGTACCGGACCCACAAGGCCCCAACAGACAGGTCTGGTTGCAGCTCAAGGCACAGCCCTGGTACAAGTGCCCCGTACGGGGTACAAGCCCAGTCTAGATGAAAGATACCAGATCGAACGTAAGTTCGGGGAAGCCAAGCAGCACCACGGCCTGCCGAAGGGATGCCGCTACCTGGGCATCTGGCGCTACGCCATCCAAGCTTGCCTGACGGCCATCGCGCTCAACCTGAAAAGGCTGGTGCGGTTGCTCACCGGGGTGCCCTTCAAGGATAAAGTCCCGGTCATGGCCTAAACCCAGGGCGTAGTGCGCCTAAAGGGCGAGGGAGTGCGCCAGGAGCGGCTCCTTGGCTCCAGATGGCATCACCAACGCCCCAAGGAACCACGGAAAGGAGCATCTCAGCTCCAGAACAGGCCTGAATTGAGCCATAACACGTCGACCCATTCACTCGGATGAGTCTGGTTTCCCCTGAATACCTCGTTTTTCGATACTCCCCACTCGCGTGATTTCAGTTGGTGGGTCTCTTGTGCTATAATGGATATTTGTGAACTGCGTGAAAGGTAGAATCCAAAGATGGATAGCATAATCAGATCGTTGGATCCCGAGGCCAGGACCGATGTTCCCCGCATGCGTGCGGGCGACACGGTGCGCGTGCATCTGCGCATAGTGGAGGGCAATCGAGAGCGCGTTCAGCCCTTCCAGGGAGTGGTGATTCGTATGCGCAAGAGCGGGGTAAACGCCAGTTGCACCGTGCGACGCATCGCCTCCCACGGCATTGGCGTGGAGCGAACTTTTCTTCTTCACTCTCCTCGCCTCGAGAAGATCGAGATCCTCCGGCGCTCCAAGGTGCGTCGTGCTCAGCTCTACTTCCTGCGCAAGGTTCGGGGCAAGAGAATGCGTCTGAAGGAAGACCGCTCGGGGTATCGAAAGTAGGCGGTGAAACGCGGGTCTCCATCTGGAAAGATTGGAGGCGTCGGCCATGAGCCAACAACCAGACCTCGCCAGGGAACGTGGGCTGTGGGCTCAGGGCTATGTGAGAGTTGCCGGACTCGATGAGGCCGGCCGGGGCGCATGGGCAGGCCCCGTCGTCGCCGCCGCTGTGGTTTTCCCCCCTGATGTGCCCGGCCTGTCTGAGGACTTGGGTGCGGTTCGCGATTCCAAGCTTCTCTCGCCTTTGCGCAGGGAGCGATGCTATAGTCTCATCCTCCAACACGCCTTGGATTGTGGGGTGGGCCTGGTCTCATCGGCCGAGATCGACCGCATCGGCATAGTGCCGGCTACCCGGTTGGCCATGGTCAAGGCTCTCGATGCACTGGCTTCCCCCCCAGACTACCTTCTGATTGACTTCGTCGCATTGGCCGAGATCTCTATCCCCCAATTCAGCACGCCCAAAGCCGACCTCTATCACCTGTCGGTTTCCGCTGCATCGATCATTGCCAAGGTCACTCGTGACCACTGGATGATCAGCCTCAGCCGACGTCTACCCGGCTATGGCATGGCCCGGCATAAAGGCTACGGGACGCGCCAACACCTGGCGGCCCTCGGTGACCTCGGCGCAACGTCTCAGCATCGCCACAGTTACGCTCCCGTCCGTGCTATCGATGAGGCACATCGTGCTCGGCCTTGATGCACCCA
>DATKWG010000112.1:0-4143 GCA_035529675.1 Anaerolineae bacterium
CTACCTCAAGGATTTCATGGCCATACGGGGAAACCACGGGCCTGAGTTGTTCCCCTGCTGCCACCAAACAGGCAAACTACTGCCAGGTCGCAGGCTGAGCGGACGTGGCACTTACAGTCTCTTCCAGCGCCGAGCACGCCAGGCGGGGATTGAGGGGATAAGGCCACATGATTCCCGGAGGAGCTATATCACAGGCCTGTTAAAGCGGGGTGTGGACGTTCTGCTCGTTTCAAGGCTGGTGGGTCACGCGCACCCCTCTACGACACAACGCTATGATATGCGGACCCAGGAGGAGGCGGCGGAGGCGGCCCGACGGCTGGAGCTCGAGTACGTCAGGTCATCCTGCAATAGGGGTTTCCCGCACTCAGGACCATCCCTGCCACCATCGAAGAGTGGGTGTTCGCGTTCGCGGCGAACTCCGCCCGTCTCACGCTCCGAAGCATGCCAATGCCCATGACCGAAAGGAGCAGCCCTCCCACAAGGGCCGTGACTACTCTCACGTGGAACTGTTCGAGCAGGAATCCCAGGCCAAAGAAAATGGCCGCCATCAGCGGGAGTTCCACTATTCCGTGGCCTATGGCGACCACTGCCCCCGCATGGGGCGACTCACTCCCTCTGGCCACCGCGGTGGCCGAAAGAGGACCTGGGGCCATGACGCCGGAGAAGGAGACGAGCACTGCTTCGAGGAGAAAGGTCAAGAGAGGCATGTTCTGTCATCCGCGCTTGCGATTCTGGGGCAAAGACCGATGGCGGCAGCCTTTCGCGAGTCACGAACCCAGGCCGGGGGACGGAGGTCGGGGTGCCCACCCACGCCGGATTCGACCCGTCGGCGCATATAGCCCAGCATGGCGCTGGGCTGTATGCTTGGCACTCTTGTTGGTCGCGCCCACCGCCAGTCTACCACCTCAGCCCAAGGCTCATCTCCGGTGCGCCCCGCGCCCAGGCGCTGGCCGGGTCCACAAGGACGATGCGCACCACCTGCCCTGGCCGCCTGAACAGGTTCAGTGGGCGCTCTCCGCGACGGCGCAACAGGTCGGCAAGTCGCACTCTGGCTCGCGGCGACGACAGATCTCCCACAAAGATAAGTATGCTCAGCCCCCGGTCAAGGCCTCTGTGATCGAGGGCTGCGCCGGGGAAACGCACCACCAGGCGACTTATCGTCCCCGACTCGGGGAGCTTGCCCGCGTCCTCTTTCCTAGTGGAGTCGAAGAGGACCGCTTCGCCATGGGCGAATTGGGGCACACCGAGGAACAGGGGCGCAGGTTCCGCCACGGCCTTCTCAGGAGCGGCCCTGTCGCCGACCTCGGCCCTTCTCGGGCCACGACGGAGGAACGCGGGTATGTCCAGGTCCGAAGGAGCAAGTCCTGCACGTCGCATTGCCAGGCGGGCACGACCGCCCCCACGCAATGCCAATCCGGGCGTGGCTAGGCCCAGCCCGGTTCCCGCCCCCAACCCACGAGAGACAAAGCCCTCCGACCACCCCTCGGCCAGAGCATTGGCCACCGCCACGGTGCCCTCAACTGGCTTACCCGCCTCCGTTCGCACTGCCACGAAAGCCGTCTCCGAACTGGCCAGACCGTAGTCCAGGGCCTCGCGCACCAGCAAACCCCTCAGAGCTTCCTGCGCGTCCAGGCGGACGTTCTCGGCGTACACCCTGGGGCGCCTCCCTGCCCGTCCAGCCAGAGCCTCCTCGGGATCGTAGCCCAGGCGCTCGAGCTGCTCCCCCAGAGCCTCGCGATCGTATCCCGAATTGATCAGGAACTCGAGGCCGAGCACGCGCCGCGCACCAAACAGCGCCTTCAGCGCAGGACGTTCGTTTCTCTCTCCAGCCAAGTCCATGCGGCAGGCAGCCACTTCCTGGCCATCCCTTGTCCTTGCGCTGAAGGAGAGCGTGCCGCCCTCCCCCCGGGGGATGCGACCAGCCACCCAAATTGCGCGACCGCAAGCCAAGTCCCCAAGGTCCACAAGACCCCAACCCGCCCGGTCGTCATCCAGAACCTCACGCCCGGCGGCCTCGACGGGCGAACGATCCACGCCCAGCCGGAGATCAGCCAACACCGGCTCGGCCCAGTCGGCAAGGACCTCGTCCAGAGCGGTGGTGATATCCTCTTCGTCGGGAGCGCTGGTCAGAAACCTGGCCACTCCGCCTCCGCGTTCTGCCAGCTCGTTGGCCAGGAAGGCGTTCGGCGCGGCGTCGATGCACAGCACGCTGATCCTCCTGCGATGCTTGCGCCTTGCCTCCTCGCTGGCCAGGCGAAGGACGCGCCCGGCATCGGTCACCTGCGCGTCGGTGACCACCAGCAGGTGACGCGCACGCTCATCTTTGGCGACGCTTATGCCAAGGGCTTGCTCGAGCGCCACCCCCAGGTTGGTGCCGCCGCTATCCTTCGACTCCATCAAGAAGCGAATCGCTCTCTCGACCGTCTGGGCGTCTGCAGGGCGGAGCTTTTCGGTGAACCATCGGGTCGTTGTGTGAAACAGGCCCAGGGCAAAGGCATCGCGTTCGGTCAGGTCGGACAGGAACGTCTCCACGGCCCAGTCGGAGGCTTCCCACTTGGCTCCGCTCATCGAACCGGAGTGGTCCACCAGCAGGGTGATCTCTCGGCGCACGCCTTGCCCGGCCTGGTGAACGGCCGGTGGCGCCACCAGAGCCAGAAAGTAGACCAGTCCGGAAGCTGAATCGTCGTGAAGCAGAACCTGAAGGCTGGGGCGATCCTGTTCGGCCGGGGGTCGCCAAGAGAGCACACAGTCGCGGTCGGGGATCACCACGCCATCCTTGAGCCGAACGCGCATCCCATCCTGGTCTTGCTCCACATCGAGTTTGTGGGTGTCGCTCGCCACCGACCCCACTACCCGCAGGGTCAAGTCGAGGGAGAAGCGATGCCCCGGATCTCGGAGAAGGTAGAGAGGCTGCCCCTGAGCATGGCGGGAGGTGATTTCGTCGGTGCGGGTGTGCCGCGGCGCAGTGGTCAGAGGAATGCGCAGTGTCCAGCCATCCCCCTGGGCCCGGGCAAGCTGCACGTAGCTCGTTTCGACTGCCACGTCCTGATCGGGCTGAATCCCTGCGATCTGCAGAGTAAACACGTCTGGCGACTCTCGGGTGGCCAGGGCAGCCTGCCTGCCCAGCCTCCTGGCCTCCTCATAGGCGGCGGTCGCCTCCTCTCGCTCCTTTAGGTCGGCCCGAATCTCGACGTCGCCGAAGCGTACGCGCACGCCCGTGATGGCGGCGTCGCCGGGCATGGGAAAGCGATAGAGCACCTCCAGCACCTTCTGACACTCTTCCCTGGAATAACCGTAGACCTGCGTGAGATCGAGGGAGGCCAGCGGCCCGGCTATCTCGCCGCGCAACTCCGTGCGCCTGAGGGGGACGAACTGGCGTGGCCGGCCCTCTTTCGCCTCTCGACCGTCCACGACCTCCAGCACACCGATCCCACCTGGCCGCGAGTTCTCATACGCCCTGGGATTGAACATGACCAATCCTCCTCTCCATGTCTTGGGCTCGGGTCCGCCGGGTAAACGGCCCGTGTCTTCCTACGTGCGCCCCTTGCGGCGAGTCTTTGCCTTGCGTCTGATAGACCTCAGATATGCAGACTTGTGGAAATCGGCGAGAAGGTCGCGCGTGGAACTCCCGCCACGCAATCCAACCGGATTCGACAGTTTCGCCACCGCCTGAAAGTCACTGCCGGGGCGCATCCTGACCCGCCTGGCGGCGAGATAGAGGTCGCCGAGGCATACCAGAAGGTCTCGCCAGTCCACCCTTCTGTCCCCGATGGAAGCCGCTGCCAGTCCCAGGCGAAGCCATTTGCGGTCCCTGGACGATTCCAGGAGCCGAGCCGTCCGGCCTATGTAGGCATGCAGGTGCTTGAGTACGCTCCGCTTGTCGTCGAAAAGGCTGCGAATGGCGATATGCTGCCGGCGATCTGCTTCCAGGTAGATGGCGCATAGCTCATCCAGCAGGGCATTGAGGGCGTCGAGATCAACGGGGCAGTTGCCGCTCTTGATGCTCTCCTCACGCTGGTCGTGGACTATGTTGAGAGCTTTCCGGAAATCCATGCCGCTATCGACAAGCTCTTTTTGCTGCTCGGCCAGCTCCCAGTTCCATTCGACATAGCGGGCATCGAGCCGGGCCAGACGCCGGTCAAT
>DATKWG010000113.1:0-13057 GCA_035529675.1 Anaerolineae bacterium
CGATCGTGCCGCCCACGGCGGCCCCCGCGCGGGCTGCCCCTGTTGGCGCAGGGACAGGCTACGAGACGGTGGAGCCCGAGGCGGGCGTCGCGAGGCGGTTTCCTGAGGCCGCGGGGCTGATAGATGTGCAACCGAGCTATACCGCGCTCGAGCCGGAGTACGACGGATTGGGGATCGGTGTCGAGCCGTCCAGAGTGGTCTCCCAACGGCAAGCCCCTGGTGTTCTCCGGGCGTCTGCTGCCATGAGAGAGCTGCCTGTTGAGGCATCTATTGACGAACCGGAGCGTGGTTATCCCGTTGTACAGCCCCAGCCGTCTGTCTCATCATCCGAGGGCCTGCCCGTTGGGGAGATCCAGGCGGTGCGGCGCTCGAGAGTGCCGGGCGAGGAGCCGGAGGCACCGATTGCCGAGGCGGCTGTGCCGCATCTTCGACCGGAGCGCGACCTTGGGGCCGAGGAGCCAGAGCCTCCCGCGCCGTCACGGGAAGCTCTGCGGGCCGAAGAGACGCCAGTCGTGCAGCCTCTGAGGGCATTGGGTGAAGGGCCTCGGGCGGAGACACCAGGTGTACGGCCAGAGCCGGAGCCGGTTTCCCGCGCACAGGAGCTAGAGCGCCCTGTTCGGCCAGTCAGTGCTCCGACGGAGCCCGAGACTTTCCTAGTGCAGCCGACAAGGGTCTCGGATGAAGAGATGGAGACGCAGCCAACAGGTGTGCAGCGGCAAGTACCCCGTAGTGAAGGGGCACAGGCGAGGACCGTGTACCGAACGCAGGAGCTGGCGTACCCTTCATCGCCGCCTGGTCCTCCATCCGAGCCGGAAGCCGACATCGCACAAGCCTTGAGGGTCTCCGGTGAAGAGGGTGAACCCCCGCCGGCTGGGCCAGCTCGCCGCGAGTACCGCGCCCAAGAGGGACGGCCACGGCGGTATCCATCTCCAGAGCCCGGGGCGCCGGTGGTGCGCCCACTGGAAGATGCGAGAGAAGAGAGTGAAGCGGAGCGGCCTTATTGGGGACCAGAGCCTGGCCCCGAGGTGACGCAGTTGGAGCCGCACGCTCCACCATCGCGCGAATCCACAAGAGTTGAGCCAGCGGTCGACCGGGAGACAGCCGCTGAGGGCGAGGCCGAAACAGAGGCACATTACACCGCGCTCACTCCTGCGTACGATACGGAAATGCCGCCTGTCGAGCGCGTCGCGGAAGCTGCTGTCCAGCGGAGAGTGGTCCGCACTCCCCCTGTGGACGCCGAGAGGCGCACGGCCGAGGAGGCATTGCCACTTGCCTACTTCCCCGAAGGGCGTGCGGAAGAGGGAGAGGCCCGACCTCCCATGGTGCAGCGCCGAGTGGAGAGCGAGGATAGGCTGCATTTTGCTGCCAGGGAAAGGGACGCGGAGCCCAGCGTGCCCAGGGAGGGGCCCCTACCGCTGCAGCGGGTGCCGCTGAGCCAAGCCCTCTTTGGCGCGTGGCCCGAGAGGAGCACCACGCAAGTGGCTCGGCAGCCCGGGGAGCCCGAGACGGAGAAGGAGGATCGGCGCCAGAACCGGCCGGTGCCACCGCCGACTCCTGCGATGCAGGTGAACGTGGTCAGGCGAAGCATGGCTGAGACCGAGGAAATGGCATCAGGCCCCGGCGGCGCGTCAAGTGAGGCAACTGGAGCGGCCAGTCAGGGCGAGACCGGCCAACCTGACATGGATGAACTGGCAGACAAGGTGTATCGTCGTATCCGCGAGCGCCTTCGTCTGGAGCGCGAACGCTTTGGAGCCTTCCGATACCGTTAGTGTCGGGCCGGTGTCCGGCAGATAGCAAAAGGAGCCTGCTATGCCCGAAACTCGAAGCGGTCTTACGCCCGCTCTGCTCATAGGCAAGAGTGCTGGCGTAGAGGGTGAGCCTGTGCCTTGCATGTTCAACCCCTACGAGTACAGCATCACCAAATCCAACACGTACGACCCAGGCTCAACCAAAGGCCTGAACATCCCGCGCATTCGCTTCCAGCAGGGCGGCGCGATGGTCTTGAAGCTCAATCTTGTCTTTGACACCTATGGCCAGGGGGAGGGCGGCACGACAGACGTCACCCAGGCGCATACCAAGAAGCTGTGGAAGATGATGATGATCGATAGGAACAACATCAATCCGACCACTAACAAGGCCGAGCCGCCGCATTGTGTCTTTCGTTGGGGTCGCTACGAATTCGAGGGTGTCATCACCGAGATGTCAGAGGCTCTGACCCTCTTCAACAAGGATGGTGTTCCCGTTCGCTCGAAGGTTCAGTTATCTCTGCAACAGATCGTGGACGCAGAGGGCTTCCCTTCCCAGAACCCCACCTCGGGAGGCGGTGCGGCGCCCAAGTCGCGGACCATCTACGCTGGGGATCGGCTTGACTTGATTGCCTGGGAAGAATATGGCGATTGCTCCAAGTGGCGATTGATCGCCGAGGCCAACGAATGGGTTGATCCACTGCATATGAGACCGGGTCAGACTCTTATTGTGCCGCCACTGGAGATGTAGAGGTTTGGAGGGCTGACATGCCTGTGAATCGCAACGAGCGGCGGCTGATTCGCCAGCTGTTTGTGTACATAGATGGCACCAAGCTTCCGATTCCGGTCATGGACGAGCTGTACGAGGTCCAGTTGGACAACAGCCTCTATCTGCCCGATATGTGCACCCTGTGTCTGCATGACCCTTATGCAGAGATCACCAATCAAAACCTGTTCAAGCTTGGGGCTTCTTTGGTGGTGAAGGTCAGTGACCCAGAGGGGCGAGGCGAGAACGAGATATTTGACGGCGATCTCTTGGGAATAGTGCCCGAATACAAAGACGGCACTATCGTGGATCTCACCATACGTGGCTACGACCGCTCGCACCGGCTGCACCGGGGGGCTCATAGCAAGGCCTTCCTCAACATGAGCGACAGCGATGTCGCCAGCGACATCGCCGGGCAGGCTGGGCTGGGCTCCGAGGTTGACTCCTCATCGCCCGTGCATGACCATGTGTACCAGGATGGGCAGACGCACATGGAGTTCCTGCGGGACCGAGCGCGACGCATAGGCTATCAAGTCTATGTGAAGAAGAGTACCCTGTACTTTAAGCGAGCGGGAGCGAGTGGCGCAGGCAAGGTGAGCCTGGAGTTTGGCAACGAACTGAGGAGCTTTCGCCCCATTCTCACCCTGGGCGATCAGATCAACGAAGTCAAGGTGAAGGGCTGGGATGTAGCCAACAAGAAGGAGATCATCGGGCAGGCGAACTCCAGTGATGCCCCGCCCAAGATTGGGCAGCCTGGTTGGGGCGGGGATATCGCCCAGCAGGCCTTTGGTGACGCCTCGGAGTTGACCGTCTCGGCCAAAGTCAAGAACCAGGCCGAGGCCGATACGGTGGCCCAGGCCATTCTGGACGAGCACAGCGGTGTCTTTGTTGAGGCCGAGGGTCTCTGCTATGGCAACTATGACATCGAGCCGGGAGGCGAAGTGGAGCTGTCTGCCCTTGGGCAGCGGTTCAACGGCACGTACAAGGTTACTCAAGTCACCCACATCTGGGACATCGGCGGCGACTACCTGACCCGCTTCACCATCGGCGGGCGGCGCGCTGATACTATGCGAGAGATGCTAATGGGCCAGGGCCCAGCGCCCAGGCGTTGGCACGCCATGGTAGGCATCGTCACCAACAACAAAGACCCAGAGGACTGGGGGCGGGTCAAGGTCAAGCTTCCGTGGATAGACAACGGAATCGAGACCTGGTGGGCCCGGGTTCTGGGTGCCGGCGGGGCCAACCAGCGCGGCTTTTACGTGTTGCCCGAGATCAATGACGAGGTGTTGGTCGTCTTTGAGCAGGGGGACGTCAACCGCCCCCTGGTGGTGGCTGGCCTTTGGAACGGGGTTGACGCGCCGGTTCATCCCATCGGCGAGGTCTTGAAGGGGAGCAAGGTCAACCAGCGCATCTTCAAGACGCGCGTAGGGCACTACCTTCTCTTTCAAGAAGAGGATCACGCCAGCATCAGGGTGGAGAGCGCTGGGGGCCACGTGGTGCTCATCGACGATGACGACAAAAAGATCGAGATAACCACCACCGGGGGCCACAAGCTGGTGCTAGACGACCAGGTCAAGAAGATCGAGGCCAAGACCACGGTCGGTCACCAGGTGCTGATGGATGACCAAGGGAACAAGATAGAGATCAAGACCCCCATGGGGAACACAGTCACCCTCAATGACCAGACCGGCAGCATAACCGTCAAGAGCCGGGGCAACGTGACCATCGAGGCCACCGCGGCCATGAGCCTCAAGGCCGCCACCATGAGCCTCGAGGCCACCGGCATGATGGAGATCAAGACCAGTGGTATCATGATCATCAGGGGGAGTCTGGTAAACATCAACTGACCGATTTGGCCAGGGTGCTCGGCAGCTCGTATTCAGACTTGCCATGGAACCAAGGTGCTGAGGCTCTCGATGGGTGTTCGTCGCGGCAAGCGCGGCGGGACGACCTGGATGATACGCCGCAAGGGTTTGTCCTCAGGATTCTGCAAGCAGGGAAAGGGCGATAAGCGTGCAATCGGACATCATCGGGAGAGGCTGGTCTTTTCCGCCCATGCTGGACCATCGGGGAAGGATCTCCACGGTCGGTGGCCCTGCCGAGATCGAGCAGGCCATTCGTATCATCATCACCACCATACCGGGGCAGCGAGTGATGCGACCCGAATTCGGCTGCCGCTTGCACGAGCTGGTGTTCGCTCCCAATGACGCCCAGACCGCCGGCCTAGCCGAGCGCCACGTGCGAGAGGCGCTGGGGCGATGGGAACCGCGCATCGACCTCGATGAGGTGATCGCCCGCCCCGACCCGGACTTTCCTGCGCGACTGCTCATCACCACTCGCTACACTATCAGAGCCACTCACAATAGCCGTAGCCTCGTCTATCCTTTCTACCTGATCCCGGAGGAGTAGTCTGATGGCTTTGCCGATGCGCTCCCTAGACGACCGTTCCTTTCAAGAGATCGTGGATGAGGCCAAGAAAAAGATACCCCTGTATTGCCCCGAGTGGACCGATCACAACGTCAGCGACCCGGGCGTGACCTTGATCGAGCTCTTTGCCTGGATGATCGACGTGCTCCTGTTCAGGCTCAACCAGATACCCCACAAGCACCATGTGCGGCTGCTGGAGTTGCTCGGCATCGACCTAGAGCCGCCGCGTGCAGCCAGGGCGCCCCTCACCTTCTACTTGTCGGCGCCTCAGCCCCACAACGTGGTAGTTCCGAGGGGCATGGCTGTTACCACGTCTCGCGCTGATGGGGGCGAGGTCATCTTTTTCTCCACCGGGAAAGAGCTGACGATCCGCCCTGCGACGCTCAATCATGTAATAGTGAGGCGGCGGATGGCCGACGGCAGCATGCGCTATCAAGAGATCGGCCTTCGTCTGCAGCGTGAGTTCACCCCCTTTACTCCGGAATCACCTCAGGAAGGAGAGGCGATCTTCTTTGGCTTTGACGAACCGCTGGACAGACACTATATTGGCATCGACATAACCTGCCTGCGCGCGGGTGGACTGAGCATCATTCCCGAGTCGCCTCCTGTCGTCTGGCAAGCCTGGACCGAACAGGGGTGGTATGAGGTGGACGTGGAAGAGGACGGTACTGGGGGAATGAGCTGGAGCGGGCAGATACTCTTGCATCTGCCGGAGATGGCTCAGCGGGAGGTCAATGGAGTGCCCGCCTATTGGGTGCGCTGCGAGCTGGTGACCCCTAACGAGGACCAGTTGCCCTATGAGACCTCCCCCGAGCTGACCAACGTTGGCGCGGCCACCTGGGGAGCGACTGTCGAGGCGTATCACGCAACGGAGGTGGTCAACGAGCCGCTGGGTCGTAGCGACGGCTCGCCAGGTCAGATCTTCCATCTCCAGCAGACCCCCGTCCTGCCTCGCCAAGAGGACGAGCGTCTGGAGATCTGGGGTCCGGGCATGGAAGACTGGGAGCCGTGGACTGAGGTGCCCGAGCTGAACTACTCGGGTTCCAACGACAAGCACTACACTTTGGACGGCAGCACGGGCGAGATTCGCCTTGGGCCGGCACTGCGTCTCCGCGACGGCTCTGTGCAGCGGTACGGGACGATTCCTTCCAGGGGGGCGGAAGTCCGCTTTTCCCGCTATCGTTATGGCGGTAGCACTGCCGGGAATGTGCGCCGTGGATCGCTCAATGAGCTGAGGACATCGCTTGCCTACATTGATCATGTAGCGAATCGAGAGGATGCCACAGGAGGCCTGGACCAGGAGACACTGGAACATGCCATGTTTCGGGCTCAGGCTCTGTTGCGCACCCGCTTTCGCGCAGTCACTGCTGCCGACTATGAGTACCTGACCTTGCAGCGGTTCCCCGAGATCGCTCGGGTACTATGCTTGCAGACGCGACTGGCTGGGCGGCGGGCTGGCGCGCTCAGCCCGGGTCGGGTCTATGTTATCGTGGTGCCAGGTCTGCCCGAGGAGGAAGCCCGTCGCTACATTCCCCTGTCGCGGCTGGCCATTCCTGACGAGCTTCGAGAGCGCATCAACGCCTACTTGAATGAACGTCGCCCGCTGACGGCCCAGCTCGAGGCGCGTGCTGCCGGTTATAGACGTGTCCGTGGCGAGGTCGTGGTCATCGGTGAGCCGGGCGTCGATGAAAGGCAGTTGGCCCGCGACATCATCACCGCGCTCGAGCTGCTGATCAACCCCTTGGTCGGCGGGCCAGATGGGACGGGGTGGCCCTTTGGGCGAGAACTCTATCTCTCCGACCTCTATGCCTGCGTGCAGCAGGTGAAGGGCCTGCGCTATGTTCACGAGATCAGGCTGGGGTGGGTGGACGAGAGCGAGACGCTTCATCCTGTCGAGCGCAAGATCGAGCTGCTGGCGCACGAGGTGTTGGTGTCCGACCGGCATCAGGTGAGGGTCGAGTTTGAGTAGGGCTGGTTTGGGCTGGCCCAGATAGGATTTTTGCGGCAGCACGGACCGACCGACTTGCCCACGGAAAGACCCAGGTGAACATGGCTGACAGCCTAGGTGGTAGACTCTACATCACGGCACCCAATGAGCCCGAGCGCGAGTTCGAGATCAAGACTACAGTGGTGCGCATCGGCCGGGCGCGCGAGCCGGACAGTGATCTGGCTATCGAGCATGGTTGGGTATCGCGGGCGCACGCTCGCATCTACTGTGACCGACTACCGTACCGCATTCAGGATCTACGAAGTAGGAATGGCACCTCTTTGAACGACGTTCTCCTGCCGCCGGGCGAGATCGTGCCCCTGAACGACGGTGATATCATCGCCATCGGCATGTTCAGACTTCGCTTCGAGGCACCAGTGCAAGACCTTGAGGCCGAGGAGCCCGTCGAGCCGCAAGAGGTCTTGGCTGGACTCAGCGTGCGTCGTCTGCCGCGAACACCTGCGGCGGCCGAGGAACCAAGCGGGGACGCTCTGGAAGGACTGCGGTTGCGAAGGCGAAGGCCTCCCACAACTCCTCCTGTGGAGCTCCCTCCGTTGGTGGTTGGCATCGGCGAGCGACCACGGGAGCGCTTTCCAGGGATGCCCACCCGGCGCAGCCGCCTGTTGCAGTACCTGCCCACCATCTTTTGGGAAAACGACTTCCTGGGGCGATTCCTGCTCATCCCGGAGGACATGCTGGCCCCCGAGCAAGAGATCATCGACAACTTTGACCTTTTCCTCGATCCGATGACAGCCCCGGAGAGTTTCCTGCCGTGGCTGAACGACTGGTTGGGGGGAATCGCTGACCAAACCTGGCCGACGGAGGTCCAGCGTAAGGTGCTGAGGGAGGCCAGTTGGCTCTACCAGCATCGCGGCACCTACGCTGGCCTGGAGCACCATCTGAGACTGGCCACCGATTGCGAGCCAGAGATCATGGAGAACGTGGATGGGGCCTTTTCCTTCAGGGTGATTCTGCATACGGGTGGCAAGCCGGCGGATGAGCGCATGGTTCGGAGCATCATAGAGTTCAACCGCCCCGCTCATACGGTGTACACTATGGAGATCGATACAACCAAGCCACCCGAACCACCGCCAGCGGAGGCGGAACCGCCAGAGCCCTCTGAGAAGGGTGAGGCAGAGCCGGAGCCGCCTGACGCGGGTGAGCCGCAAGCGGAGGCACCGGAAGGACCGGAATCGACCGAATCCTCTCAGGCGGGCGAGTTGCCGCCAGATGAGGAACCTCCGGGCAATGCCGAGGGAGAAGGGACGCCGAGCGACACAGAGTAGTGGACAGAGGTCCACTCGATGGATCAAGAGGAACCAGCGTAGGTTGGGGTGAGGGGAATGGAGGAGCTGATCGGAAAGACCTTGGACAACACCTATCGGGTCGAGGAGTATCTGGGTCAGGCGGTGATGGGCGCCGTCTATGCGGCCCAAGACATAGCCTACGACCGCAGGGTGGCTCTCAAGGTCATACATTCCCATATTGTGCGTCGGGAGGGATTCCGCGACCGGTTCTTGGCACAGGAAGAGGTTGTCACCAGTCTGGACCACCCAGGCGTTGTGAAGGTGTATGGTTTCAGCCGAAATCGCGAAGTGCTCTACGTCGTAATGGAGTTTGTTCCGGGTCAGAACCTGCGAGACGCCCTTCGCATCCTCAAAGAGCAACAGCAGATCATCTCCCTGCCCGAGAGTTTGGCTATCGCCCAATTGGCGGCTGAGGCTCTCGACTATGCCCATAGCCGAGGAGTCTATCACGCCGACATCAAGCCATCCAACATGATCTTGCGCCCCATGCCGCGTGGGCAAACCAACCAAGCCGGCATCGGCGTGCAGCCGGTGATCACCGACTTTGGCACGGGCAAGCTGGCCGAGACCGGGAGCCAGACCTACACTGAGATGCCCGATGGCACCCAGGGCTACATGGCACCCGAGCAGTGGGAGGGAGCGGAGATCGATGGCCGTTCCGACATCTACGCTCTCGGCGTAGTCTTGTACGAGCTTGTGACGGGGCGCGTGCCCTTTGAGACCAAGAGCTTCCGGCAGGCACTTCTGGCCCACACGCAGCAGGCCCCGCCTCCTCCCCGCTCCATCGACCCGGAGATTCCCGTGCAGGTGGAGGACATCATCATCAAAGCTCTGGCCAAGGCCCCCGATGGTCGCTATCAAGAGGCTGGCGATTTTGCGCGCGCGCTACGTGCAGCGCGCCTGGCCATCACACGTGCCGCCGGGGTGGCCGAGCGGGAACCCGAAGAGCCACCAGCCAGAGAAGAAGCGCCCCCTCGGCCCGAGCAAGCGGTGAAGCCAGAGCCCAGAGAGCGGGAGCTCCCGCCCACGCCCTCCCCAGAACCGTCCAGGCCCGTCGTCGCAGAAAGGGTACGGCCGCCCGAGCCATCCCCCGAAGCGGCCGGGCAGCAGCAACGCCCGCCGTCTCCAAGACCAGAGCCCGCCAGGCCGGTGCCCAGACACGAGGAGCCGCCACCTGCTGTGCGACCAGACAGACGCCCCTCTATCGCTCCTATGTCGCCGTTCCCCGCTGGTTCGCGTTTGATCGTGAAGGAGCCAGATGGCAACATACGCACGGTATCCCTGGAGGGTCGGCGCAAGCTGACCATTGGCAGAAGATCTGGAAACGACGTTCTCCTCACCGACCAGAGAGTGTCGCGGCGCCACGCAGAGCTGGTCTACGACGGGACAAAGTTCCTTCTTGCCGATTTGAGCAGCACCAACGACACCTGGCGCGGCAAGGAGCGTCTTCTTCCCGGGATTCCCTCGAACTGGGATGTGGGGGAGAGGATTCGCATGGTCGACTATGAGCTGCATGTGGAGGCGCCTCGCAAGCAGGCGCAGCCGCTGGACGCCGAGATACCGCCGGGAGGGCGCATCGTCATCGTGGAACGGGATGGGACCGCCAGAGCGGTGCCCATCGGTGGACGCGATCTCCTGGCCATTGGACGCGATCCCCGGAATGAGGTGGCCATTTCTGAGACCGATTCGTCGCGGCGTCACGCGCAGTGCTCTTTCAAGAACGGCAAGTTCTGGATCACCGATTTGAACAGCCGCAACGGCACTCGTCTGGAGCGCGAGAGCCTCCTTCCAAACGTGCCCCAGCCCTGGCAGTCTGGTAGAACCGTCTACATCGGCAGGTGTCGCTTGCGGCTGGAGCTGGGTGAGCAACAGGAACTGGCTGACGTCGCCAATACGCCCGTTGTGGTCATCGAGATGCCGGATGGCACCACCAGAAGGGTGCCCTTCGATGAGCGGGGTCGGCTGGTCATTGGGCGAAGGTTCAGCTGCGACATCGTCTTGGAGAACGACAGGGTCTCAAGGCGTCACGCACAGGTCACCTACGATGGGAGGAGGTTCCAGGTGACCTCCCTCGACGTAACCAATACTACCGTGTTGGGGAAGGACGTGCTTCTGCCGGGGATCCCAGAGATCTGGAAGAGTGGGGAGATAGTCCACATCATCGACTACAAGCTGCGACTGGAGGTACCCGAGGTCGAGGAGGCTGGGCTCGTTTCCGAGTCGCAGGTCAGGGCCAGGCCCGAAGCGAGGGAAGCGATCGCCGTTGTTCTGGAGCCAACGCAGGTGCGCGCGCGCCCGGGAGAGAGCGTTGTCGTCACTGCTCGCATACTCAACCGCCAGCGACGGGTTGATCACTTTACGACCGTGGTCAGACGAATTCCGGGTGAGTGGGCCACGGTCCCTGATGGGACGCTGAGGCTGGCTCCTGGCGATGAGGGAACTATCAGCGTGCAGCTCCATCCTCCTCACGAACCATCCAGCCACGCCGGGGAGCACCCCTTCGTAATCAAGGTCATCTCCGGTGCCGATGCCAGCCTGAGCGTCGAGGCGACTGGCGTGCTCACCATCGAGCCTTTCTACAGGATCGCCCTGGAGATGTCTCCCAGCACCTACGTCGATTCTGGGCAGGGCAAGCTAAAGATCTCCAATCTGGGCAACGTCACCGAAGTCGTGGACCTGGCTGGCTCCGACCCGGGCGAACTCTTGGACGTGGCGCCAGCTCCACCCCAGGTTTCGCTGGCTCCGGGGCAGCAGGAGGAACTTCCGCTGTCGGTCGGCCCCAAGGCCAAGAGGCCCCTTGCTGGCACGTCTCAAACCTATCCCTTTGTCCTCAGTGCGACCACAGCCCGGGGCCAGGCGGTGACCAGCCACGGTTCACTCCAGGTGAATCCCGTGCTGCCCGCGTGGGCCCTGCCGGTGCTGCTCATGGTGGGGATGGCGCTGGTGGCCGGGGCGGTATGGGGCTACAGCTCGTTCCAGAAGAAAAAAGAGATCAGGGCGACAGAGACGGCCGTGGCCATTGAGAGCGAGACGGCTATGGCCGTGGCCACGGGCACTGCCGCACTGGTGGCCACAGAAGAGTTCCAGGCCGAGTTCCAGGCAGCTCAGACTGCTGCCGTTGAGGCAACGGCTCAGCAGCAAGCTAGTGAGACGCTCTTGGCCGACGTCACTGCCCAGTATCTGGCCACCCAGGTGGCCGAGCGGGCCCAGGCCGAGCAGACTGTCATGGCGGATGCCGCCGCCGCGACCGGCACTGCCGACTGGATGAGCGCCGATACCGATGGCGATGGGCTCGCCAACGCCGAGGAGGTCCGGCGCGGTACTGATCCAACCAAGATCGATACCGATGGCGACAACCTGCCAGACGGGCTGGAGGTGAAGTGGGGACTGAACCCCCTCTCCAAGGATACCGACGGGGACGGTCTGTTGGACAACGTCGATCCCTCGCCCCTTCAGCTTCCCACGGCGACGCCCGTGCCTCCGCCGACCGCGCAGCAATAGCGCTGCTCCTGTTGGGCGGGGCACCATGGACGACGATTCCTGTTCTCCGGCATGAAATGGAGCCGGGCTGGGATGAGCGCGAGCTTTCCCAGCCCATGTTGTGTTTGACGAGGGTGACTGTCCAGCAATGGCGACAAAGACTCAAGAAACTATGATCTTTGGGCGTCACAAACTCGTGGCGCAAAAGATCGTGGTGTGGCTGCGGGAGTGGAATCAATGAGGGTTACCTTCCTCGGTACGGGCACCTCACATGGCGTGCCCACCATCGACTGCATGCTCAGCCACCACGCCCACTGTCCCACGGGGGTCTGCCTGAAGGCGGACGTCGATCCCCGGTATCGACGCACTCGGTCGTCCATCGTGGTGGAGACGGATGGGGTGGCGCTGCTCATCGATACCTCCCAGGATTTCCGCCAACAGGTGCTGCGCAGTCGTGTGCGCCGCATCGATGCAGTGCTCTACACTCATGGGCATGCCGATCATATCTACGGCTTGCCCGACATTCGGTCCTACTGTCGTCACCAAGGGCATGCTATCGACGTATATGGTTCTCAGGAGACGTTGGATGTCCTCTATAGTGCATTCGAGTATATCTTTTGTCCGCCAGCCTACGTCGGGGGCGGCATCCCTCAGTTGCACACCCACTTGTTGGAGGGTCCACTCGAGGCGCTTGGCCAGCAAGTAGTGCCGGTCCCAGTGGAGCACGGAGTGCTCGATGGCTGTCAGGGGTATCGCATCGCCGGTATGGCCTATCTTCCCGATGTGAAGGCGATTCCGCCCGCCTCGCTGGGGCTCCTGGACGACCTGGACCTGCTCATCCTCAACTGCCTCCGACTGAGGCCCCATGGCAGCCATCTGTGTCTGGGTGAAAGCCTTGCTTACGTCGAGCAGTTGCGGCCACGGCGCTGCCTGCTCACCCATATGACTCACGACATCGACTACCAGATCGAGGAGCGCCACTTGCCGGACTGGGTGAGGTTCGCCTACGATGGGCAGGTGGTGGAGACATAAGCTGGCCCATGTGGTGGTCGAGAGCGCCTTGGGAGATCACTTTCACGCTGGCAGGAGAGCGATGATGAAACTGGGTTTGGGCGCGATTCACGAACTGGATGACGCAACGTTGCAGTTTGCCAGGCAGCTTGGGGTGGGCAACATCATCGTGCACACTCCCGAGCTGCGTGGTGACGGGTTCTGGGAGTTTCGGGATCTGCTCATGCTGCGAACCCGCGTAGAGGCGGCCGGCCTCAGGCTCTATGCCATCGAGAACGTGCCGCGTGACTTCTATGACAAGGTCAGGCTGGGGCTGCCCGGCCGCGACGAGCAG
>DATKWG010000114.1:0-9754 GCA_035529675.1 Anaerolineae bacterium
GATGTTGGCGATCTGCACCCCAAGATTGGCCTTCGGTTCAGTGTCGAGACGAAGAGCCGAGACGACTACCCGCAGTGGTTTGAGAACGCCCACCGGCAAGCCTGGCGCAACGCGCCCGAGGGGACCCTGCCGGTTTGCATGTGGCATAAGACGGGGCAGCGCCACACCGAGGATAGGGTGGACATGCGCTATGAGGACTGGAAGGCCCTCCTGGCCTACATCAAAGAGCTAGAGCGGGGGGGGCCCGATGGCGAGCGGCCAGCGGCATGAGCGCGCAGCAGCCATCACCCTGGGGGTCGGCATCGCTGCTATCGCTCTCAGCATGGGGATCGCTCCTCCTGATGCCCCACAAAGCAAGGGGATTATGTGGGGCATAGACGCTCTGCGCGTGGGGATCGCAGGGGGGCTGGTGCTCGGCTGGCTGTTTGGGCCTGACCTCGACGCGGATGGAATCACAAAGGATGAGGCTAGGTGGAAAAGAGTGCCTCTGCTAGGCCCCCTCCTATACATCGCTATGGTGTGGCTTTGGCTCCCCTACGCTGTGCTCATGCCCCATCGAAGCCCCATCTCACATGGGTGCATCGTGGGGGCCGTCATCCGCATGGCGTATCTGTGCGGTATCGTCTACGCGATCTGCTGCCTTGCCAAGGTTCCACCACCTAACCCGACGCCGCTCACCCTCCTGGGCATCCTGGCCGGTTGGATCATCCAGGATGCCGTTCACATCCTCCTCGACCACCGACGTTAGGACAGACAAAGTACGTTCCAGGAACGTACCTGGCGCGTACCTGGTACGCGCTGCGCACGTACTCGGCCTGGCAAAACCCCGCATAATCTGAATCAGAATCAGAATCTGAATATGAATAAGAATCTCAATCTCAATCCGTGCAGGCGCTACGCGCCCGCTCGGGAGACGACGAGACCTTCCCTTCGGGGTGATCCTGACCGGAAAAGAAAAGAGGGGAGCCGCCGTCGTTCGGCTCCCCTCTGAATACGTCTCGACTGGCCTATGGTCGAGACGCCGCATGGCTGTTCTTATTTGCCGCACCCCCGGTTCCAGCCCGAGCCTGCGCTCTCGACTGCGACCCGGATTCCGCCCGAGATTCCGCCGAGGATCAGAAGCCCTACGATTGCGATGATGATGAAGAACTCCATGTCGTGTCCCTCCTGGTCTGGTGGGGCCGCTCCCGCTGCCCCCTGTGCTTGTGTTGCAAATCCAGCATACAGCCTCGGTGTGCAACCGGCGTGTAGAAAATGTGACACGATCCGTGTCAAAAGCTCGTTTCGCGTGCCAGATTTTGCACGCGGCCCGAGCCAGGCGTGCATTCTTGTGAGCCATGCTTTTCTATCTGCTCGTTTCGTGGTACAATTGGATCGTAGCAAGAGCCAAGTAAAGGAGGTTGCCTATGTCTATCATACCTGATCTAGCTGTCTACCTGGACGCGGCCCTAGCTGAGAGCGGCTACAGCGTGCTATGGCCTGGCCCCATCCTCGACGAGCCCGAATGCTCAGACCCCACGCCAAGCATTGAACGCCTACTGGACATGCGCGACGAGATCGCGGGGTGGGGTGAATTGGATCAGCGCGTTCTGTTGGGATTGGTTGAGGAATCCACCCAAGAAGAGATCGCCGACGAGTTGGGCGTCAATCAGGCTACCGTTAGCCGCCACCTACAGACTATCCAGACCCGTCTGGGCGGCGAGTTTCAATGAGTTTCAAAAACTCGTCCAAAACCGTGCATAAAATGGCCGACTTTTTGTGTGTATATAGTGAGGGGTAGAAACATGGGCCACTGTATGCTCTGTGACGCGCCCTCGTTCGGCAGACAAGTTTGGTGCCCCCGCTGTTCCCGTATGCTCGCAGTCTATGGCCGTTGCTACTCCGACTGGCCCCCTGCTATCAAGGCCCTCTATCTCGACATGCGCCGAGAACAATATCGCATAACCAGAGACCGTCAGCGCGAGGTGGACACGGCTGGCCGTTACGATTGTCTGACCCAGGGCGAGGACGGGGCCAGCGTGGAGATGTTTCACTACGAATGGGATACCTCGGGCGGCCCGCTGCGCTGTCTCAACTGCGGCAACGGCTATTCCGATTTCGAGCCGACCTGGCCGCTCCCCACCTCCCGCTGGCAGGTTCCGATCTGCCCCAGGTGCGAAGGCGGCTGGTTCGCGGATGGCGATTCTGCCGAGCGCGACACTTCCCGCACGCCTCTTTTACAGGAGGTCGCTCTAGACACCTAACATGGCGTGGTCTGTGATAGTCCGTGTCGCGCCCGGCATCGCAAAGCAAAGGAGAAAGAGAATGCTCAACAACCTGGCCCTGCTTTTCGGCGTAGCCCTGGTGGGCTGCGCGTTCATCGTGTCGTTCACGGGCGCACGCTACTATGGCGTGCCCAGGTGCTGGACGTGTGGCGTTCGCATGGCGATGACTCAATCTACCTGCGTGTGCCTCGCGTTCGCCCTGCTTGCCCTGGTCTATTGGCCCTATCGCATGGCGTTCACGTCATGCTCTGTCGCGGGTCTGTGCCTGGCCCTGGTCTGCGCCAGCATCCTGGAAGTGCGGCGGGTGATCCTGCTGTATCGCTGTAGGCGGGTGTGAGATGGCCTACAGCAGACTCACGCCCCAACGCAAGATGTTTTGCCGCGAGTATCTCCGCCTCCGCAACGCGACCAAAGCTTACATTGCGGCGGGGTATTCACCAACGGGCGCTGACCGTGGGGCCTCCCGGCTTTTGAAGAAGCCTGTCATCCAGGAGTACATCGAAGAGCTTTTGCGCTCTGTCCATTTGGGTAAAGACCAGGTGGTCTCCATGCTGCACGAGATCGCGACGGGCGAATGGACCCAGTACATTGTTGCGACCGAGGACGGCTCCCCCTCGCTGGACTGGCAACGTGTGATCTATGATGGCAAGGGCTACATGCTACGCGGCTTCAAGCCTACGGCTCAGGGTATCGAGTGGAAACTGTGCGACTCCCAGGAGTTGCTGGTCAAGATCGCTGAGGCCCAGGGGGTGCTTGAGACCAAGGGAGATCGCAGCGAGCAGGCGGCGAACGCTGCGTTCGTGGACCTTGCGAACCAGATGTTGCGGCGCATCAAGGAGGCGGAGGATGGTAGTTGAGATACCGCTGACGCAGGGCAAGGGCGAGTTCGCGCGCCTCAATCCGGTGTAACGCGATGGGATCGCTGATCTGGAAAGCGCTTGAGAGCGATCGGCAGCAGTTATGGGACGCGATGGGCTACAGGCCGCTTCCCTTGGCGCGCAAGATACATCTCGACCCGCACAGGATCAAACTGATAGCGGGCGGAGAACGCGGGAGCAAGAGCTACACCACCGGCTACGAGATCGCGACGTGGGCCTGCCTGATCCCTCACAAGGGCCTCATTTGGATTGTGGCGGATACTTACGAGTTGGCGCGGAACGAGTGGCGATACTGTTATGAGGCCCTGTCCACCATAGGCGCGCTCGACCCGTCGCGGCCCCCGTCCATGCCCTCGGTGGGCGCCTGGACGATGTGGACGCGCAGCAAGACGGAGATCAGTACGCGGTCCGCACATGACGCGCTGACTCTCGCTGGTCGCGCGCCTGACGCAATCGCAATGGTCGAGGCGGCGCAGATGAGCGAGGAGGTCTTTCTCCGCTGTCGTGGGCGTGTGGCCCAGGCGCGCGGCCCTCTGTGGCTGTCCGGTACGTTCGAGCGAGCATACCTGACTGGCGAGTGGTACGTGGACAAATACAACGCATGGATCACGGACAACGAGGACGACGCGCGGGCCTTTTCGATGCCCACCTGGGCGAACACGTACCTATTCCCTGGCGGTGAGAACGACCCCGAGATACTGGCGCTCAAGGCCATGTATCCGCCTGACCTCTATATGGAGCGCCTTGGGGCCACCCCCTGCCCACCGAGCAACCGAGTGTTCCGTCTCTTTGACCCGACCAAGCACGTCAGCCTCGACGCCGAGTTCGACACGGAGCGGCCCGTGCAGGTCTGGACCGATCCGGGGTGGGCCTTCGCCTACGCCGTGTTGGCTGTGCAGCGCGTTCCGGGCACCGATGGCGACAACGTGAACGTAATAGATGAGGTCTATCTGGCTGGCTACACGGCGCAGCAGGTGATCGAGATCGCCAAGCAGCGGGTTTGGTGGCCCAAGGTTCAGGCGGGTGTGATGGACATTGCGGGCAAGGCTCACCCTGGGGCTGAGTCCCAGGAAGAAATCTGGCGCGCTATGACCGGCCTGCCTATCGTGATGAACGCGGTGCTGATCCCTGACGGGATCGTGCGGCACCAGACCTATCTCATGGATGACCGCCTCATGGGGCGGCCCAAGCTCCTCCACCACCCTCGGTGCGAGAACACTGTGCGTGAGTATTGGCGCTACCGCTACAGAGAGGACGGCGCCAATCGCAACGCGACCGAGGTTCCTATAGATCGAGACAATCACGCGCTCAAGGCCATCGCTTACGGGCTGATCGCCAATTTCGGCCACGTCCGCCAGGAGCGAGAGCCCAAGCGTGACCAGATTCAGTTGTCATTCAGGAGGCAGTGAGTATGCCAAGAAAAACGATTGTGGTCACACCCTTGCCCTCCGCCCTGGAGCGCAAGCTAGTGGAGTTCATGTTGAGGCGTCCACCCGCCATCCGCTGGTCGAATGGGCAGGGCGATCTGTGTTGGCCTGCGCAATGGATCGAGGACGCCATGAGCACGGTCAAGGATCGTACCGAGCTTGCCCACCAGACGCTGGCGACCGTGGGCCGGTGGATCGCGGCAGGCTGGTATGAACCCGATGTGCCCGAGACCGCCTTATTGCAGGGCCACCTCACGCCGGATGGCCGCGCGACGCTGGCTGAGAAGCACGAGCTAACCCCGCCAGTGTTCGAGCAGCCATGGCTGATGATAGACAACCGGCCCTAAACGTCTACGCACTTTCCTCCTCCCCCTGCCGCCTGCGTTGAGCCCATACCCTCGCAACGCGGGCGGCCCCCTCTATCCGCGCGCAAGGAGTACCGCATGGCAGAAACCGTATACCCCGACCTGGCCTCACTGGAAGCGCGTCTCAAGACCGAGTGGGCCGGACGCGACGCGCTCATCGAGGAGATGCGCGCGTTACGATTCATGGACAAAGCACCGGACGTGCCCGCGGCCTATGAGGCCGAGGTCGTCCGCACCCCCATCGCATATCAGATCGTGGAGCGCATTGTCGGCACCCTTACCGCAGACGACCCGCTCATCACCGTTCCGCCCCCCGCCGAGACTGACAAGGCTCAGACCCAGGCCAGCCGACTGGAGAAGGGCACCATGAGTATCCTGCGAGAGATCGCCCGGCAGCAGGGCGAGGACCCGCTTGAGCGATTCGTCGAGTGCCTGGTTGCTGACGGCCATGGCTGTATGAGGATGCTCTACGCCCCGCAGATATGGCACGGAATGCCCCGCAAGAAGAAGGGCCAGAACGACGAGGAGTACACCGACTCCATCGAGGAGTGGAAGAAGGGCAAGCCCATCCCCATCTCCTGGCAGTGGATCGACCCGCTCAACGTCTATCCGGTGTGGGACGAGGCAGGCTTGGCCTACGTGCTGGAATCGGACAAGCGCGACGTGGCGACGCTGAACCCGCGCGCCTGGAACGTTCGCGATGATCTTCCCGAGCTAACAGACCTGACCCGAGCGGACAGCAACAACGAGACGGGCATGGTCACGTTCCAGCAGCTATGGACGCGCGACATGCTGACCTACGCCGTCAATGGCGAGGTCGTGCATCATCAGAAGCACCGTTACGAGCGCCCGCCCTATTTCTACGGTTTCGGCATCAGCCCCTCGACGACCGATAGGGCGCGGCGCGGGCTGTCGGTGCTGTATCCGCTGCGAAACATCCTGCCGCAGTTTGACCGGATGCTCTCGCAGAAGGCGACGGCGGTGCGCGTCTGGTGCTGGCCGACGCCAGTGCTCCACATCAAGAGCAATCAGGCGCTCCTGTCGCAGATCACCAACGGTCAGATTCAGATCGAAAGCGGCGTGCCTCGCACCATTGAGATTCGCCCTGGGCAAACGGTCACCCTCTATGAAGATGAGGAGATCGGCTTTCTCACCTGGCAGGGCAATGGCCCTGACGCGGATGAGATGATCGCCCTTATGCAGCAGATGATCCAGAAGGCTGGCCTCTCTGACGTGATGTACGGCCAGTCGGGCAGCGGCGACTCGGGCTACCTGGTCAATCAGTTGATCGCGGCGGCCCGGATGAAGCTCAAACCCATCGTGACCCACGCCGAGAGCGCAGCCGAGCACATGGTACAAGTGCTTTGGGACATCGTGGAGGATCAGATCAAGCAGCCTCTCTACGCCTACACGCGCCAAGGCAAGAAGGGTGGGTGGGAGAAGCTGGACCCCGAGGATATGAGCGGCTATCGCCAGGTGCAGATCAAGATCAACCCGCTACTGCCCACCGACACCTACGCCAGATCGTCCCAGGCCATCAACGAGCTAAGGGCTGACCTGCGCGACCCCATCA
The DNA here is from genome assembly GCA_035529675.1 of Anaerolineae bacterium. Lineage (GTDB taxonomy): Bacteria > Chloroflexota > Anaerolineae > UBA1429 > UBA1429 > DATKWG01. The sequence goes on from DATKWG010000114.1 coordinate 6,508, forward strand.
GCGCGATGGAGGAGATCGGGATCGAGCAGCCCGACGAGATGGAGCGACGGGTGCTGTGGAACAAGATCAAGCAGACGCAGCCGATTATGGAGATCGTGATTCGGAGCGTAGCGGAACGTTATGGGCTGAGGATGCAGGAGCAGGAGCAGCAGGCCCAGGGCATGAGCCCCGAGCAGCTACAGGCGATGCTCCCGAACCTGCCGCCCGGACTACAGCAGATGCTCATGGCACAGATGATGGGCGGCCAGCAGCAGGCCCCAGGTGGTGGGCCAGCCGTGATGGCGGCCCCAGGGGTGCAGGCGGCTCCAGGGCCGCCCGTGCCGCAGGCTGGCGCGGGGATGATGGGCCAGGTCGGCCCTCAGACGCGGCCCGCAGGGATAGCGATGGGACGCGCCCCGGGTGCGCAGCGCCAGGGCACGGAAAGGAGGTAGGCCCGATGCCAGTGATGAAATGACCGAACGGCAAGTACAGGATCGGGTCCGGTCCTTGTATGTACGGGAGTCTAGGGAGCGCGGAACGGGCCTATACCGCCTATCGTGCCAAGAAGCACACGGCGCCCAGGGCGAGCAGGCCCAAGCGCAAGGGGAAGTGACGTATGGCAGCCAAGCAGCACGAGAACCCGCTCGACACGTTGGTCGACTTTTGTGTGGATCGCCTCTCGGAGATCGTCGATGCAATCCCCGAGGACATCCCGCCATTTGGGAGTCAGAAGCTGACCACCGAAGAGCAGTTGGAGCGATACGCAGAGATACGTGAGGACCCGCAGGCTTGGGCGAAGCTGGCGGATGCTCATGGGCTACGCGGGATCATCGAGTATGGCGTCAAGATGGAGGCGCTCCACCAAGCGCGCGTCCAAGATCACCAGAAGGAGGCAGAGAGAGATGCACGAAGAATCAGTGGCGGAGATATTGGCGCGAGCGCATAGGGAGTACGGGCCGCCCGGCACCGAGGCCCAAGCGCGGGCCTACATAGCAGCGGTTCGAGAGGCCCAAAAGAACTCCTGCTATGAGTGCTGGCTACCGCGCTGCCCGGAGTGCGGCATGGCAGCCTTGCCGTTCGAGTCCTACTGCGTGAAGTGTGGCACGGGAAAGTTCATTCACACCCTGTATGACGTGGTGGTGGGCGAGGACGTGTTGAAGCGCGCCTGGGAGATTTGGATGGCCGAGGTTGTGTGCGCGCCCGACGAGCCCGAGCCCACGCTGCCCCGAAGAGACGGACGGGTGGCGGCGGAGCTACTGCGCGTCGCGTCCAGGCTGGTCGAGCTTGCGGCGGAGCTAATCGAGGACGGATAGGGCCTGGTGACCCGTGGTCCGCCCCCGGTATCCATTCCGGGAAGTCGGGCGGGTTGTGCGGCGAAAGCCCCCCCCAGGCCCACCCCTGCTGTTGAGTTGTTCGATCTATCTAAGGAGGAAATGTACGCATGAAACAAAAACTTTTCCGTCTGGCTTTGACTCTGGTTGTGGCGCTGGTCATCCTGACCGTGATCGCCTCGCCTGCGCTGGCCTGGGTGCAGTATCCGACGGACGTGACGGCGCAGGTGCTGGTGGTGAGCGCCCCTGGTTACCCCCTCCAGGGTGTGCGTGTGGAGCTGGTCAACAGTGATGGCACTGTAGGAAAGACGGGGTGGACGGGTTCTTCTGGCACGGTCAATCTCTTTGCGCGTATGAAGCCAGATTCGACTGTCGGCGTTCGGGTCTACTACCCCGGTGAGTGTTGTTGGAACACCACATACATCTCTGGCGAGAGGACCTGTTTCTACGGTGGAGTGTGGATGTTCTTCGCCTACTTCGACCTGGGTGAGTACCACAATCTCGATGAGGTCAGTACCTATACCTACTACAAGGACTGCTGGCGGTATCCGCGCAACTGAGTTCCTCCGCTGGCTTCGGCTGGTGGATGCGGGGCGGGCTTGATCCAGCCCGCCCCTGCTGTCGCGTCGTCGTAAGTCCTGCTGATCCTGGCCGTGGTATACCACGACCTAGCTGCCGCCGCGATGCGGCGGGCCAGACTGAAATCGGGACGCAGGGCGACGACGCGAATCGAACAGAACCCGCCACGCTTGCTTGCTCTGAGGTGGGAAGACGCCCCCCACGTAACCCCGCGCGAGCGGTGCATAAGAGATGCCGATGTGGCGCATGGCGTACGGTGCAAGCAGCGGACCAAGGCGGGTCATTTACCGGGCCGTCCCTGGACACCGAACCCTGTGCTGGACGCACAGCGAGTGCGCGAGGGCGCAGTTAGGATTCAGGCGCGGCCCCACGAGGATGGGCCTCGCCCGACCATTCCGACCAACAGAGGTGTACGGGCCGCAAGGCTCGGTCGAGGCCCCCGATAAAGAGAGGAACAACAGCTATGAGCGAACAGCTAATTGAGCAGTCTATCGCTAACGAGATTTGGCGCGAATACGACTTTGGGGGCCGCGTCTATCGGATCAACTTGCCCTCAAAAATCCGGTTCCGGGTCAGCGGCACTACCCACCGAGTTCTGGACTCGGAAGGCGTCGTACACTGCGCACCGGCCCCGGGCTTTTGCGGGTGCGTCGTGCGTTGGGCGAAGAAAGAGGGCACCCCGTTTGCGGAGTGGTAGAGGGAGACGCGATGACCAGGATTCTACAGCGTTTGCGAGTGGCGATCTACAACACAGTGTTTCAATGGCTCCACAAAAACGACGCGCATGTGCGCGTGTGGGGCCTGGGCGAGCAGTGTACCCCGCCGGAGATAGCATCTCCGGCCCGACAGGGCCGCTCCCGAGGGGGGCCCTGTCTCTGCTCCCGTAGCTCAGCAGGCGGAGCATCCGCCTTGTAAGCGGGCGGTCGCAGGTTCGATTCCTGCCGGGAGCTTTCCGTGGGTTGCGCCACGTTGACATAGGGCGGTGGCGCGTAGTGGCGGGATCATGGTGGGCGGCCCGTCACGCGGAGCGAGCATGGGCCTGGTGACTCGTGGTCCGCCCCTGGTATCCATTCCAGGAAGTCGGGCGAGTTGTGCAGCGTATGCTCCCCCAGGCCCAGGGCGAGAGTAGGGGAGGCAAATACCCTATAGGAGACTGACATGGCATATCCAGTAAGTGCGGGCGGTGGTGTGGCGCCCGTTTCACAGAACCCCACACAAGGCGCGCAGTGGCCGAGCGATCCGCAGGGTATGCTCGAATACTATCGCGATCTGTTGCAGCAACTTGCCGAAATGGAGCAGCAGATTACATCGGCTACGGGCGGCACGAAACTGACCTGGGAGAACGGCCAGATCAAGGG
>DATKWG010000115.1:0-4046 GCA_035529675.1 Anaerolineae bacterium
CGCATGGGTGAGCTCATCGAGCAGGCTGCAGCCGAGAAGCCCGACATCATCTGTCTGCCAGAGACCTTTCTGGAGCTGAACGTCGAGTTCCTGGAGCTGGCCGAGGTGGCCGAAACAGTGCCTGGGACCACCACCGACATGGTGAGTGCCCTCGCCCACAAGCACCGTTGCTACATCATCTGCCCCTTGACAGCAATCCACAACGGCAAGTTCATGAACGATGCAGTGTTGATCGATCGCCAGGGCCAGGTGGTGGGAGCCTACTCCAAGATCCGTCCCGTGGTCAGCAGCGCCAGGTTCGAGGATCTGGAAAAAGGAATAACCCCCGGCGGTGAAGCCAAGGTGTTTGAGACCGATTTCGGGCGCATCGGTATCCAGATATGCTTCGATATCAACTGGGCCCAGCCCTGGGCAGAGCTCAAGCGGAAGGGTGCCGAGATCGTCTTCTGGCCATCAGCCTATGACGGCGGTAAGCATTTGAGCATCCATGCCTGGAACCACCACTATTACGTGGTGTCGGCCGTGAAATCGCGCTATGCCCGCATCATCGACATCATGGGAGAGGTCTTGGCTGTGACGGGACATCGCGATCCCATCGCGGCTCACACCATCGACCTGGACGTGGGCCTGTTCCACGCCGACTTTAACATGGTGCAAGTGGCCAAGATCCGTGCCAAGTACGGCCCGGACGTGACCATCAGGATCTGGCACGAGGAAGCGCTCTTTACCCTGGAGGCCAACCAAGACGACCTTTCGGTGGACGACATCGTCAGCGAGTTCCTGCTCGACCCGCTCGACGCATACCTGCGGCGCAACGAGCAACTCCAAGATGCCTGGCGCAGAGGCGGTCCCTTCCCCGACATGACTCCAAAGTCCGCCAATCGCATGTAGCGGGCCAGGCCTGGCCGCAACCTGTCATCGTGGGTCATACCAGACGCGCGACTCTCCACGAGTCGCGCGTCTCTCACCGGACATTGTCTACACCGCATCGCCGTTGGGTCCAGGCGATCCTGGCGCCTATCCGCTCCAATGGCTATCGACTCAAGAGCCAGGCGTGGCGGATTGGGTTGGCCGAAGAGTTGGTGTGGGGAAAAGCACCTTCCACTTGCCGACCAAGGCGCTCATCTCCTGGTCATCGGCAAAGGAGTCGGTCAAGGCAACAGCCTCCGCGGCAAAGCTGACCGGCTGCCGGTCAGCATCGTAGGTGACCTGAAGACGTCCCAGCCATTCCCCGCTGTAGCCCTGCTGCACGATGAGCGTGTTTCCCACCCGCTCCGGCTCTTTCATCAAGGTACGGCTGCTGCCCCCCACGATGATATCGATGCCGGGCACGGCTGCTGCCAGAGCCTTGTCCTCCTCCAAGCCCAGGTTTGACAGGACGATCAAGACATCTACTTTGCCGCGCAGTTCGGACACATACTGCCGGGCGACCTCGACGGGATCCAGCAAAGTGGCCCCGTCCAACTTCTCCAGAACCTCCCTCGTCCCTGGCTCAGTCAGTCCCAGGATCCCGAAACTAGCTCCGTCTCGCTCCAGGATGACGTAGGGTCTTACGATGGGTTGCTCATCGCCGACAGTCACGAGATTCGCGGAGAGAAAGGGGAAGCTGGCCTCTTTCTCACGCTCCTTGACGACCCCCAGCCCTGCCGCAAGGTCGTATTCCCCCACGGCCATGGCATCGTAGCCCATGGCGTTCATGGCTTCCACCATGACACGACCGGCGCTTCTGAGCGACACCCACTGGCCGAGAAGCGCACTGCCAGCGTCTAGCAGCAGGACAATGCCCTCGCCCTGAACACGTTCCTGCTTGATCGCGGTGGCCCGCCGGGCCAACCCTCCCTTGGGCACGCCTCAACCGCAAGGATCGATTTCACCCATAACGTCGCTGGTGTGCAGCACGGTCAATTCGATGACCTGGCCCGGAAGCACGGTCGGCTGAGATTGAGGGGTCTCCGCGTGTGCGGCAGTGGGCGGGGCGAGCGCGGTCGCGGGAGACGCCGCCACTGTGTGCGACTGCAGAGTCGGTTCTGGCGCAAGGATCGTAGCCGGAGGCAAGGTCGAACCTGGCGTCGGAGCACAACCGGACAGCACCAATCCGCCTAGCAGCAGCCCGACGAGTCCCAGACTGTGCAGAATATGCCCGAAAGAGCACCTGAAGCCCAGCATGGCGGTCTCCTGGCGCATTGATGGCTAGCCTGACAGCCCATCTCGCGCTCGAACAAGTGAGTGCACTTGCGCACTATACTCCCATTCGCCCCACTGGCCAAATCGGCAGGGTGGGAAAAAACGCCGGCAATTCGCGCTCCCGCCGCAACGGTTGTGCTATTGCATAGAGCTTGTGCCAGTCGTTTGCGTTTTGTAGGGGCGGGTTTGAAACCCGCCCCTACTCCCAGACTCCCAGACCTTTTTTCAACAACCTGCAAATCGGCTCGTGCGCTTCAGCAACCCGATTTCTGGCCACCGCATGACCGCCACGGCCACTGTGACCTCTGGCGGCCTCCCGAGTGCACCATGAATAGGCGCTGCTCATCCTGCGTCTGCGCCCGGCACTCGCTGGATCCAGGAGTCCCAGTCTGCCCTGTCGCGGTCTAGCACAAGCCGCCGGCCCAAAGTCGCCCAGCGCTCGGGCCCCGAAGGCAGGGGCGCGCGATTTGCCTCCAGTCGCTTGATGACGGTGATGGCCAGCATCGCCAGACACCCCCGCACTGTGGATGCCGCCTGGCCAGCAAGGTGGGCGAAGAAAGGCAGGGTGATGAACCCAAGCAACGCAGGAGCCGCGGCAGCACGCGGCATCAGCCGTCCCAGGATCAGCCATCCCAGTACCCAGGGGAATCCCCAGGGAAACACGACCAGCAGCACCCCTGTCGCTGTTCCCATGCCCCGCCCTCCTGTGAGTCGCAGAAAGAGCGACCAGTTGTGCCCGACCATGGCTGCCAGCCCCGCCAGGATGGCCGCTGGTAGACCAAGCCCCAGCCGCAATCCGATCCAGGTGGGCAGGGCCGCCTTGCCAATGTCAAGCAATCCAACCACAATCATAGCGGGAAGAGACACGTGGTGATAGACGTTGGACCCGCTCAGCTTTGCGCTCCCGTACTGGCGCAGGTCGATGTTCCGAACCAGGCGACCACAGAGGTAGGCGAAGGACACAGACCCGCACAAGTATCCACCTAGAACCAGCAAGCCTGCCTCAAGCATGACCCGCCCGCCCCGTTCTGCGATCTGCCTGGCCCACGATCCTCACCCGGCGCGATCTTCCAGACAGAAAGCGACTCCAACGACCCCCGGGCCGGAGTGCGCGCCCATGACCGGAGTGAACTCGGAGATGAAGAACTCCACACACTCCAATCGCTGCTGCACCTCTTGGGCCATCCAGTTGGCCTCTTCGAGGGCGTCCGCGTGAAAGACTGAAGCCCGTACCGGTACCGATCCCACGCGCGCGGCCGTCAGGTCGAGCACGCGCTTCAGTGCCCGGCGACGGCTCCGGGTTACCCCGGCCACGCTCACTCTCTGGTTGGCAAGATAGATGATGGGATAGATGCGTAGCCGTGACCCCAAAAGCGCTGCCGCCCGACCGATTCTTCCGCCACGGTGCAAGTGCTCCAGCGTCTCTAGAGTGAGAAAGAAGCCAACACGACTTCTGTAGTATTCGGCTGTCGAAACCACTTCCTCAAGGCTCGCCCCAGACTGCGCAGCTCGTGCCGCCGACAACACCACAAACCCCTCTGCGATGGTCGCCGTATAGGAGTCCACCATCCGAATCGGCACGGGCGAAGCCTGCTCTGCAGCCAGACGGGCCACGTCCGCCGTGCTGCTCAGACCGCCAGCCACGTGGATGGAGACGATGCCCTCCACCTGTTGCCCGACCTCTCTATAGAGCTTGGCAAACTTGCCCAGCGCCGGCTGTGAGGTCGTAGGCGGCGTCCTGCTCTCTCGCAGACGACGATAGAATTGCGTCGGTGTGATGTCTACGCCGTCGAGGTAGGTCTTTTTCTCCAGAGTCACTTCCAGCGGAACAACGTGAATTTCAAGCTCCCGCGCCAGTGCTC
>DATKWG010000116.1:0-21043 GCA_035529675.1 Anaerolineae bacterium
CCGCCATCGCCAAGGAGGCCGGGTTCGAATTCGAGTTCGTGAACACTCGTTGGGACGGCATCTTTGTCGCGCTCGCCTCGGGTGAGTTCGATGGGGTCATCTCAGCCGCCACCATCACCGAAGAGCGGGCAGAGATGGTTAACTTTAGCGATCCCTATTTCGATGCCGGGCAGATGATCACTGTCCGCGCCGACACCACCGACATCAGCACATCGGAAGACCTGGCTGGCAAGAAGGTGGGCGTGCAGATGGGCACCACCGGCGACATCTGGCTATCGGAAAAGACCGGGGCAGAGGTGGTCCGGTATGACGAGAACACGCTCGCCTTCCAAGCCCTGGCCAATGGCGACGTGGATGCAGCAGTCGCTGACGGCCCCACTGCCATCGACATCGTCAAGGCCAATCCAGAGATGAAGCTCAAGGTGTTGGAGGGCGTATACACCGAGGAGCAATACGGGATCGCCGTCAACAAGGAGAGACAGGATCTCTTGGCGGCCATCAACAAGGGGCTGGCGGCCGTCAAGGCCAGCGGCAAGTACGACGAGATCTACGAAAAGCATCTGGGCACAGAGTAGGGAGAACCACGTTCTCTCCTGAGCCAGAGTCCGTTGGCGACAACGGGGTTGTCCATCGGTGGGGCTCTCAACCCCACCGATTGTCTATTCTATTGTGTAAGAAGCAGAGTCCATGGCGTCCTTTCCTCCCTCTGGGGGCCAGCCTGACTGCTGCCGCCCCCCCGGTGCGTGGGCGCAGACCCGGATTCTCTGAGCCAGGGACGTCGCCTGGGGAGTAAACATGTTTGCTGAAGCGGAGAAACTGAAAAGAGGCAGGGCCTTGCCCATCCCCTGGGAGCGCATTCCCTGGTGGGCGATCATCCTCTCCATAGTGGGTATCACCATCGGCTGGTCGGTGCTAACTTCCGAGGCATACCTCAAGGTCATTCGGTTTGTCATGGGTGGCCTGTGGCTCACCTTGCGGGTCACCTTCGTCTCTTTCGGCATAGCCTTGGTGGTGGGCTTGTTGTTCGGGTTGATGCGGGTGAGCAAGAACCCCATCTCGTACGCTGTATCCACCCTCTACGTGGAGGTGATGCGAGGCATTCCCCTTCTGGTGATCATCTTGTACATGGGGTATGTGGTCACGCCCATGCTGCGCGAGGCCACCGGCGGAGGGATAGATCTGCAAGGCATCCCGTCCGGCGTTCTGGCCATAGCCACATGCTTTGGCGCCTATCTGGCCGAGGTGTATCGCGCCGGCATCCAGTCGATCGAACGTGGTCAGATGCAGGCCGCTCGCTCGCTGGGGATGAGCTACATGCAGGCCATGCGCCACGTGATTCTGCCCCAGGCCATTCGTCGTATTCTGCCCCCACTGGGCAACGAGTTCATCGCCATGCTCAAGGACTCCTCGCTCATCGCGGTCATCGCCTTGCCAGACCTCCTGCAGATGGGGCGCTTGTACGTCTCCCGTACGTTCCGCGCCTTTGAGGGATACAATACCGTGGCCCTGCTGTATCTGGTGTTGACCTTGTTCTTGTCCCTTCTGGTGCGTATTGTCGAAAGGAGCGTGGCCATTGATTGAGCCCATCATCCGGCTGGGACACGTCTACAAGAGCTTTGGCCACGTGAGGGCGGTGGTTGACGTCAGCATGGAAGTCCGTCGGGGGGAAGTGGTGGTGATCATCGGCCCCTCGGGCGGAGGCAAGTCCACTCTTCTACGCTGTATCAACAACCTCGAAACGATAGACAGCGGGCGGATCACCATAGATGGCGTCTCAATCGCCGACGCGCCGAATATCAACGAGATACGGGCCGAGATCGGGATGGTGTTTCAGCTTTTCAATCTATTCCCCCACCTGACCGCCCTGGACAACATCACCCTGGCCCAACGGGTGGTGCGCAAGCTTTCCCGCGAGGAGGCAGAGAGGATCGCGCGGGAGCAGTTGGCCAAGGTGGGCATCCCTGAGAAGTGGGACTCTTATCCCCACCAGCTTTCGGGTGGACAGAAACAGCGGGTGGCCATCGCCCGCGCTCTGGCGATGAATCCCAAGATCATGCTCTTTGACGAGCCCACCTCTGCCCTCGATCCGGAGATGATCAAGGGGGTGCTGGATGTGATGCTCGACCTGGCCCGAGATGGAATGACCATGATCGTCGTCTCCCACGAGATGGGTTTCGTCAGGGCAGCGGCAGACCGGGTCATTCTTCTCGACAATGGCTCCATCGTCGAGGAAACCACGCCCGAGAAGTTGTTCACTGCGCCCAAGGAGGAGCGGACCAAGCGGTTCCTCAGCCAGATATTGCATCACTGAGGGCTGAGGCGGTTCCGGGTCTTGCGAAGGGACCTGCTCGGGACATGCGAGGTGGGGCCCGGCAGGGGCAAAGGTCTCAGGTCGCTGCTGTCGCGGGTATCAGGGCTTCCTCTACTACTCCAAGTGCTCTCGAATCCTGCCCAGTTGCTCGGCCCAGGCCCGATCGATGGCGGCCAGTAGCTTGCGCGCGGCCTGCCTCTCCTCACGATGGCTCACCGTCAGCACAACAAGCTGCCTATCCGGCCTCCCCTCGTGATCCACATCGACCATCTGGGTCACGATCTCGTCATCCAGGTCAGACATCCGTCGCAGACTGGCCATGGTGGCCTCGAGAGCGGGGTCGCTGGGCCTGATGCCAAGGCGCACCAGCGACAGGGCGATGGGGCCTGCCTCCCGCCAATGGTAGACGGGAAGGGCCTCCATGAGCACGGCGACGGCGGCACTGCCCAGGGCCTCGCAGCGTTCGATCTCGCCCTTGGCCAACCAGTAGGCGGCCCAGGTCTCGGGAGTGCCGGGCTCGATCCCAAGACGATCCCACACCTGGGTGACTGCGAGCCGCGCCTGAGCAGAAGCGGAGAGGACTAGCCCGCTCAACAAGCAAACGACATCTGTTCCAGCCTGGCCCAAAGCTACATATCCGGCGACGGCTCGCCGTATGCTGGCCTCGTCCGAGCTGGAGATCAGCGCCTGCAGATGCTCCATCGCAGGCTCTCCCAGTTGCTGCAAAGTGCGGCCGAGTTCGGGCGTGATGCCCTCACCGATGCCGGAAAGGGTGAGTTCAACGACCTGCTTGGGCGCGGTCAGCGACAGCCGCTGGATGGCGTCGCTGGCAGCGGCTCGCGTGGCCGGGGCAGGATCACAGTTGAGGGTGCGCAACAGCACCTCAAGGGCGTCAAGGCTTCTCATCCGGGCGAGGGTGCGCACCAGGTGCTGGCGTATCCCCGCCCGAGCTGATCTCCGTTCGGGCGACGCACGCGCAGCGAGGTCGAGCTCCATTCGCAGAGCCTGGACCAGGGCAGCCACACTGTCGTTGCCCAGCCTCTCCAGGGCCAACTGCGCCTCTCCTCGCACCTTCTGGGACGGATCGGTCCGCAGAGCTTCCACCAGCGTGTTGGCCGCAGCAGAACCGGCAAGCTGGCCCAACGTTTGCACGATGGCTATGCGTACCTCGGTCCGGTGGTCGCCCTCGAGATGGGTCAGAGCGGCAGCGCGCTCGGCAGACTGAGCCTCTATCAAGGTCGGCACCACGGTTTCTCCCATCAGGGCAAGCAGTTGCCACTGGTGCAGCGCGATCAGGCTGAGCAGCCGACTGCCTCGATCCTCGGGTCTCCACCCCAGCCGTCGCAACACCGTGGCGGCGGCGTCGCGGCGGTCAAGATCATCTCCCCAGAATTCCTCCAGCAGGGGGCCGATGGCGTCGTGGCCCGCGTGAGCGCAGCGCGACAGGTCGCCCAGCGCAATCCAGTATCGCGCGCCCGCTTCGTCTGGCGTCGGCTCCCAGTTGAGCTGAGTCAGAGCCCAGGCGATGGTTGAACGGTCGTCTGGCACCGCCTCGATCAGCCGCCGCCGCAGAGACGCGGTGGCCCTGTGTTCCAGGGTTTGCAGGGCCTCCACCACCAGGGGCCGACAATCGGGGTCCACCTCGGTCAACAGACGAACCAGCACCACGGCCATGTCATCCAGTGCGCGGGCTACCTGCACCCCATAGTCCAGGGGCACGCGTACCCCGTAGTTCAGGGGCACGCGCGAGTCGCGAGCCGACGACAGGTCGCGTCTCAAGCCGCGGCCCAGGAAAGCCACTATCGGGATGATCTCAGCAGCCGTCCCGGGGGTCAGTCTGTCGAGAAGTGGGCGTACAGCATCGGGCCGTCGCAAGAGGTCCAGAGCGGTTGGAGCAGTCTGTCTGACCTCGAGACCGGCCAGCATAGCCCAGACCGCGGCTTCAGCGTCGATCTGGAGGGCTACCCTGAAGGCGCTCTCCCTAGGGCCTGGCCCCAATCTCGTCAGGAGAGCCTGGCAGAGAGGCGACACGTCCTCAGGACGGAGGTGACCAAGAGTCTCCAAGGCCTGACTGGACAGCTCGCCGCTCAGCCGAGCCAAACTCAGAGCCGCCTCCAGGCGAACGGTCGAGTGCTCGGAATGGAGCGCCCGGTCCAGAGCGTCAAGGCTTGCAGGGTCGGGGATACGTCCCAGGGCCGCCACTGCAGCGGTGGCTACTTGGGACGTCCCATGCATCGCTAGCCCACCGAGGGGTGCGACCGCACGCGCATCGCCGATCTCGCCCAAGACCTGAGCAGCACCACAGACGAGCTCCCCGTCAGAGTCCTCGAGAGCGCGAATCAGGGGGGGCACTGCCTCGACTCCGTAGTCTACCAGGAGAGTCTTGGCGACTGGGCGGCCTTTGGGATCGGCAAGGGAGCGGATGGCGCTGCGCACCGTCAAATAGTCTTCCACCGCCATGAAAGCGGTCCTTTCAGACATGGGGCCTGATCTGCGGCGAACAGCATCCCCTCCGGCAACGCTTGCCGGTTGCGGCGGCGTACAAGCAGGGAAGCCGGATAAGCAATGCCTGGGCCTGTTCTGTCAGTGTCCCTACGGGCGCTCCCGGCCCCAGAAAAGCAATCGCAGCAGCGCGGGCAAGCACCCCTGTCCGAGCGTCGGCCCTGGGCTGGGTTCTGGCTGAGAAGGTTGCGGCACCTCCCCTTCTGACCGAAGTGCCCGCCAGGCATCAACCCGCCCCGTGCCCTGGGCGTTGCGATCTGCTCCAAGGTCGATGGCCGTGGACATGAGTCTTTCCTTGACCTGGCGCGGGGTCAGGTCAGGCTCAGCTTGCAGGAGCAACGCACAAACCCCGGCAGCATGGGGCGTCGCCATACTGCTGCCAGAGGCCGAAGAGTAGTATTGGTTCACGATGGTGCCCATGCGCGTGCCCCGGGCTCTGGCACCGATGATGCCCACACCTGGGAGCACCACGTCGGGCTTGGGCCGGCCATCGGCTGTGGGCCCACGCGAGGAGAAGGTGGCCACCTGGTCCTCCTCTGTGGCGGCGCCCACGGTGATGACCTTGCGGGCGCTCCCTGGCGTACAGATAGTGCCGGGGTTTGGACCCTCGTTGCCCGCGGCGACGCACACCACTATCCCCTCGTCTACCACGGCATCACAGGTTTCACCCAGTGCATCGGTGCTATTGTCCGAGCCGCCGCTTCCAAGCGATAGGCTGATCACGTGCACGCCCTGGTCATGGGCCCACTCGATCCCCGCCATCACGTCGCTCATCATCCCCAGCCCATCAGAACCCAACACTTTGGCAGAATAGATGAACGCGTCGGGGGCAGCACCGCGATATTCGCCGCCGCTCGCCGCACCAGAGCCGGCAGCGATACTGGCACAGTGTGTTCCGTGACCATGGCGGTCGTTCGGCCCCTCGCCGGTAAAGTCCTGAACGGCGGTGACCCGCCCCTTCAGGTCAGGATGTTCGGCATCGACGCCGCTGTCTATGATGGCGATGCGCATTCCTTTCCCGGTGAGACCCTCGCTCCAGAGGCGTGGCACCTGGATGCGGCTCATGGAGGTGTCCAGATAGGCGGTCACAGGCAAGTCCTGGTATATCACTACCACAGCCGGGTCCAACTCAATGCGAACGAGTGCCTCCACGGTGACATACATGTGCGCGAAGGGCCACAAGTGATAGTGGTATCCGTGTCTGATGCCAGGCATCGCCAGGCGGGTTCGCACGATCCGCCAGGAAGGTCTGTAGCGTACTATGATGGACACTTCTCGTCGTTGGTCCTGAACCTGGGCAAGGGTACGTATGAGGCCCGGCGTGAGCTTCGACTGGCTGGCTGGCACTGTTGCTACCTCCTCAGGGCTTTGACTGGACGGTCTGGTTCGATGCGCTCAACCCACGGCTCTTCGAGCAGCGCCAGGGCAACCCGTCCGGTGCAGCGCAGGGCCAGAGATCCGGTGAGACGGAAGCGATACCTGACCTCCGCGCCACGGCCCACCAGAGTGGCGCTCCGCTGGTCCAGGTCTCCCTTGACGCGCACGATCAAATCGACCTTTTTCCGTGGATGCTCGAGCCACTCCTTGCGAAGCTCGGATCTGACGTTTGACATACGCGTTCTCCTCCGCGGCGGCGGATGCTTGACCTGAGCCACACGCACTGGGCGAGCCCGTGCGACACATCAATATCATAGCATGAGCGCTGGATGGCGTCAAGCACTGGGCAGGCAGACCGGGGGACGGGCACTGATGTAGATGAGTCGGCCCTTCGCCGAGCGCCCCTGGTGTTGGATGCCTTGCGCACCGTGCGGCCGACACGCTGGCGCGCCTCACCAGATCGATGGGCGCACGGCGGGGTTGACAAAAAGGCCGTGATAGGGTTAGATGTTGGCTACTAGAGAACGCCAGCATCGACAGGAGAGCGTGTCCACACGCTTGCTGCTGGACAAGCGGCGTCGCCTGTCGTAAGGAGGACGAATGCACCGGCAATACACCATTGCGACGTGGGTTCTCTGCCTTTTGCTGATCTGCTCTTGCTCCCAGGCGGTGCAGACCCCAGATGCTCCGTCAGACGCCCAGGCAGAGGAGATGAAAACGACCATTGCGGTGGCGGTCGAGGCGACGTTGACGATGATTGCTTCTGTCCACGCGGCAGCACCAGCGGGCACGGCTGTCAACACCCCGGTCCCCACTCCGACCACAATGGCAGAGTTGAGCGCGACTGCGCTTCGTCCGACCGCCGCTCCCACGGTGAGCCTTTCCAGTTGCACGTTCGACTCTGATTTCGAGAGCGACGTCACCATACCAGACAATTCCAAAATCGCCTTCAGTACCGAATTCACAAAGACATGGGCGATAGAGAACAACGGCACGTGCGATTGGCAACCGGGCTTTGCTCTGAGGCCTGCCGGCGGTGACAGGTTGAGCGAGTCAGAGTCCGCGCCGGTGCCGCCGGCCAAAGCGGGTGAGACCGTGCAGGTGTCGGTGAGGATGAAAGCTCCAGACGACCCCGGAACATACATCAGCAAGTGGCAGCTATGCGCCAGCGCTGACCAGTGCTTCGGCGCGGTTCTGTTCTCAAAGATCATCGCGGTGCAGCCGTGAAGCGCGAGGGCGACCGAACCGCAGTTCGAAAACGTCTTCGGCCACCCTCAGGATAGAGGGCTATTGCCCAGCACAGCAGGCTGGAAGCCGCGCTTGGGCCAGTCAGTCCAGGGCCGGAACCAGCTTCTGAGCTTGGGTCGCGGCGCGTGGCTGCGCCTGTCACTGTGCGGGCGAGCAGAGGAGATGCGCTTGCCCCGCCCACAAGGGGCCCGAGGACAAGAGGAGGCATCATGGCCCACTTACGCTACTACAGTGAGCAACTCTCAGAGCACCTCTTCGTGGTGGGGCAGGATCCCCCCTTGGGAAAGGCCCCATCCGTTGATTGCCACGTCTATCTCATCGTGGGACCCACGTCTGTCCTGGCTGTGGACGCGGGCAGCGGGAAATCGTGGCCCTTTGTCAGGGCGACGGCCGAGCGCTACGCGTTCGCAGAGAAGCCCATCAGCCACGTCCTGGTCACTCACGGACACGCTGACCACGCCGGCGGCCTGACTCAGTTCGAGAATCAGGGCGCGTTGACCACCTGCTCGGCCTACGCTGCCGAGCATCTCGACTCGCCCGAGGACGCGGATGTTATCTTTGACGCCGATGGCCTCCTGTCGGTGGGCGAGTTCAGGCCCATCGCGGTGCTGACGCCGGGACACACGCCCGGCAGCGCCAGCTATCGCCTCGAGGTAGATGGCAGACTCTGCCTCTTCACCGGCGATCTGGTTCAGATCGATGGCGGGCTGGGCTGGTGCGGCGACCAGGGATTCAACCAGGAGCAGGTGTTGCAGAGCCTTCGGAAGCTGGCGGTCATGCCCCCACCCGACATCCTGCTGGCTGGCCACGGCTGTGTCACCGATAGCATGGCCCTGCTGAGAAAGGCGATCTCTTACGGCGAAAGTGGCAAGTGGGTGCTGTGGACCGAGGACAGGCCGACGATGCCCTGACCGGCCATAGCCAGGAAAGAGCAGCGCGGGGATCGATCGCGTGCACTGTTTTCGTCGTCTTGAGCGGGCCCCTGCAGCTCATCGCCAGGCAGTAGGCCGAGCTCGCAGTGGGGGTTTCCCTGGCGGGGCCTGCTCGCGCCGTCAGCCGTTCACCGCATCGAGCATGGCCACGATGTTCTCCGGGGGCACGTCGGCCATGACGTTATGTATCTGCTGAAAGACGAACCCTCCCCCCGGGCCGAGAATGCTCACCCGCCGGCGCACGTCCTCTGCCACCTCCTCCGGCGTGCCCCAGGGCAAGACCTCGCGTGTGTCGCAGCCGCCGCCCCACAGGCATATGTCGCGGCCGAACTCTCGTTTCAGCCGCTGCGGTTCCATGTCAGAGCAGGTGGTCTGAACCGGCTGGATGATGTCTAGGCCCGCCTCGATGAGCCCGGGCATTAGAGGATAGAGGCCCCCACAGGAGTGGAGCATCACCTTCACCTTAGCCAGGCGCTTTGCGCTCTCCCACATGAGCTTCTGGCGAGGCTGAAAGAACTCAAGATACATACGGGGGGAGACCTGCGGTCCGGTCTGCATGCCCAGGTCATCTCCGAAGAGGATGATGTCGATGTAGGGCCCCACGGCCGATAGGAACCTGTCCAGGTTGTCCAGATGCAACTCGACGAGTTTGTCCAGGAAGCGATGGGCACGGGCAGGCTCGGCGGCCAGGAGAAGGAAGAAGTTGTCGTTGCGGAACAAGAACTGGCCGATCTCCAACTGGTTGCCCCCGAAAAGCCCGATGATCGCCCGGTCCGTGCAACTGCGCAGTGCCCTGGCCCCTGCGGCCAGCTTCCGGAGGCCCTCTGGGTCATAGCCGATTGGCGCGGGAGGAGAACCCAGCGACCACCACATCACCTTCTCCAGGGGGGCGGCCAGATCATCGAAGGAGGCGTCGTCGCTGCCCATCAGGGGGAAGCAGGTTTGCTCAAAGTAGAGGCAACCATCCTTCTGAATGGCGATGAGGGTTCCGTCATCATGGTAGACGTGCCAATCGTCGCCGACCTTGACCGGTTGGATGAAGGCGGGGATCTTGCAGGGGGTGCCGTCGGGGAGCACCCAGTCGCGCCAGTCGTCGGGGGTTGAGCTGAATCCTCGGCCCAGCTCGATCGTGTCCACGCCGAAGCGATCCATCACCTCGGGCTCTATGATGGCCAGTTGCTGCACAAAGTCGTAGACATAGATGTCCCCGGTGGTGATGCCCAGGTGCTGTTTGAGCTTGTTGTAGGCGATGGCCATGATTCCCGACGAACGGTGGCCCCCAAGATCGAGGGGCACCCGATCGGGCTCTCGGTGGTTGACTGCGGCCATCACCCGTTGTCGAGAACCGGTCATAAGTGGACCTCCCTTTCGGATTATGTGCTCGCAGGTTGCCCTTCCAAGACCCAATCAGTTCCCGTGGCCGGAGCCGTTTGGCCCGGAAGCAATCGACTCGTCTTCCTCGTAGAGCTCTGGATAGAGCTTCTCCATGCACTCTGGGCAGAGGCCGTGAGAGAACTCTGCTTCAGAATGCTCGCTGATGTAGCGCTCTACCGCCTGCCAGTAGCCCTGGTCATCACGTATCTTTTTGCATGCAGCGCAGATGGGCAGCATCCCTCTCAGGGTCCGCACTCTGGCCAGCGCCTCCTGGAGATCGACGATCAGTCTCTCGCGCTCCTCGTCGAGTCGCTTGCGCTCGGTGATGTCGCGGGCGATGCCCAGCGCCAGAGTCTGGCCCTTGATCTTTACCGGATACGTGCGTATCTCCACCGGAACCCTCGTACCATCCTTTCGGTTCAAGACGAACTCGTCGGGGCCGGTGGGTCGTCCGAGGGCATTGCGGGCCAGAAGGGCGGCCGCCCTCAGGATCTGCCTCGCAGATAGCAGCTTCAGCTTCAGAAAGCTCTGCCCGATCAGCTCGCTCCTCTCATATCCAACCAATTCCTGTGCAGCCCTGTTGCCATCGATGAAAGTGCCCTTGAGGTCGTTCAAATAAACGCCGTCCGGCGCGTACTCAAAGAGTATTTTCAGTCGCTCCTCGCTCTCGCGCAGGGCCTCCTCTGCCCGTCGCGCCTGTGCCTCCAGGCGCTCCTGTGCCAGCGCCCTCTCGATCACCGTGGGCAGCAATTCCAGGTAGCCACCATCCACGTCCTTGACAACATAGTCGCGCGCGCCCAGTTTCATGGCCTCCACGGCAGTCCTCTCGTTGCCAGAGCCGGTGACCATGATCGTGGGTGGCAGGGGGCCTTGGGATGCCATGCGCCGAATCACCTCCAACCCCTCACACACGGGCATAACCTGGTCCACGGCCACCACATCGTAAGACATCTGGGCGTACATGTCCAGGCCCTCCTGACCGTCGCGGGCCAGGTCAACCACGTACCCCTCCCGCTGCAGTCTCGTCTGAAAGAGACGGGCCAGGCCAGGATCGTCCTCCATGTACAAGATACGGATGGCGCTGGGTTCGGCCATGGTGCTCACTCTCCGTTCGAAACGGTGACTATCGATAGGAACAACCCCAGTCTCCGGATAGCCTCGGCGAACTGGGGATAGTCCACTGGTTTGGTCACGTATACGCAGCAGCCCAGATCGTAGCAGCGTGACACTTCGCGAGGGTCGTCGGTGGTGGTGAGGACCACCGCGGGGATGCGCTTCGTGCGATCGTCGGCCTTCACGCGCTCAAGCACCTGGTAGCCGTCGAGCACCGGCAGATTCAGGTCGAGCAGCGCCAACAGAGTAGAGACCCTTTCGTTCCCCGCATAGTCGCCCTCTCCATACAGGTAGTCGAGCGCGACCTGTCCATTGGTCGCGGTGACGATGTCGTTGGTGATGCTCGAGCGACGCAGGTTCTTCTCGATGAGGCGCCCATGACCCGGATCATCCTCCACGAGGAGGATGGTCACATCGTGCGCCCTATTCATGGCCGCCTCCTTTTTCGAGGTGGTCGGAGATGGTGAAGGTGAACGTGCTCCCCACCCCCAGCTCAGATTCACACCAAATCCTGCCGCCATGTCGCCGGACGAGAGCTTGCACATAGGCCAGGGCCATTCCCTCCCCTGCGGTATCCTGTCTGGCGGCCCGGCGAAACGGCGCAAACACCTTGTCCATATCGTCCTCCGCAATCCCTCGCCCGTTGTCGCGCACGCGGAAGGCGGTTTCTTCTTGGCCACGTTCGCCGCTGATCACTACCTCGCCGGGACGGTCCCGATCCAGGTACTGGACCGCGTTGCTCAACAGATTGCCCATGATCTGTTCCATCGAGGTCCGGTCGGCCACCACCTGGGGCAGAGGGGCCACGGTCACCTGCGCCTGGCCCTCCTCGATCTGGTGGGCCAGGGTCTGCAGAGTCTCCTCGACAAGCGCGTTCATGTCGATCGGTGTGAGACTGAGATCGCGATGCCCGATACGTGACAGTCTGAGCAGAGCACCGATGAACTGATCCATGCGTGTTGCCGAGGCGTCGATGAACCCCAGGGCCTCGGGCACGTCTTCCTGCAGAGCCCTGGTCACTACCTGGCGCTGTTCAGTGCCAAGGTGAGGCCAGGCGACCTCCATCGCGTCCCGAACCACCCCCAAAGCCCGGCGAAGCTCGCCTGAAAAGCCCTTGAGGTTGACCAGGGGGGCGCGCAGGTCGTGGGAGACGATGTAGGCGAAGCGCTTGATCTCCTCGTTGCGCTGAGCGAGCTCGTCGGCGTGTCGGCGCAGTTGCTCTTGTGCCTTCCTGCGCTCGGTGATGTCTGTGGAAACCAGGGTTACAGCAGTGACCTGATCATTGTACAGCACGGGCCCAAGGTGAGTCTCATACCACGCAGTATCTGGCCCTTGTGGTCCTGCCCCTAGAATCTCGTAGCTGCCAGGTTGCCCCGTCTCAAGAACCTGTTCAATGGATCTTCTCATCGTCTCGCGTTGGTCAGGCGAGACATAGTCATAAGCACTTGTTCCGACCGCTTGCTCGGGCGTGTATTCCCCCACAGCACGATTAAGAAACTGTACTATGCCATCACGGTCTATGGTTAGAATGACAGCAGGAGCATTTAGCGCCAAAGTGCGCCATTTGACCTCGCTCTCCCGCAGCGCCTCCTCCCCGCGTTTGCGCTCGGAGATCTGATCCCTGAGCCGTTCCCCCAGGTCATGGAGTCGTCCTACAACCGCGCCAGCCGGCAAGCAGACAGCCAACGAAACCAAAAGGGCTTGGCCAATCACCTTCCACTGTGAAGGCTGCGCCAGACTCACCAGCAGGCCGCTCAGCAGGCAACAGGGCAACGCGGCGAGGAGCGCAGGGCGGAGGCCCCAGAACCACGCGGCTGCGATGACGGGGAATATGGCGAGTGCGGCCCACATCGCGCTACCGGTCAGGCGATAGAGTAAGAAGAGCCCTACGACGTAGGCACTCACCATACTGAGGACCAACGCCAACTGCAGGATAAAGACCACCTGCTCCTTGCCAGACCGGTCTGGGCGTCTCCCCGGGACTGTCGGTCCGTGTTCCCTTTGCTCAGGCTGATGGCCCATGGTTGAACCTCCTCGAGAGTATCTCCGTTTACGCCATCGATAGAGATGAACCCACTGGCGATAGATCGGGTTCTCAAGATGCCTCTGCCGAAGGGCCAGCCGAGAACACGACCCCTACAGAAAGGGGGCAGCTCCGCACGGGACCGGCAGCCAAGGCGCCAAGACGCGCCGGCAGCGGCAGGCAGCGATAGATAACGGTGGGCGATGGGCGGGAATCGGGGTAGCGAGGCGGTTGTGATGCGGTCCTGGATTGGCCTTAGCGACGACACGTTGGATTCTGGAATAGGAGCCATCACGCAGCAATCTTGGCCGATTCACAGTGATAATAGCCGCACTTGGCTCCGGAGTCAAATCGCGGTTGCCGACGGGATACGGTAGTTCGCCGTAAATGTGCAGGAGCCCACGTCAGCGCTCTCATTGGCCGATGGGCGTGCGGCGAGTGATCTCCTCGGCGAAAGAGACCAAGTCCTCAACAGCCCGGACCACCAGCTCATTCTGGCTCATGCTCAGCGCCTCGGCCATGGTGGCCAGGCGTGCCTTGAGCGTAGCCGGAAAGCGCACCAAGAGGGGCTGTTCCGATTCTGGCTCTTCCTCCACGATGATGCGCTCGGGCGAGGCCAGGCGCACTGTCTTGGGGTCGGCCCGTACAAAGTGACGCATGAAACGGTCCAGGGCCACGGCGCCGGGTGGAGAGCCTGGCCAATAGGCCTCTTCTACCATCCAGCGATCGAGCTGCAGGCGCGGGCCCTCTATCTCGATGCCCGCGCCCGATTGGCGCCATTGGCTCTCCGGATTGTGCTGGGTCATCAGCTTGGCCAGCAGGACTCCTCGCGGCCCGCCAGGTATGCGAATGGTAGCCATCGTGCGTAGCCTCCCTTGCCAACGGGTCGTCAGGGCACCGCCATGTCAGAGACACAGGGCGAACGGGAGATGCGCCGTTGCCCTTGGATTCGCCTGTGCTGCCATGCGGCGCCCAGGTACTTGCATAGAGTAGTATCAAGGCAACATATCAGAACTATAATATCCCCTACCTGATATCTTGTCAACGCCGCGATGCCGGCAGTTATCCACAGTTGTCCACACCCCCTCCAGGGCCGGCTCTCGTCGAGCGATGACGCTTGAGAACAGCCACGGGACGGGAGACGCCCCTTGCCGGGGCGCAACAAGCAGCGCGGGAGGGGGTTCTTGGTGAACATGCTGAACAACAGGATTTCCTGCACAACTAACCCACCCACATCGGGACAGTTGACCTGAGACCAGTCCGGCAGTCAGGAGCAAGATGTCGAATGGCCATGCAATCTCCCGACCGGGGCTGAATTGGGGCTTCTGTCGCAGCAGCGCATGTTTGGCTGCCGGGACGTGGGCCATGCCGGCGGGACGGCTGGTTGCCAGGAATCAAAGTCCGCTGTACAATGTCTGCGGCTCGTGTGCATACTAGGGAGGTGCCAAAGTGACCAGAAGCAGACTCGGCTTGGGCAAGGTGTCCGGTATCCCGGTGCGTATCGACGCGAGCTGGTTGGTCATCTTTGTGTGGGTTGCCTGGAGCCTGGCCGCCAGCTATTTCCCCGGTATGTACCCCTCTTGGTCCACGCAGCTCACCTGGCTCATGGCCCTGGTTACCGGCCTGCTGTTTTTCGCCTCGGTGTTGCTGCACGAGCTGGGTCATGCGCTGATCGCCCGCTCTCAAGGCATACCGGTCAAAGACATCACCCTGTTCCTCTTTGGCGGTGTCTCCAACATAGCCGATGAGCCCGGCACACCTCGCGAGGAGCTGCTCATGGCCGCGGCGGG
This sequence comes from Anaerolineae bacterium, assembly GCA_035529675.1. GTDB lineage: Bacteria > Chloroflexota > Anaerolineae > UBA1429 > UBA1429 > DATKWG01. Next base: position 14,671 of record DATKWG010000116.1, read on the forward strand.
GCCTTTGGTGAGCTTGGTACTCAGCGCGCTGCTGGGGGCGCTGCGATTGCTTCTCCGGAATGGCAGCCAGCCACTGGCGGCGCTCACCCTCTTCTTGGCGGGGGCAAACCTGAGCCTGGCCCTGTTCAACCTGATTCCCGGGTTTCCCCTGGACGGCGGCCGCGTACTGCGAGCCGTTCTGTGGGGCGCACGCCAGGACCTGGCCTGGGCAACGCGGTGGGCGTCGAGGGTGGGGCAGGCAGTGGCCTATATCTTTATCCTCTCTGGGATGGTTCGCGCTTTTCTGGGGGACTGGGTAAGCGGCGTTTGGATTGCCTTCGTCGGGCTCTTTCTGGAGAACGCCGCCCGCAGCGCTCAGCTTCAGCTCACGCTACGAAGCCTCTTGGACGGCCATGCGGTGGGCGAGGTAATGAACCGTGACTGCCAGACCTTGCCGCCACAGCTCACCCTGGACCTGTTGGTGGGGCAGTACCTGCTGAGAGGTGCTGGGCGTTGCTTCACGGTGGGTACGCGCGACAACGTCCTCGGGCTCCTGACCATCCACAACGTGCGGGGAGTGCCCAGGCAGCAATGGCCCACCACGCACGTATCCGATGTATTCACTCCCTTGGCCGAGCTTCGGGTCGTTGCCCCCGAGACACCCCTTTGGAACGCCCTCTCGGAGATGACCGCTGAAGGGGTGAACCAGTTGCCCGTGCTGGAGGATGGGAAACTCGTGGGCATGATCAGTCGCGATAGCCTGCTGAGCTTCATACGCAGCAGATCGGAACTGGGGGTGTGAGCTGGGTTCGGCCAGGGCGCTGCGTGCCCCGGGGCCTGAAGCATAGGGCGCACCTATCGCGGCGGTCCGACGGACCATCGTGCGGGGAGGTTCGACCTGCGGCAACATTCCCCGCGTCGGGGGAGCCTGGCTCGGCGGTCAGGCGGCAGGCACCAGAATGTAGGTGGCAATGTGGCGGAGGATGCTGGTGATGTCAAAGCTCCTCCAATCGTCATTCATTGCGCCCGCGGTGAAGACGGCAAAACCGATCACATAGTCGTCCTGCCGCAACTGCTCGTCGTACCAGGCGAGCTGCTGCAGATAGGTCTGGATGCCATCGTCGCCCAGGCCCACCTCCGACCAGTAGCCCACGAAATCTTGCCATCCCTTGCCCGCAGGTCCAGGGCGATTGGGTATGCCTCCATCGATGCCCGCCTCCGAGATCACCAGAGGCACCACCAGTCCACGGGGCTTGAGAAAGTCCTCATACCACCAGCGATAGCGAAGAGCAAGCGCCCCTCGATCGGGGCTCCCTGGGCGACCGGGCAGCCCCGCGCCCACCGAGCGATCCATGACTGGAGCATCGTACTCGTGCAGGGTAAGGATGCCTCCGTGCTCTCGCACCGCCTCAATGGCGGGTAAGAAGGCCTCGAAATCCTCCCATTCGGGCACGCCGGTGGAAAAGCCGCCCACCGCCGCGCGAAGGCCATGCTGGGCCATCAGGCGGACGCGTTCGACCTCGAAAGCGGCGTACCACGCCATTCGACCACGTACGTCGGGCTCGTTGTATCCTTCCCAATAGTCCACCGCCGGATGCTTCAGGTATTCCTCCAGATGGGCATTCACGAAGGCTCGCGCCGCCTGTATGGGATCCCCGGCTTGTCTCTGTTCATGCCCAGTGAAGCGGGCCATGGTTACAGTCGAAGGCGAGGCCTCCTTGGTCTCTGCCAGGAACCCGAGATCGCCGGCCGACTTGACCAGGATCGGCTTCATCAGCCGGATGAACTCCATGATGTCGTGAGAGCAGTTCCACTGCACGTGGATTCCCAGCTTGCTCCTCCCCGGTGCGGCTAAAGGCGCCGGCCAGGGTAGCGTGGGGGTGGGTGTTGGCTTGGGGCGGGGTGTGGCCAGGGCGACGGGCACGCTCGTTGCCGTCGGATGGGCGCTGCTGATGCTGGGGAAGTAGAGCCGTTCCTGAGGCGGCGACGCACCTGGCGTCGGCGAGCGCGTGGTGGCCAGAGGGTAGACAGGTGGCGCTGACTCGCGCGCTGCGGGCGGAAGTGGATGGTCCTGGGTCGGCGACTGAGATGGGAGACGCGAGGGGAATGGTAGCACTGGGCTCGCGGGAGACCACGCTTCTCTGGCCTGCCACGCCTTTCTCGACACCAGGGCGACTGCGGCGACTGCTATGACGGCCAGGGTCAGGCCAATGGCAAGAAGAAGGCCTCTTCGGTTCACAGATCGACCTCTCAACCGGTTGGGTGCTCGAATCGCCAGCGGAGCACATGCGCTGGGTGTTCGACAAGAACGCGCGCCTCAGCAGCCCAAGCCGGTCTCCGCAACTATCAGGACATGGCAGGTTCTTGCCATCATGGAGCAGGTCGCGTCGATTTCCAAAGGCCGGATGCTCGTGTGCGCCTGGCCAGCCTCATGATACCACTTCCCAGTCGCGAGCACAAAGGCCAGGGTGGTCGATACGGGGAAGGCAGCCGACCAGTGCGCACGACCTCAGGATCCTGCCCGGCCATTCTGTGCAGCCCACTCTTCCAAGAGCTTTGGCTGCTCGACATAATCAGAATCGAGGGCCAACGCCGGCTCGTGCACTGTGACCAGGCCTACGGTCAGCTCACGGCCGTCGCTCGCTTAGCTGATGTCCCATTCGCTGGGGCAGCCGCGAGTCTCACGGTGCCGGTTGCGGCCAGGGGTGCGCCTCTGCTTTGGGCGCCAGCTTCAGCAGAAGAAATAGCCACGGTGCACCCAGAGTGGTCCACAGGCTGACCAGACCATAGCGCACGAAGCGGAAGATGATGTGGAGCGATGATTCTTCTCCGGGAAAGATGCCGCTCAGGCCCAGGTAGAGCGCGAACACGATCGCACCGCCGATGAGGAAACGCACAACCCGCTGCCACCAGGGGCCACCGGCCGTGAAGGAAAGATAGCGGTGCGTCAGGACCAGGCCCACACCCATGCCCGCCAGTGCTCCCATTCTGGTGGTGGTGTCCTTGATCGGATGGACGAGAAGTAGCGCCAGGGGTACGGCCAGCGCCAGCAGCACCTGTGCGCCCAGGCCCAGCTCGGCCAGCCTCTTCACGACGCCGGGTTGCAGGGCCAGGTAGAGGGCGAGCAAGGCAGCGCCGAGTGTCCAGCCGGCCAGCACATCCGTGGGAAAGTGCACGCCCAGGTAGACCCGCGAGAAGCCAACCAGCACCATCAACGCGATGGCCACCACCCAGAGCCAGGTCTTGCGTACCCAGGAAGCGATGGTGCCCCACACGACAATGGACGACTGGGCGTGGTCACTGGGCAACCCGTACCCTGGTGACGAGGAGATCCCCACACTTGGGTTGAGATGGTAGGGGCGCGGCTGCTGCAACAGGTCCTTCAGATCCACGTTGAGGTAGCTCGACAACATCAACAGGACGGCCACACGCACGCCGAGTCCATAGTCCACGCACCACAGGAGCAGGGGCAAGAGAACCAGGTAGAACTGCTCCTCTCCGGTGAAAGTCAGGGCCCGAAAGATGCTGTCCAAGACCGGCCCGCGAACGCCCTGGATGGAGACGATAAGATCAAGACCCCACTGCAAAAGAGTTTCCATTCCATTTGCTCCTTCCCTGTCGGTTGAAGGGCGTCCGGCTTGATGGCATCCGTGGCTGCGCAGAAGTCGCTCATCTGCCGCATATCCTGCCCGTGTGATACAACACGTTCGTGGTTTGCGCGTTATGGTCGGACGATGAACATGATAGCTGAGCATCGTGGCTGCGTGCGCACTTGGTCCCTGCCTCGACCTGAACCTGTTCAACAGCCCTCCTCCTTCGTGCTTGACAGCGCCAGAGTGTTCGACTATTATCATGGGTACAGTGTTTCCTGTGGTCTCGAAGGCAAGTGGGGGAGTGATGGCCGACCAATACCGTTTTGACGAACCCTTCTTTCCGGTGCCACAAGCGGCGGTGGATGCGGACCCCGCCACAGCCATGAAGAAGTTATTGCACCATGTGGGGAAGCTCGAACGGTCGCTGGCCGACGAGCGTCTCAGTGCTCTTGCCGACTTGGGTGAGGTGTTGCTCGAGGTGGCCTCGCTGACGGATGACATCACCCACATCATCGAGCGCTGGGGTGTCATCACCAACGCACAGCAGGCAGGCATGGTACGCAGCGTGGTAGCGCTGGGCAAGAAGCTGATGGAGATCCTCAAGTACCATCAAGTGGCACCCATCAACACCATCGGGGAGCCGCTCGACCCAGAGACCAGCGATGCTGTGGGGACTGATGTGCAAGAGGACGTTCCGGCGAACACCGTCCTACGCGAGGAGCAAATCGGGTATACCTGGGCATACGGCCTCCTCCGCCGTGCCAAAGTGATAGTCGCTGGCGGACCTGATTCTGTCGCTGCGGATCAGACCGGCCAGGACTAGGTCAACGCGCCTCGTGCGGGAACGTGTGCCAAAGCAACTGTCGATCCCGCTGTTCCCTGGATCTGTGAAAGGTGCAACATTCCCATGAACGATCAGGTGATCACCTGCCCATACTGTGGTGGTACGGTCTCTCTCGACACTCCCGTGTGCCCAGACTGCAAGCAGGACCTTTCGGCCCTGGCCCGTCTCGCCTATGGGCACGCCGTCTACTATAATGAGGCCCTGGCCCTTGCGCGGGAAGAGAAGCTCGACCAAGCCCGTGACAAGTTGCTGGTGGCTATCGAGCACCGGCCAAACTTTGCTCCTGCCCATTCTCTGTTGGCCAAAGTCTATGCCCGCAAGGGGAACTGGGCTGAGGCACAGGCCAGAGCCGCGCGGGTGCTGGAGCTCTCCCCCGACGACAGGGACGCCCCCGAGCTCGCACAACAGATAGCAGAGTCAGCATCACGCGCCCGCGAGGCTGCTGCACGGGCGTCGCGGGCCCGGGCCGACCACCTGCTCAAGATCTATCTGCGCGACGTCGCCAGAGCTTTTGGAGCAGGGGTAGGGATCACCGCCCTGCTGATGCTGATCATCCGCTGGATCGGGGGCGGTCGAGGCAGCCAGGAATGAGCCAGATAGCGCCTGAACTACAGTGCTCGTGAGGGGTGGACATGAACGTCGAGAGCATCGTTGACCTGGCGTTGAACCAGGGCGCGGGCGTCTTGCGCCTGGCGCCCGCCTGGGTGCCGCGCGTCATGTGCGTGCCCGGTCGCAGGATCAAGCTGCACCCCGATGACTACTATGCCTTTGGCGCTCATCGCGGGGGCATCGACGAGCGTTGGCTCTCATCCACCACGCAGGCAGATAACGGGCCCGAGACTCTGCCCGACGAGGGCTTGAGTTACATCGTGGCTCAGGATGGTGGCGAGACGCAAAAGGTGCTGCTGCGCGACGCCATCGCCCTTTGTGGAGAGTCGATCATCGGCGAAAGGCTTGTGAGCGCGCATGGTGGCTGGCCCATGTACTCCAAGTTCTTTGACAACATGGGCGCCTTGCCTCACCACATGCATCAGATGGCCAAGGATGCTGCCCGCGTGTCTCGCATTGCCAAGCCCGAAGCCTACTACTTCCCGGTGCAGCTCAACAACCACACCGGCAAGTTCCCCTATACCTTCTTCGGACTGCGACCGGGGACAACTCGCCAAGAGGTGATAGGCTGCCTGGAGAGCTGGGATCAGGGAGATAACGAGATCCTCAACTTCTCCGTGGCCTACAAACTGGAGCTTGGGACGGGTTGGGATGTGCCGGCAGGGGTTCTTCACGCGCCGGGTAGCCTCTGCACCTATGAACCGCAGGTTGCCAGCGACGTCTTTGCCATGTTCCAGTCCTTGGCCAATGACGCGCCCATCGGCTGGGACCTCCTGGTCAAAGACGTTCCCGAGGAGCACCAGCAAGACCTGGAATACATCGCGAACATGCTTGACTGGGATGCCAACCTTGACCCTGACTTCCACAAACACCATTTCAGACTGCCCAGGCCCGTGCTTCCTGTGGATGAGATGACCAGCCAGGGCTGCGTGGACATGTGGATCACCTACGGCAGTCCCCATTTCAGTGCCAAGGAAACGACGATTCTGCCCGGCCGGCGCGTGACCCTCGTGGACCAGGCCTGCTACGGGCTGATCCTGCTGCAGGGCCATGGGACGCTGAACAGCTGGCCGATTGAGACGCCGACCCTGATTCGCTTCGGCCAGCTCACCAGCGACGAGTTCTTTGTGACCGAAGAGGCGGCGCGTCGCGGCGTGGTGGTGGGCAACCCGAGCGAGACCGATCCCATGGTGATGCTCCGACACTACGGGCCAGCCAACCCGGACTTGAAACCCTAGCCTGGATCGTCCGGCGGAAGACCAAAGTGCCCCACAGGTCTGCCGCAATTGACCGCGCTGGCCTTGCGGGTAGCTCCAAGGGGGCTGATTCGCACGAGACCTTTTGGCCC
>DATKWG010000117.1:0-3364 GCA_035529675.1 Anaerolineae bacterium
CACACCATGAGATAGCAACACGTGACAGTCTTTTCCAGAAGTGCGCGCGAAAGAATCATGCAGTCATTTAGTCGCCCGCCTGAGGCCAAGATCCACATACTGCGGCCCGTTTCACATATCGAGCGCATCAGCAGTTTGCACTTGCTTGTTCTGCCTTTGAGTTCCATATCAACTAACTGACTCAGAAGCCCCGCCTCAAGTAGGAAGAGATCCCCAAGGTGGTGTGCAAAACCTGCGGTCCCCCATTCTTGATCGACACTCGATTCCATCTTTGCTCCTTTTCACAGCCTGTGCCAGTCACCCCTGGGCACGTACGATCAACGGGAGAAACAGCAGCGCGCCATTGGGCTCTCCCGGCGAGGGAGGCCAGCCGCCTACCCATCCCCCGCTACAGCCCATTAGACGAGCAAAGGAGAGATCATAGTCGGTGTGCTCGTAATCGAAGGTGTCCACTAGGGTGCCGTCAGGGGCAAGCAGGCGGACGCTGTCTCCATCGTTGTTGAGCGTAATCCCTGTCTCTCGCCAATAGTAGACGCCATACGCACCGGCCTGGAGGCGCCTCCCCACGGGAAAGACGAACCCACCAGTACGATCCTCGAGCATGCACCCCCCGAGGTCAAGGTCCTCCGGCGAATCGTTGTGCAGTTCGATCCACTCGTCATACCGGTTCTTGTACCCGTCGCCGTCCCAATCCACAGCGTTCGGCGCGGGCAAGAACTCGGAGAGGCAGACCCGCCCGAGCACACTCAGCGTGGGGCTGGGCGTCACGGATGCCGTTGCTGTGGGGGTGAGGGTGCTGGTGGCGGAGGGCGTCGCGGTCGGTGTGGCAGTGGGTGTGCCCGTCGCTGTGGCAGTGGGTGTGGGCGTGACTGATGGACTGGGCGTCACGGTGGGAGTGGCCGTCGGCGAAGGCGTTGGCGTCACTGTCGAACAGGTATTGGCCTCTCCCGGCGAGGGGGGCAGGTTGTCCTGCCATACGCTGCTGCCGTCGGGGCAGCGACCGATAGCGCACTGGTCAGAGCCCTGGTACCAATGCCGATCCATCTCGCTATCGCCGTCATCGAGCAGGTACACACATCCGCCCGCGTCGGGCAAGGAGAGTCCGGTGAGAGTATGCGACAACACCATATGGCTCGTGCCGCTGATGACGGTGCCTTCCGACAGGGTGTAGGGGGTCGACTGATCGATGGAACAGTTGATCCCCGCCCTCAAGACCCATCCACTTATGACGACCGTCACGATCGCGGGATTGTACAGCTCGATGAACTCTTCAGAGTTCTCTCCACAAGGCTTCGGCAACAGCTCGTTCAGACACACTGCGGGGGTGGAACTCAGGGTCGGACCCCCTGTGGATACCATCTCCCTCTCGAGGCCAGACAGCGCCAGGACGATGAGCAGCGCAACAGGCACCTTTGTTGAGGCAGCATTGCGGAGCATGATTTGCGCTGTCCCTTGCAGCAAGTGGGCGACACAAGGGTCTAATGAACCATCGATGCGTACACTTGAAGGATGGTACGCCCGGCAACATCCCAGGAATACCGCTCCTGGGCCCGGCGACGCAGGGCAGCACCCAATTCCATTCTCCGCTGTGGATCGTCCACAAGCATCTCCAGGCCGCGGGCCAGGTCGCTGCTATCGGCGCGTGTGGCGTAAACGCCATACTCCGCCAGGTACTCGCGACTGACCTTGGAGTCGAAAGTCACCGTGGGCAGGGCCATGGCCATGTAGTTGAGCAGCTTTCCCGCGCCCTCGGTCTTGGACAACTTGGTGCACACCGCCAGATCACCCAACGAGAGCAGGCGCGCCGCATCCTCATAGGGCACCTTCCCGGCGAAGGTCACATGGTCTGACAGGCCCATGGCCCCCGCGAGCCGGCGATAGTGATCCGTGTAGGGGTATCCCCCAATCAGGAAATGCACATCATCTCGATGACTGCATATGGTGCGTGCTGCCTCTAAGAGGTGGTCAGTGCCCTGGTAATCGGCCAGCAGGCCAAGGTAGACCACAACTGTGCGTTGGGTGGGGATGCCCCATGCGCGTTTGAGGCTCAGCCGTTCATCCTGGTTGTGGAGGGGCTTGAAACTGTCGGTATCGACGCAGTCGGGCACGGTGGTGATGCTCTGCCGCGAGCATCCGAACTCGGTGGCCAAGAGCTCAGCACTGTGAGTCGAGCTGGTCAGTATTCGCGGGGCTGCCTGGTCTATGAGCTCTTCCAGTCTGCGGATCGGGCCGAGATATGGTCCGTTGGGAGAGAGGAAGTGGTGATCTATCATCTCGCCGGTCAGGCTGCCCTGGAGGTCAAAGACGAGCGGCACTCTCCACAGCTTGGCCAGAACCAGCCCTATCAGAGCACCCTCATGCAGGTGAGCGTGCACCACATGGGGCTTGACCTGCCACATAGCCCACAGGGCCCGAAGGAAGAGAAGGGCGTCGAAAGCGACCTTGTGCCGAGACGAGCCCACCTCATAGTCCTTTCGCCAGGGGATGCTTGCCGTGCGGCGAACATCTATGCCCGGTGGGTTCCGCCCATTGTGATAGGTGCAAATGGTCACCCGACTGCCCAGCTTCTGCAGGATGCGGGCCTCTTCGAGAATCCGCACGTGGCAGCCATAGTCGGCAAAGAAGGAGGTGGGGGCGATCATGAGCACGCGATATGACTCGTGCTCCCTCGAAGGCTGCCCTGCCCCCCGCGTGGGCCTGCTATCCACAAGGTCTTGCATATCACCTGCTCGTCCACATTCTCCAGCGCAGCCTGAGCAGCTCTCGGAAAGCGCGCAGTACGACATCGGGGCGCGCACCGGTCTGGCTCCCTGCGACGCGCGGGTAGTGACTCACCGGCTCTTCCACGATTCTGAAGCCCGCCGCCTTTGCTTTCACCAGGAACTCGGCGCTGAACATCGCCCCCCGTGAATCGACCTGAATGGTATCCACGATCTCCCGCCTAAAGAGCTTGAAGGCGCAGTCTATGTCGCGGGCGGTGTATCCGAAAAGTAAGTTGACTAGCCAGCTCCAGCCGTGGCCAAAAAACCGGCGATGCCAGGGGTCGCTGCGGGCGTGGCGATAGCCAATGACCATGTCAGCCTCACCGATGCGGGACAAGAAGCGGGCCATCTCGCCGAGATCGAACTGGCGGTCAGAATCGGTGGTGAAGACAAGCTCCTTGGTGGCACACCAGATGCTATCCCGGACAGCGGCCCCATATCCCTGGTTAGTCGGATGCTCTACAAGGCGAACTCGCGGCTCCTCTTTGCTGATTCGGCGTACTATCTCGGCAGTATCGTCTGAGCTGCCATCATCAACCACGATGATCTCCAGGTCATCCACGAGCGGCGCGATCTTGTCGCGAACGAGGTCGATCATCGGG
>DATKWG010000118.1:0-3382 GCA_035529675.1 Anaerolineae bacterium
CTGCACGACGAGACCGTGGCTGAGGCGAGGACCCGATTCGCCGGCCAACGGGCCCTTGTTGTGTTGCAGCTTGAGGATGCTCAGCCCTGGGCACCGGAGCATCCCACCCTCTATGACCTGCATCTGACCCTGGAGGCCGACGGCGGTAGCCGCGACACGGTCAGGAGCTACTTCGGACTACGCTCACTTGCCCTGACAGACACAGCCATACTGCTGAACGGGGAACCCGTGTTCCAACGCCTGGTGTTAGACCAAGGCTTCTATCCCGATGGCATCTATACCGCGCCTTCAGACGAGGCCCTGCGCGACGACATCCTTATCTCGCAAGGGCTGGGCTTCAACGGGGCGCGCCTGCACCAGAAAGTGTTTGAGCCACGGTTCCTTTATTGGGCCGACCGTCTGGGCTATCTCGTGTGGGGCGAGTTCGCCAGTTGGGGACTGGACGTGAGCGACTCGCGGGCCCTGGGGACCTTCCTGCCTCAGTGGCTGGAGGTCTTGCGCCGCGACCACAATCATCCCGCCATCGTCGGTTGGTGCCCCTTCAACGAGACACAGCCCAACCAGGATCCTGCCGTCGTAGGCAACGTCTATCGCGTGACCAAGGCCTTCGACCCTACGCGTCCAGTGATCGACACCAGCGGCTACCAGCACGTCGAAACCGACGTCTACGATGTCCACAACTACACTCAGGACCCAGAGACCTTTGCCTCGCTCTTTGCGCCATTTGCCAGTGGCGGTGAGCCATTCCGCAATCGGCCACGCCTTGACGCCGCATACCGGGGACAGCCCTATTTCGTCAGCGAGTATGGGGGCATCTGGTGGAGCCCTGGCCAGCGAGATGAAAAGGCCTGGGGCTATGGCGGAGTAGCGAGGCGGCCGCAATCTCCCCAAGAGTTCTTGTCGCGCTATCGCACCCTGACAGAGACCCTGCTCAGACATCCTCGCATGTGCGCCTGCTGCTATACGCAACTGTACGACATCGAGCAAGAGGTGAATGGCCTCTACACCTACGAGCGCCAACCAAAGTTCGACCCGAAACTGATCCGCGAGATCAATTCGCAGACGGCCGCGATCGAGGAATAGGCAAGAGGGAGCCACGAAATGCCATTGAGTGAGAAGGATCGCACGTCTCTGAAGGTACTCCACACCCCGTCGTATGACGCGGCACAGGGATGAGAACGGATCCGCGCGAGGCGCTGAAGCGCCCCGTTTAGCAAGGTCAGAGCCCTCCAAGAGGGCTCAGGTTGAGCCCCAAAGGGACTTGCATTGGCCTTAGCCCACGGTTTTCAACCTGGGCACACGCCCGGCGCAGCCAAGGCCCGGCGGTACGGAGCATCATTCTCAAGGGGGCAAGAATGAAGACAGATTCGATGAAGATTAGCTGCTGCTGGCTCTATGCCATCAGCAAGTATGGGTATCCTGTTGCCGTGCCAGATATCCCCGCTGCACTGAATGAGATGGCCGAGCTTGGCTTTCGCTATGTGGAACTCGAGGGGGCATCGGCCAACGGCAATCTGTTGGAGCTCCAGAAGCAACGCCACGCAATCAAGGCCCTCTGCGATGAGCGGAGCCTCCAGGTGGTCAACTTCTGTCCGGTTATCCCCGAGCTTGTCAGTCTGGATGAGGGTGAGCGTGCCGAGGCCCACGAGCTTTTCCGGGTGGCGGTGGACCTGGCCACCTTCTTTGAGTGTGCGACCATTCAGATCGATAGCTACACCCCGGCGCTCAAGTTCGTGGGAGAGCAGCCCTATAAGGAGATGCTCGACTACGGGCTGGAGCTTCGCGTCGAGGTCGATCCGCACTATAGTTGGCCGGAGCAGTGGCGCGTCCTGGTGAGCGCGTTCAAGCATTGTGCCCAGGTCGCGCGGAGCGCCGGGCTGCCCTTTTGCCTGGAACCACGGGTCGGTGAGATGATCAGCAACACAGACGCTCTTCTTCGGTTGATGGAACACGTGGGAGACGACAACTTTGGCGCGGTGCTGGACACCGCCCACCAACATGCCCAGAAAGAAATGCTGCCCCTCAGTGTGGAGAAGCTAGGCCGCCGGATCATGTACCTTCACGTGGCTGACAACGACGGCAAGACCAACGAGCACAGGGCCTTGGGCGAGGGCAGTATAGATTGGGCGGGCGTTTTCGCCGCCCTCAAGAAACATCACTTCACTGGATACGTGGCCATCGACATCGGGCGTCTGCCCGACATGGACGACGCAATGCGCCGATCCATCGCTTTTCTTCAACAGCTCTTGCCCCGTCTGGGCATCGATTACGAGATCTGATCCACCGGATGCCCAATGCGATGTGCAAAAGGGGGAGCCATGAGAGCAGTGGTCAACGGGGCGGTCTACACACCCACGCGCATCATCCCCAGCGGCGTGGTGCTTGTTGACGAGGGTCGGTTCATCGAAGTTGGGAGCCCAGAGCAGGTGACCATCCCAGAAGGTGTCGAGCGAATCGATGCCCACGGCGACATCGTCTGCCCCGGGCTGGTGGACATCCACCTGCACGGTGGGGATGGCGGCGATTGCCTCGATGGAACGGTCGAAGCGGTGCGAGCTGTGGCTCGCCGCCACCTGCGCGCTGGGACGACCAGCTTTGTGGCCAGCACGAGCAGTGCTCTCCTGCCTCAGATTTGGCAGGCCTTCGATTGCATCCGCGAGGTGATGCGCGACCCCGGGCCAGGGGAAGCACGGGTGTTGGGCATCGAGATGGAAGGCCCTTTCTTCAGCCTCGCCCAACGAGGGGCCCACCCGCCCGAGCTCTTGCGCATGCCCACCGCTGCAGAGAAAGAGAAGCTCTACTCCTACATCGGCGACCTGGTGCGGCTCACCATCGCCCCAGAGAGAGAAGGCGCCCTGGAGATCGTTACTCACCTTAGCCAGCGGGGTGTGTTGGTCGCCGGAGGACATTCCGATGCTCTCTACGAGCAGGTGTGCGTGGCCATGCGGGCAGGTATGCGCCACGTCACCCACCTTTGGAGCGGCATGTCCACGGTGCGGCGCGTCGGCCCCAAACGCTACTCGGGGATGTTGGAAGCTGCCCTGGTGGAAGAGGACCTGACCGGAGAGATCATCGCCGATGGCTACCACCTGCCCACCAGCCTGGTGAAGATCGCTTATCGTATGAAGGGTCCAGAGAAGCTCTGCCTGGTCAGCGACGCCATGCGTGCATCGGGCATAGGACCGGGAGAGTATGCCGTCGCGGGGAGTAAAGCCATCGTCGAAGAGGGTGCTGGGGTGGCCGTCACGCCTGACCGAAAAGCCTTCGCCGGGTCCATCAGTACGGTCCGACAGTGTCTTCAGCATGTCGTCCAGGTGGTGGGCATCTCTCTCAGGGAAGCGCTGCGGATGGCCACGTTGACCCCCGCACGCATTCTGGGCGT
>DATKWG010000119.1:0-9923 GCA_035529675.1 Anaerolineae bacterium
CTCGGCCGTCAACTTGTACTCCCCCTCGATGAAACGTGTCTGGCGGATCCCCAACAACGGCGGCGTCTCGATCACCTTGGCGCCCGCGAGCTTGGGCTCTCGGGCCTGCTTATCCTTGAGATCCTCGTAGACCCGCAGCCGGGTGGCGACCTCTGCCTTGGAGAGATCATCGGCATCCACGCCGCTTATCGGCTCTGCCCGTGGGCCCCAGACCACAGCATGCGAACCGAAATCGCAGGCATGCGGCTTGTCGGGCCGCGTCTCGCCGAACTCGATGCGGTACATGAGGGCATCCACGAGGCGCGGTGCCTCGTCCTTGACCACTTGCCAGTACGGCGCACCGGCGCGGAAGGCTACATCCCCATCGCCGCTGCAATCCACGACGACCTTGGCCATGAGGGCCGAGCGGCCCGACTTGTTCTCCACGATCACGCCCTCAATCACGTCGTCCTCGACGATGCTATCGCAGAAGTAGGTGTGGAACATCAGGTCAACGCCGGCATCCACACACATTCTCAGCGTCACGTACTTGAACATCTCTGTGTCGATGGCATAACTGTACTCCATCTGGCCCGGCTCAGTGGGGTAGGCCTTCTGCGGATAAGGGCTTACCCCCAGGCCGCCCAGCTCCTTCAGTTCCAGGACGATCTCTTCTGCGATGCCGCGCACGGTCTGGGTAAAGTCGGGCTCAACTTGATTGCGGAATCCGTTGATGCAAGCCATTAACGAAGCCGTGGCTGTGCCACCGAGGTAGCCGAACTGCTCCAGCAAAACGGTGCTGGCGCCGTTGCGCGCCGAAGCGATGGCCGCCGCCAGCCCGGCGGGGCCGCCACCGACGACCACCACGTCCACGTCGCGGGCGACAGGGATGTCTCGCTCAGGCTCATGATAGACCTTCATTCTTCTTTGCCTCTTTCCGGAGTCTAGGGCGACTAGATCCTCTCCGATACATCCCGGGGCCGAGCCGTTGGCAATCGATGTGGAAACCGAGAAAGCGCCAGAGCTGTGGTGAACAGAAGCGTGCCCGGGCAGTCTCCGCGAAGCCGTGGGGCCGCCTCGGACACGGTTTAGCCTTTGAGGCCGGTGAGCGTAATGCCCTGGACGAAATAGCCTTGGGCGAAGAAATATATGATCAAGACAGGAGCCGTGACCGCACTGGCCGCGGCCATGGTCAGGGAGACACTGGTGGCGAACTCTGTCTGGAAGAGCGCCAGCCCCATAGGCAGCGTCTGCTTCTCCAGAGAGTTGATGAAGATCAATGGTGCAATGAAAGAGTTCCACGAGCCCAGAAAAGTAAAGATGCCCACCGCCGCCAGAGCTGGCTTCACCTGGGGAATCACGATCTTCCAGTACACACCGAAATTCGTACACCCATCGATCCTGGCCGCATCCTCCAGCTCACGCGGGATGGTCATGAAGAACTGTCTGAGCATGAAGATGGACGAGACGCTGGCCAGGATGCCTGGCACCCAGAGTGGGTAGTGGGTATCGATCCACCCGATGTTCCTGAACGTGATGTACAGGGGGATCAGGGTTACCGCGCCCGGGATCATCATCGTGGAGAGCAGGATGGAGAACAGGATGTCGCGCCCCACAAACTCGATGCGCGCAAAGGCGTATCCTGCCAGGGACGAGAAGAAAAGGACGCCACACACGTTAAAGGTGGCGATCTTGATACTGTTGCGATAGAACGCCCCGAACGGCGACGATCGCCACATCTCCGGATAGTTGCTCCAGAGGAAGGGGTTCGGTATCCACTTGGGCGGCAACCTCACTACTTCCGACTCGGGTTTTAGACTGGTGCTGAGCATCCATACAAGCGGCATGGCAAAAGCCACGACCAAAGAGAACATAAACGCATAGTACAGCACGCCAACCGCTATGGTCCGGATGAGAAGACGTCGCCTGGATCTAGCTTGAGCGAGTGCAGTTTCCATGTGTGCTGCCTGTGCCATTCGCCTATTTCACCCCCATACTGCTGGACCCCGCCACCGGGTATACTCAATACGCTTTCGGCAGACGATGGTCACGATGAGTCGATCTATTCATAGAACACCCAGCGCTTCTGCAGTTTCCATTGGATCATCGTCGTCAGGCCAATGATGATGAATAGGAGCCACGCCATTGCGGAGGCGTAGCCCATCTTCCACCAGCCGAATGCGTTCTGATAGAGATAGAGGATGTAGACATTGGTCGCGTTCGCCGGCCCTCCTGTTCCTGCGGTCATCACGTAGATCAAGCCAAAGATCTGAAAAGAGCTGATGAATTGCAGAATGATGATAAAGAACGTTGACGGCGAGATGAGTGGAATCGTGATCTTGAGCAGCTTCTGCAGAGAATTGGCCCCGTCGATCTCGGCGGCCTCGTACATCACCTCGGGGATGCCCTGCAAAGCAGCCAGGTATATGACCATGGGATAGCCCACGCTCTGCCACACACTGACGATCACAACACCCATCAAGGCCCAGGACGTATCCGCCAGCCAGTCTGGGCCGCTAATGCCCACCTTGCTCAGGAAGTAGTTGAGCACACCATACTGGCCGGCGAGAATCCATTGCCAGACAATAGCGACGGCGATCGTCGAGGTCACCACCGGGGTATAGAACGCCGTGCGGAAAAAGACCTTTAGAGGACCGTGGCGATTGGTGAGCAGGGCAACGATGAGGGCGATGACGACCGTGAAAGGTATCTTTGTCAGCACGTAGGCAAACGTGTTCTTGGTGACAAGTCTGAAAAACGAGTCCTGAGTAACCATCTGGATGTAATTGTTCAGCCCAACGAACTCGGGCGGATTCATGCCGTCCCACTTGGTGAAACCGGCCGCCAACGACACGAGCACAGGGTAGAAGCTAAATGCGAGTGTGCCGATAACGGCAGGCAACACAAACAACCACCCATCGATATTGTTCCTCAGCGTCTGGCGAGAAACCCCCAGCTTGAGAGCTAATTGATCAATGGGGGAGCGAGACAGTGCAGGGAAGCTGTCCACTTTGGTTCCTCCAAGTCATCTGCAGCTACCATCGCTGGCTACTGATCTAGCATGGCTCGCTGGACCCCACGGCACTTGTGTGTGTGTGTCATCCTTCGTTGGGCACAAGCCTGCGCCCAACGAAGGATCTCGCTCTTCTCCAGTTCACTGGGATTCCTCGCGACCTTCGGTCGCTTAGAATGACAGACTGCCGGGATATGGCCAGGTCTCTGGGCTCGAATCAGTGAGGTAGAAGTCGGTCTCGCAGCACTGACCGATCACTGTCGCAAGCACGTCGCACAGGCACGTCTTGTTGTCCTCATCTACACGCGAGTGCCTGCGACAGTGACCCTACCAGCAGTTGATTGCGCGCTCCAGTTCGGCCCGCGATCAGAACTCGCCAAGTAGCGCCGCCTCCACCTCAGAACGCAGTCCGGTCAGCACTTGCTCGGCGGTTTCCTTGCAGGTGTAGACCAGGTCGAGCTGCGGTCGATAGATGAAGCGCGCGCGTTCGGTGAACTCGGCAAAGTTCACGGATTTGTGATACTTGTTGCCCTCCCCGAACAGGTGCACGTTCTCAGGCGGCTTGCCATCGGGCACGAGCACCGCCGCAGACTTGCGGATGGGGATCATGTAGCGCTCGGCGGCGAACATCTTGCCCATCTCTTCGTTGCTCATCCACTCGAGCAACTTCCACGCCCCATCGGGGTTCTTGCCCGCCCTGGGAATGCAGAAGCAGATCAGACTGCCTTCTGTCCAACGCCCCTTGCTCATTGGAACCGCCGTGATGTCCCAGTCAAAGTCCTTGATATCGCGCCGGTATGAGATGGTCGTAGTCGATCCGGTGAACACCATGGCCAACTTGCTGCCGATGAAAAGCTGGTTGGCGTTGAACTGGCCCAGAAGGCCGATTGTGGGCTGGACTTTGTGCACGCAGGTCAGATCCGATCCCCACTGCATGGCCTCGAAACCTTCCGGATCGGCCAGGGTGAACGTGCGACCGTCCTCGCTGTAGATGCCGGGGCCGCCATTGTTCATGGCCCAAGTCTGCTCCCACCCCGTGTCATGGTAGACGGCGCAACCGAACTGTTCCTCGCCCTTGGTCAGTTTCTTGGCGGTCTCCAGAAAGTCATCCCACGTCCACCCTTTGTCTGGGTCCCAGTCCGAGGGCGGGTATGGGACGCCAGCGGCGTCGAACATGTTCTTGTTGTAGTAGATCACACGTGGCTGATTCCCGATGGATATCAGCCAGTATTTGCCTTCCTTCGCGGCAAAGTCGTAAACCCCTTCGAACATGTCCTCGCGCTTCCAATCGGAAGCATTGATGTAGGGCGTCAGATCGATGAGTTGCTCCTTGGAAGCGTAGCCCACCATATAGTCATCGTTGACGCGCATCGTATCGGGAGTGGTGCCAGCCGCCAGCAGAGTGCGCATCTTGTCCTCGTACCGGGCGGGAACTGGCCAGTTCTTGACCTGGATGCCCGTGGCCTCGGTGAATGCATCTATAGCGGTCTCCAGCGGTGTGTTGGCGATAGCACCCCAGTCCATGAATTCGACGAGGTTAGCTGCCTCGCCCGCCGGCCGCGCCACACCGGTGACTTCGGAGGGCTTCTCCCTTGGCGCACATGAGGATAGAACACCGCCCAGCACCGCCAGAGCGCCCCCAGCAGCGACGCCTTTCAGCAACGCGCGCCGGGATATGCGCCCACCCACTGTGATCCGGTTGCCGTGACCTTTGAAGTGCTTTAACATCCTTATGCTCCTTCAGCAACTGATTGGCGAATAGGCCAAAGCGTGAGCCCCCGGCTACTATTTCGCTGGGATCATGCCAATGATTTGGGCTCTTTCGCGCAGATCCTTGAAATCACTGCTCTTGGCAGCCTTGAGACCGTCCCAGCCCACGACTCCCAGCAAGGGCACCGAGTCGCCGTCACTATTCGTGCCCGTAGCGCCTGACTTTTCGATCCCGCTGAAAGCCGTCTTGAGCTTGGCGGCCTGGGACCTGGTCACCGTTTTGCCGAACACGATCACCCCGATGGGCACGTCCTTGAACTCCTGCAGGGCCCTGAGCTGACCCGCCCCGCCGGCTTCGGCGACTTTATCGTCGTCTAGCGCCGACGTGGGGGCGATCGCAGCGTCCGCTTTGTCGTTCAAGACCTCCACAATGCTGTCGGCGTCGACGTCTCTGAAGTTGACGCTGATGTCAGAGACGGGATCGATGCCCGCTTTCTTCAGCTCGGCAGCCGGCACGAGCCAGCCTGATGCACTGAATGGGTCGGCGGCGGCAACGACTTTGCCTCGAAGATCCGCCAGGCTTTGCACGCTGCTTCCCGACTTGACGTAGATGGCGCTGTCTTCTTTCGCTTTGCCATCGACCGTGACCAAGAAAACTGGGGTCACGCCCGCATCGACCTCAACCTTGGGGAAGAGCCCGGCCGGGATATAGGCGATGTCGTACTCTCCATTCTTCAGACCGAGGATCGTGTTGCCATAGTCAGTGGGCACAAACATGCCAACCTTGACGCCGCTTTCTCTGGAGACGTAGTCAGCCAATTGCTGGGCAGGCCCGCGCATCTTGGGGAAATCGCCGGCACCGAAAAGTGGCGGGCAGAAGGTCAGCTCACTCTTGGCCGGCACAGCTTCCTGGGCACATCCTCCCATCAACAGCAGCGCTACGAGAAACGCGAGAGCGACACATCTCATGTGACTACGTTTGGTCCACATCGACTTCCTCCCTAGTGTGGTTGCGCTTCTTGGTTCTCCCTACTGGTTCCTACCGACCCGACGAGACGTTCCCTCTCCTTGTCACCTCCTTTGCGCACCCCTGGCGCGTCTTCCTGCCTCCGGCCTATGGCTGCAAGAGTCGGCACGTCTCGATAATTGCATTGGGCTGCGGGCAGAGCTTTTTCTGGGGCGTGCAACATCCCGCGCAGGGAGAATCGAATCGTCCCATGACCACGCCCATGACAGACGCACGCCGGAAGCCAGCCGACCACTCCTTCACCTAACTTGAGCATATCAAACTTCCAGCAGGATGTCAAGTATTTGTGCATCCTTTTAGGGCTTATCAAAATCTCGACTTCTGGGCGGAAGGTGATATGCCAGGAAGAAAAGGGGAAGATGGGACCAATGTACGAGAGCATCCCTGGTCATTCGGAGCCCTATACCTGAGCTATCAAGCTCATCGGGGTCAATCAACGACCGCGTCCAGTCCCTCCTCGCGGGCCATGACCAGAAAAGTCTCTAGCTGCTCGTCCGTCTGCTGTTCCCCTTCTAACTCGTACGGCCTGTCGAGCCACTCATACTTGGCGCCCGCTGATGTGTTGTAAGGCAACAGGGCCACCGAAGACAGCCCCACGCGCCCCATAAACGCAAAGATGCCCCGCAGGTTCTCTTCAGTGTCCGTGATGTGAGGGATCAGAGGCACACGTGCCTGCACGTTCCGGTCAACCAACCTGGCCGCATTGTCCAGAATGCGACGATTCGAGCTGCCAGTCTGGCAACGATGGGCATCGTCATCGATCAGCTTCAGATCATACAGCACCAGATCAGTGTGCCTCACAAGCTTCTCCAGACGATCCCACCTGGAAGCGCCACAGGTTTCGATGGCGGTATGGATCCCCATCGCCTGGCATCCGCGGAGAATGGCCTCGGCAAAGCTGGCCTGCAACGCGACCTCTCCGCCTGTGAGCGTGATCCCGCCACCTGAGCTATCGAAGAAGGGCTTGAGACGCCGTGCCTGATCGATGATCTCTCCAGCCGTGATCGTATGTCCCTTGATCGCCAAAGCACCGGGCACACACGCCTGAGCGCACTGTCCACACACGATACAGCGGTCCCGTTCGACGACGTGTCGGCCGTCGTCGAAATGATGCACTCCCTGGGGACAGACTTGAACGCAGGTTCCACAGGCGACGCAGCGGTGGCGGGCCAGAATGAGCTGCGGCTTGGCCGACTGTGACTCGGGGCTGTGGCACCACCTGCAGACCAGAGGGCATCCCTTGAAGTAGACACTCATGCGGATGCCCGGTCCATCGTGGACAGCGAACGTGTCGACGTCGAAGATGAGCCCTTCGATGTCGCGTTCTGTCGTGCCCTCTGTCATGCTTGGCCTTCCTGGCGCCGTATCTGGTGCTCCTGTTGTTGACGGCTCAACATCGTAAAGTACGCGCACCAACCACCCATGCGGACGCGCAGCCACTTGTACTTATCGGGCTCGCGCTGGGCGGCGCGCAGCTCCTCTGCATCGACAACCGTCAGTGTCATCATACCGCCGCCTGTCTCGACGAATGTACGTACCAACGCGGCCATGCGGTCCGTCCCCTTCTCCCCGCAGACCAGATTGCGATTCAGACGCAGGTCGAGTGGACCGCCAATCGGCAGATTGAAATCGTGCATGGCAGCATACGAGAGGATAGCCCCAGGTATGCCGTTCTTGTCTCGACCCAAGGCCGGCGAGAAGTTGGAGGATACGGGCTCTCCCGCGAGACGGCCATCTGGCGAAGCCCCCAGTCCCTCTCCAATGCCAATGTACCAAGAAAAAGTCGCCACGCCGCATCCGCACTTGACGATGTCAGCGTGCTCCTGGGTGTGTTTCAAAGCTACCGACGTGAACGCGTCGATGACCTCTCGCCCCACTTGGTCGGCGTAGGGATCGTCGTTGCCATACTTGGGCGCAGCCAGGAGCCTTGCCCGAAGCGACCCGTACCCCTGAAAGTGTGCGTCCAGGGCATCGCACAGCTCTGCCATTGTGGCCGTCTTGTCCTCAAAGATCACCTTCTTGATGGCAAGCAACGAGTCGATCGTGTGAGCGGCACTCTCTGCCAGGAGCCCATGCGTACGATACTTGGCTCCCCCTGCCGTCATATCTCGTCGTGATTCGATAGCTCCATCGATGAGCGCGCTGAGCAGAGGCACTGGGGCGATCAGGCTCCGATTGTTGACTGTATCCGCGACGTGTCGCACGTGCTGCCCGATCATGTGGTCTAGCTGGGCCAGGAAGGCCTGCCAGACCCGGTCGTAGGAGGCGAAGTTGCGTGGATCACCCAAGTCCAGACCGCGAAGTTGGCCGCTTTGCCGTGAGCGACCGCGATTGAGCGCATACTCCAGGCACAGCATCGTGCTCAGGCGCTGAAATCCAAAGTCGGTGCGCCCAGGGATGATGGTCTCCCAGCAACCATCGTTGGTATAGTCGCGCGCGTCCTCGAGAGGAATCCCCATGCACTCGATCGCCGGAATGAGCTGTTCATCGTTAAAGAGGGCGGGCATGCCTCCGCCATCTTTGAGCACCTCACAGGCATAGCGCACCAACTCATCAGGAGAGTCTCGATGCAGGCGCAGTGTGAGGAGAGGATTCGTCATCTGGTTGCGACGGTATGCTTCCAGAAGCAGATAGGTGAGAGGGTTCGTGCCATCCTCGCCCGAGGGCGTCAACCCGCCGACAACGATGTTCTGCAACCAGTGATTGGTGGCGTCGACGTGGTCACGCATCGTACCCGCCTGAGACGAAGTCGAGGCGTGCCGAGAGCCGAGGCCTTTCTCGGTTCCCAGAAACAGATCAGGCTCTTGCTCCTCACGTGACTCTGGCAGCTGATCATCGGTGGTCTTGGCGCGTTCGTTGAACTTCAGACAGAAGCAGGCGATGAGCTCGGCCGCCTTGGCCCTGTCGAGGCGACCCGCGTCCAGATCGGCCTCAAGATAAGGCCAGGCGTACTGATCCAGACGCCCCACGGCGTTGCCGTTCATGGTCGAGTGAAAGATCATGTGTAGCAACCAGACCGACTGCAGCGCCTGCCAGAAGGTCTGAACGGGCCCGGCTGGCACCTCCCGCAAGTTGGCGGCCATCTGACGTAGCTCCGCAGCGCGCTCCATATCCTCGCAGGTGGCTGCCTCGTCATCGCAGTGGCCGGCGAGCCTCTCGGCATGGTCGATCACCGCCTGGAGAGCGATCTCGACAGAGTCCAGAAAGGCCCGTTCTTCATCAGATTCGGCCCTGGCGCGCTGAGTCTCGGCGTCCGCCATAATGCCTCGCAAGCCCTTGCGCAACACTCGGGGATAGTCAGGCACGATGTGGCCAAGAACGGAGCGGATACTCAGACGCAGAGCCAGTGCTCGTGCATGTTCCTGTTCAGTGGCATAGTCCGGGAAGCCCCCTTCATAGTGCACGTGGGGGTGCTCCAAGGTCATCGATCCCGCGAAGAGCTGTCCTTCCCACAACTCGACTGGCATTAGGCTGAGTTTCAGCGCGATGGCACGTGCTTTCCGCACGGGAAGTAGCCTAGACATATGGCGATCATCGATGCGTGAGGGACAGGTCCAAGACAAAGGGGGTTGTTCCATGGCAAAGCGCACGCGGCGTCGCAAGTCAAGGACACGTGCGGTGTCAGCATACTCCCATAGCTGCGAGACCTCTGCTGGTCTGCGTAATGCGGTAACCACCATTGTCAATCCCCCTTGCCCAAAACGTCGCGCATCATCGGCGTCAGGAGATCCCAACACTGAGACGAGCACAAGCTGGGCTAGACATCCGAAACGGGCCGATGTTCTGACACAGCATATAGTACGCCTACCATATGGTCTACGTTTGCGTCTTGTCAAGAGGCGCAAAATGCTATCGGTGCTTCAAGTACCAGTTCTTGACCCTGGCGCAAGGGTGTGGCCGCCTGGGTCAGTCACGTGGCACGAGCCGGACGAGGTGGCACTGGCCCTCGATGACCGCTGCTGAGCCACCGCAAGGGAATCCCTATCGAGTACATGCAGGAGCGCATCATCGAAAGCATGGGCCAGTATCGGGGCACGGCCCGTCTCCTGATCGACGAAGCCGACGATGTGCGCCCCAATGCCGATGCTTTCTTGACCTTCCTCGGCAAGACCCTTCTTCGCAAGTTACCCTGCCGGCTGACACCTTTCCTCCTGACCAATCGGCCGGGTTAGGAGAAGGCCTTGGATCCCAGGA
>DATKWG010000120.1:0-15587 GCA_035529675.1 Anaerolineae bacterium
GCAGATCAACGTTCGCATGGACCCCGGTTCCACCAATCCGTTTATCGACGCTCTGTTGGATCTTTGTGCGCCCTATACGGTCGGAGCCAAGCTGGCTGGCGCGGGCGGGGGAGGCTTTGCAGTCCTGGTCACCAGGGATGCAGACGCTTCTGAGGCGCTGGAGCGTGCTCTGACCGAAAGGTTCAAAGATGGCAACGTCAAGCCGTGGCCTTACACCATCGCCGAGCCAGGTATGATCGCTGACCTTGAAACGTGAGTGACGGCCGGGCGCCCGGGTCCCAGACGCATTCGAACCAGGGCAGTGGCGGGGGCGCGGCCTACCGTGCGCCCCTCAAGTATGCCAGACCCATCCTGCTCGACGATGTGGTCATCGGTTTTCCCGATCTCAGGATTCACGTGGAGCACATGGCCTATCCCTGGACTGGGGAGCTCCTGGCGCTCATGAAGCACGCGCCAAACGTCTACACAGACGTGACCGAACTGTTCTCTCGCCCAACCATACTGGCCTGGTACTTGATGATGGCCAAGGAATACGGCGTGATAGAGCGGGTTGTCTGGGGCTCGGACTATGATGTGCTGTGGCATCCAGAGCGTGGCCTTGCCGGGTACTTTGAGAAGGTGGAAAGAGAGACTTACTGGTTGCGAACAGAGCTAAACAAGACGCTTTCCCGGTGTGGCTGGCCCACGCTGTCACAGAGCGAGATCGACGGGATTCTGGGCACGAACGCCAGGAGGTTCCTGAGACTGACCTAGCATGCCTCTGATCTTCCATCGATTGGCCATCTGTCTTCTGACCCAGCCAGTTGCGTGGCAAGATGCCTGACGAACGAGACATCGGCGGGGACCCGACTCTGAGCCACTCGTCGGCGTGCCCGGAGGTCAACCCAGCGGCACGGCGATCGTGCGCAGCTCATGGGCCAGGTCTGAGCGCCCCATCTCGTAAAAGTAATGCAGCGTGTTGCCCACCCGCAGTGCCTCCACGTAGCGGAGTGTGCCACGTCCGTGGGGCGAACGCAACATACCCCGGCCGTGATCCACCTTGTGGAAGGTGCGCAGATCACTGGTGATAGCCAGCCCGGGAGTCTCGCTGTAGCTGGCACCCGAGTTGGGCCGCCCATCGTAGATGGCGATGAAGAATGGCGGAGCATACACGAGCGCACTCATCCGCGCCAGGTAACGGTCCCACGAATCCCCACAGGGGATTACCTCGCCAACCCAGTTAAAGTCCACCCCGTTGGGGCTGACGGCCAGTCCGGTAGGGCAGGCCACCTCACCCGAGACAAAGGCATTGCTGGTGCGATGCATGCGATCCAGCTTGCTCCAATCGTCCGTATCGGGGCGAGGGGCCATGTTGGCATACAGGTGCCACAACCCTCCAGCCACAAAGATGACCGGGTCCTTGACCCCCTCGGTGCCGGTGTTCTGGGGGGAGAGTATGGGTACGCGATTGCCAGGGTCGAGCCCGCCCAGATCATCCGCTGCCAGCATGTCGATGCGCCAGCGGAAGTCGTTGCGCGAGCAGTAGCTGACGTAGAGACGGAAGCCGCCCTGCGGCATGAGCATCAGACACGATTTCTCGATAGACAGCGCATCAAAGTCCTCCTTGCGCGCTGCCCACAGCGTCTCGAAAGACTGGCCATCTGAGCTCGCCGCGATGACGGTCTCCACTCCGCGGCCCGACCACCCCTGGTCGCCCAATCGGGTGCGCAGGCGGTAGCTCAGGTAGAATCTGCCAGCGACCTCATCAAAGATCGCACTCGGTGCTCCTGCCCAGTAGCCTTCCCCCTTGCCCGGTGGCTCGGCCACCACCGTGCCCTTTGACGGATCGAACAACGGCAGGGTGCCCACGTTCTTGCGGCACGAATGATCGAGGGGGAAAGGAGAGAGCCCCGATGATACGTCTTTCGATGTCGTCATCACTACCTCCTTGACAAGTTCCCTGTGCCACGAAATGCGGTCTGACCCGTGATTGGCCAGGCCGGGGAAAGCCGCACGCGAGACCGAGCTCAAGGCTCATCATTACTTCTGGCCCAATACTAGGCGTCTCTCTCAGGGTGTCAAGTCAGTGTTGCTGGCGAGCGCAGGTTGACTGGGCCAGCCAAGAAGGTGTGGCATGCTCCATCTGCCCTCCGGGTAGATCGCAGCCGCGGGTCGATGCCTTAGTCCGCGCAGGGTGCTGGAGCGCCCATTTAGCCAGAGTGAAAGCGTTGATAAATACAAAAGTCTGTCATATGCTTTTCCTGGTCTGGGCCTTCGCGTAGAGCCTTGGGATCCGGGAGCCATGATCCTGGAGGTGCTCGGATCAACAGTCGGGAGGCGGTCATCCCGGCGGCCGAGTTCTCACGGGGTGGGTACGTTTCTCCGGTTCACTCGCCGGGTACCTGGCTTTGGCACTGCGCTGCCCCTGGCTTCCTGGCCACCGGTGCTAGCCACGCTGGGGGCTTTACCGCTTCCTATCGGGATACGGTGGCTCGAGCGCGTCAACGGTTGACCGCCTTTGGCGAAAAAGACGATAGGGCTGGCGGTTGCCGATGAGCAAGCATCCGGACGGGGATCACTACCTGCGGCAGAGCCTCACTCGCGACTACCCCTTGATCGTGAGGGGGAAAGGGCACTACCTGTGGGACGATGCGGGCAAGCGCTACTTTGACGGGGCCTCGGGGGGAGTGGGCGCGGTGCTCATTGGCCACGCGGTCCCCGAGGTGATAGAGGCCATGGTCAAGCAGGCCGAGAGACTGTGTCACGCCCACATCTCGGCGTTCAACACCCCCCCCATTCGTCTGGCCGAGCGGATCATCCGCGACTTTGCCCCCAAGGGGATGTCCCATGTCTACTTTGTGTCCACGGGGACATAGTCCACGGAACTGGCGGTCAAGTTGGCCCGCCGCTACCACATAGAGCGAGGACATGCCCCCAGGTTCAAGGTCATCTGTCGCAGGGGAGGCTACCACGGCAGTTCCCTGGGGGCCCTATCCTATGGTGGGCGTTCGTCGAGGCGGCCCGACTATCATCCCTACTATTCCAAGTCGGGCTTCATTCCCTCGCCAACTTGCTGCCGTTGCCCCTGCGGCCCTATTATCCCGGATGCGGGCTGAGATGCGCCTGGGAGCTGGAGAGTACCATCAAGAGAGAGGGGAAGTCGGTGGTATTCGCCTTCATCACCGAGTCCTACAGCAACACATCCGGGGTGCTGGGGGCTCCGCCAGAGTATTTCCCCATCATACGGGACATCTGAGACAAGTATGATGTGATGCTGATCCTGGACGAGGTGATAACGGGGTGGGGTCGCACCGGGGCAAAATTCGCCATCGACCACTGGGGTGTGGTTCCCGACATGATCTGCACCGGCAAGGGGATCGGCAGCGGCTACGCTCCCTTGGCGGCCACCGTCATTCACCAGAAGGTGATCCGGGCCATCGAAGCACCGGGCAGGTCGATAGCGGGTTTCACCTATGGGGGCAGCCCTCTCTCTTGGGCTGTGGGCGAGGCGGTGCTGTCCTACATCACCAGCAACCATCTGGACGCGACGGTGTTCAAGCCCCCGCTGACCACTCCGAGCGAGGATGTGGCAAAGATGCTGGACATCCTGAGGGAAACCATCGAAGAGGTGGCGAAAGAGCTGCCCGTGTGACGCAGATCGCGTCGAGAGGAGTATCATGGCGGCAAAAGGGATCCGTGGCGGGCAGTTGAAGCTGCTCTCAGAGGACAAGGTCAAGAGGATACACCACGCCACCCTCGACGTGCTCAATGATGTGGGCCTCGACGGCAGAGTCTGGACGGTGTCGCCAAGGGTCTATCCCCTTGTGACTTGGACGGCGCTTACCGAGCGTGAGGGCCGCGTCGCTCTCAGACGATCGACTGGCCTCCGTCTATCACGGTCGTGGTGCCTGTGATATAGCGAGACTCGCTCGACGCCAAAAAGATGGCCGCCCCCGCCACGTCTCGGGGATACCCGAAGGGCCGGAGGGGAACTGCGTCGAAGCGCAGCTTGTTGGCCGGGTCGTCAAAGAACTCCCTCGCGCTCTCCACATAGATCTCGCCCGGCGCGATCGCGTTCACACAGATGCCGTAGGGGCTCAGCTCGAGAGCCAGACCTTTGGTGAGGGACTTGAGACCACCCGTGGTAGCTATGTAGTGGCAGGTCTCGGGTTGGGCGATGTCGGCCAGGTTCGAGCTGATGATGACGATCTTGCCCGACCTTTGCTGGGCCATCACCCGGGCCACCCGCTGGGTGACAAAGAAGGTGCCCCGCAGGTTCGTATCCGCCACCAAGTCATACATCTCGGGCAACAGATCGAGAAAGGGGCGAAGGCCGTCGCCACCCCGGCATTGTTGACCAGGATGTCGATTCGCCCATGCGCCTCCACGGTACGCTCCACCAGGTTGTCGATATCGGCGAGAGAGCGGATGTCGGCGCGCACGAAGCTCGTCCGCCTTCCCAATCTATCTCATTGACCACGGCCTGACCCTTCTCCTCGCGGCGGTTGGCGATGACCACTATCGCCCCTTCCCGCGCGTAGGCCAGGGCGATGCCCCTTCCTATGCCGGTGCCGCCCCCGGTCACGATGGCCACTTTGTCCTGAAGGCGTGCCATGCTTCCCCCTTCTGCCCGGGCACCAGGCCGGGACAGTATCCGATTCTGGCCCGCCCTCGCCAGCCGATCCAGCTCCTGTGCTTGCTCTTGGGTGACATAGTGAGGATGATGCTCCGACAAGATGCGACGGACTTCCTCCCTGGCCACCTTTCGCATGTCCTTCGCGCCCTTGGCCTCCCATGTCTCCCAACCGTCGCGGCTGGTCAAGCTGGGCTGCCAGCGCGTCTTGCGCAGGTGGCGCAGGGTCTGCTCGTGACCGATAAAGTCGGCCCTGTGGCCCACATCGCGCAGGACATCCACCCCTAGGGTGTCCTCGTTCACCTCAAAGCCCCCTACGATGCGGAAGCATGCCCCCAGGATCTCGTTGTCCATGACGCACTGCTCGTAACTGGCCAGACGCATCATCTCCAAATTGCCCGTAGCCACATGGATGATGTCGCATCCAGCATAGGCCAGAGCCAGGAAGTGGGAGGCCCGCTCATAGCCCATTTGAGCGTCAGGGATCTTGGCGTCTGGAGTGTTGCCTCCCTGGTGGGGCAGACCGTAGTAGTGGGCCCCCTGGGTGCTTCCCCTGTGCAGCAGGGTGGATTCTGGAGCGGCCGCCGAGTACATGGCCGCCCGCATATCCATCACCCCCGATGAGGAGCTGTAGATGCAGCGCGTGCCAGGACTGACCAACTGGGCCAGGGCTATCGCGCTCAGTATGTTGGCGTTCATCTCTACCAGAGTGCCCGCGATGGTAAAGGGCGCGGTCCCACCGGCGATGGTATCGATCTCGATGAGCATGGGCAGCCGCTGCCTGGCACACTCGAACAGTTGGTCGATGATCTCCCTGGGCTGAAACAGCGGACTGAGAACGCAGACGTTCTCCACAAAGAAGGGTCGCTGGCGTACTGCCTCGCTGGGGGACCAGCTAGGCCCTTCTTAAGACGGCCTGAGGACATTTGGGGGTGCCGGAGGCTGGTCCGGCAGCAAGCCGGTAGGCCCTCCCCACCACTCGCCACTCTGGGTGGCGAGTGGTGGGCCCCAGTGTCTAGCCTTTGAGGCCGGTAACGGTAATTCCCTCGACAAACGTACGCTGCGCGAGGAAGAAGATAATAATCACGGGCAGCACCACGCAGGTGCTGGCCGCCATTAGGTAGGGCCAGAGCAACGCCTTGGCCTGGGTCATCAGCGGACGCATCTGCTGCAGTCCCAACGCCAGTGGGAACAGGTCCTCGCGGTTCAGATAGATCAGCGGCCCAAGATAGTTGTTCCAGGCGCCCATGAACTGGAACAAGCAGACCACCGCCAGAACGGGCCGCGACAGCGGCAGCACGATGCGCAGAAAAATGCACAGCTCGGAGGCGCCGTCAACGTGCGCCGCATCAGAGATGGCCTGCGGAATGGTGAGAAAGAACTGGCGCAACAAAAAGATATAATAGGCATTCCCGAAAAAGGTCGGGATCACCAAGGGTTTGTACGAGTTGAGCCACCCCAGGTTCCTAAAGATCAGATAGAGAGGGATCATGGTGACCTGGAAGGGGATCATCATCGTCGCCAGGCACAGGAAAAAGAGCACGTCGCGACCCCACCAGCTAATGCGGGCAAAGCTATAGCCCACCAGGGCCGAGGAGACCATCACGCCGACCGAAGTGGGCAGCGCATAGCGCAGGGTGTTCACCAGATAGACGCCAAAGGGGTACTGCGACAGCATCTCGGGATAGTTGCGTAAGCGCAACGGGTTTGGGAACCAGATCGGCGGGACATGGTAGACCTGCGGATCCGTCTTCAGCGATGTGGAGACCATCCAGAGCAGGGGCATGGCAAAGCCGGCCCCCATAAAGAGCAGCGCAAAGTAGATCAGCGCGCGCCCCAGCACCCTTGACAGTCGGATCGCCCGCTTCCTCTTGTGCTCGGCGTCGGGAAGCGGTCGCTGTATTACCGTTTGCTCCATAGAGCCATCCTCCTTGTGAAAGCCCTCGGAGAGACCGTTGGTCGCCACCGGCCCTATGAGCCCTCGCCGCCGTAATAGACCCAGCGAGCCGAGGATCGAAAGACGATGATAGTAAAGGTCACAATCAGGATGAACAGGAGCCAGGCCAGCGCCGAGGCATAGCCCATCTTGAAGAATCGAAAGGCGTTGCGATAGAGATAGACACTATAGAACTCGGTGGCCTGCTTGGGCCCGCCATTGGTCAATAACCAGCCCAAGGTAAAGTATTGAAAGGCCCCGATGAGCCCCGTGAGCGCGATGAACAGGATCGACGGCGTGCACATGGGGATGGTCACGTGGAAGAAGCGCTGGACAGCATTGGCCCCGTCCACGAGAGCGGCCTCGTAGAGTGAGCGCGGCACGTCCTGGAGCGCCGCCAGGAAGACCACGATCGCCGTCCCTTGTGCCCACACCTCGATCAGCAATAGAGAGGGCTTGGCCAGCGCCGGCGAGGACAAAAAAGGGATGCCGGCGATGCCCATGGCCTTGAGCGTGGCGTTCACCAACCCATAGCGCGGGTTGTAGACCCAGCGCCAGACCTCGGCGGACGCGACGGCCGGCACGATCGACGGCAGGAAAAAAACCGTGCGGAAGACGGGTCGCCCCTTGACCTCGTTGTTGAGCAGCGAGGCCAGCAAAAAGGAAACCGCCAGGGCCGCCGGCACACCGATCATCACAAAGTAGAGCGTGTTCCCGATGGCGATGCGCAGCGTCGCGTCCTCGAAGAGCATGTTGCGATAGTTGCCCAGCCCCACAAAGAGCGGCTCGCGGACGACATCATAGCGGGTAAATGAATAGTAGAGCGACGCGCCGATCGGATAGATCGTAAACATGACGAACCCGATGATCCAAGGGCACGCAAACAGGACGCCGGTGATGAACCGACGCACCTCTCGTCGCCGGGCGCGGTTGAGACCCTGTGTGGTCGCGGTCATAGGTCCTCCAGAGTTGCGTCGGCAGCTCTTGGGCTCGGCGTCCAGAAGGCCTCTCGGGCCGAGCGCGTCCCCGCGAGCCGCCCCACGATTGGTCCCGAGATGCCAGGGGAGCCAAGAGCTCCCCTGGCAGTCCCGGCGTCAAATGCTAGCCAGCGCGATCGGGGAACTGGGTGCGAATTTCGGTGGTGACCGTCTCCTGTAGATCGGCGGCAGCCTGCTCGGGTGTCTTGTCGCCATAGTTGACCGCATCCACGGCCACGATCCACTGCTGGCCAAAGAAGGCCGAGATCGGGCACAGCGGGCAGGGCTTGAGCTCGTCAGCTTCGAGCACCGACTGCAGGAAAAAGTCCAACCCCTCGTAGACGCTGGTATCGAGCTGTTCCAGCCACGAGATGCGCGGGCCCAACCAGCCGTTCTCCTGAAAGATCTTGTCAGCCGCAACGGGGGTGGTCAGATACTCGAGGTACATGAAGGCTTCATCGAGATGCGGTGCCCCGCGCGGGATGACCACCGGATGGCCACCCATGTTCTGGAATTTCCTGCCGCGGCGATGCTCCGCATTGGGCGGCCAGTAGTAGGCGAACTTGGTATCCGGCGCCACTTGGGCCAGCGAGCCTGGCGTCCAGTAGCCGTTCAACTGTACTCCTTGCTTGCCGGTGGTGAAACTGCCCGTGGCTGAGGTCCAGGTGCCATAGTCCACGCGGAAGGCAGCCATCTTTTCCACGCCCACCAGGTCGTAGAAGCGCTTGATGGTGGCGAGCGAGGCGACAAAACCTTCGTTATCCACAGAGAACGTCCAGGTATCCTGGTCCCACCAGTCAAAGCCAAACGAATCGGCCCAGAAGAACGACACGTCTGAGGTGGGGCGCCGACCGCCCATGGCATCCATCGGGTCAAAGCCCAGGATGTCGATGTTGCCCACGCTGTCAAAGGTACTCATCGCCTCGTGCCAAGCATACAGCTCATCCCAGGTCTCGGGTGGCTTGGTCGAATCAAGACCGGCCGCCTCGACCAAGGCCGGGTTGCAGCAGAGGCCGATGCGCGGGCCCACCTCGCAGGCCGCCAGGCCGTACTGCTTGCCCTCCCAGTTGCCGTCGGCCCACAAGGATTGAACAATGTCGTCGCGCGAGATCACCTTGCTGGCCGAAAAATGGTCGTCCAGTGGCGTAAACACGCCACGCGCGCACATCTCGCCAAAAGCAATGTTGCCCACGGCAACGTCGGGCGGGGTGCCGCCGCCGATGGCGGTCAGCAGTTTTTCATCCATGTTTCCGGGTGGCAGGGGGTTGACACGTATGTCGGGGTGCTCTTGCTGGAACCGGAACGCGAGGGCGTCGAGGAGATTGCCGCCTCCCCAACCCCACCACCACTCGAGCGTGATCGCCTCGGGAGCGGCTTTCCCGACGACCACGGTCTCTTTGACGACCTTTTCGACTTGAACCGTCTCTTTAACAACTTTTTCGACAACCTGCGGGGTTCCCTCCACCACCACAGTCTCTTTGACGATCTTTTCGACCTCGACCACTTTGGGCGCGCAGGCAGCCAGCATGCCGGCAGAGGCCGCCAAACCGACGTAGCGCAGCAACTCTCGACGGCTTAGCTTCTTCGGTTCCATTTCGTTTCCTCCTCAATTGTCTGATCCGGCTTCGGAATCCAGTGGAATATGAGACCACCCTCCTTTCTGGCGACGACATTGGCAGAAACCCCGCGCCACACCATGATACGACTAGGACAGACCACACGTGCAGGCAGAGCAAACGACTACCCTTCTGTGGACGTTCCCTTCCTCCTTACACTATATTGACTTCTCCTTGTTCTGTCAAGCGGTTTGACTCGGTTGCAAAGTGTGTTGGTCAGTTTTGGGGGTGAGAACCAAACACTACAAGTAGTGGTAGCGGGCCACTGCGCCTACCATATGTGGGGTCTGTGGATACCGTTATTGCAGTACCAACATACTCTGGAACCGAGTCCACTTGTCAACGCCTTCATTCTGGCTAAAATGGTCTATGGACAGCGAAACAGTCCTGTGACTGCGCCGGCGCCTGGCCCGGCGTCAGCTTGAGCCAGCGTTCAATGGATTGGAGGACGAGGGTGAGCATTGGACGCAAGACCCGACTGCTTCGCAATGAACGTGACATGAAGGGCAAGGAGCTTGCCACGGCTGCCGGGGTATCTCCGAGCCTGATCAGCCAGATCGAGCACGGCACGACTACGCCTTCCATCGACGTGTTGCGGCGCGTGGCTTAGGCCCTCCAGGTCCACGTCGGCGAGTTCTTTAGCGACCGGAACGATACTCTCTTCCAGACCGCGAGACCTTCTGAGGTCGAGCGGTCCTTGGTGGTGCGGGCCAATGCACGAAAGAAACTGATGCTGCCAACGTCGAATCTGGTCTACGAGTTGCTCACCCCCGATCTGCAGGGAAGCCTGGAGCTCCTCTGGATTGAGATAGGCCCCGGGCTGCCGTTTCCCAGCAAGCCCTCGGTCCACCAGGGGGAGGAGGCCGATGTTGTGATCGAGGGACGGGTCCACATATGGGTCGATGATGAGGAATGCGTCCTCGAAGAGGGAGACTCGATCACCTTCGAGTCCTCGAGATCGCACCGGACGGCGAACCTGGACGGCGAGCCAGCCATTGTCATCTGCGCCATAACGCCGCCCTCTTTCCAAGCACCGGCGACTTGCCCTCACCGACCTTCAGACCGATCCAACTCTCAAGGGGGCGGTCTGCTGCCAAGCGTCGGTGATGCTGTTGTTGTGACCTGGCCTGTAGTCGGATACACGGCTTGTCTCCACTGTCCGGATCACGGCTATCTGGCCTCAGCAGGGACGCGGGACTTGTGGACAGCCAGTCACCCCCGAAGAGAACGGGAGAGCAACCAAGGAGGCGATGCGGTGGAGCGCCATGGGACGGTCATCAAGGTGAAGCCGGAGAGGCTGCGGGAGTACAAGGAACTACATGCCGCAGTCTGGCCCCAGGTGCTGGAGGCGACCAAGGAGTACGACCTGTGCAACTACTTGATCTATTACAGGAACGGCTATCTCTTCTCCTACTATGAGTGCACTGGCCAGGACTATGAGGCGGATATGGCCGCGCTCGCTGCTGATCCCAGGACCCAAGAGTGGGAGAGAATCTGCATGGCCTGTCAGGAACCGGTGGCAGGCAGGGCCGAGGGAGAGTGGTGGGCCGAGATGGAAGAGGTGTTTCATCTGGACTGAGCTGTGGCGCGAGAAAGACCGACCGAATGAGACCAGCGGTGGGGGGAGGACCCCGGGACGACATGACCCCGTGGTATGAGACGAGCTTCGGGCTCAAGTATCTGGAGCTGTACGCACACCGTGATGAGCATGAAGCCACGGAGGACATACAGTCGATAGTCGAGCTTGTCGCTCTCTCCAGAGATGAGCCTCTGCTCGATCTCTGCTGCGGCGCCGGTCGCCACCTGAAGGCGTTGCGTGACATGGGGTTCACTCGGCTCGTGGGCCTGGACCTGTCCAGGGAACTATTGGATGTCGCCGCAGAAAGGCTGGCGGCAGATGAGGCAAGCAACTCGACTGGCCACGTGCAGCTCGTACGGGCAGACATGCGCTTCATCCCCTATGTCAACTGCTTGGCCTGCATCCTGTCGCTGTTTACCTCCTTTGGCTACTTTGAGCAAGACCGAGAGAACTCGGCGGTTCTCCTGGCCGCGTACGCCTCGTTGAAGCCCGGGGGAACCTTTCTCATCGACTATCTCAGCAAAGAGCATGTTGTCGCCCACCTGATTGCCTGCGACGAGATGACTGTGGGGCCACGACGCATCAGGAACGTCCGCCGTCTAACCGATGGCGCTCGCCGCGTCGAGAAAACGATCACCATCACTATGGGTGATGGGGTGGCGCAAGAGTTCCACGAATCGGTTCGCCTCTACTTGCCACACGAGATGGTGGCCATGCTGGAGGATGCCGGGTTCGTGGCCATTCGCACATATGGGTCGCTCAAGGGCGAGCGCTACACTCCTGAGAGCGAACGTTTGGTTGTCGTGGCCCAAAAAGGACAAGCCGGATGATTGTCAGCATCAATTGGCGTGAGCTGCCCGCTTGGGCAGCCAACAGACTATTCCTCGATTACATAGAGGGGGGAGCGGCAAGCTTCTACTCGTACCCTCTCCTGGGGTTCCGAGAGGCCCTTGAGGGCCGACGGAACCATCCCTATCCACGCCAGCGGATCGTGCAACGCATAGGGGCCTACAACGCTCTACTTGGCGCGCATCCCGCTGTAGAGACCAACATCGCTGCGCTGCGCCGACCTTCTACCTTTTGCGTGATAAGTGGGCAGCAAGCTGGCTTCATGGGCGGTCCCGTCTATACTGCCTACAAGATCATCTCGACCATCCGACTGGCTGCTCACCTCAGCAGCACGCTGGGCACCAGAGTGGTCCCGGTGTTTTGGCTGGCCACCGAAGATCACGACTTTGGCGAGATCAACCACGTCCACTACCTCAAGGACGATGGCGAGGTGGGGCGAACGAGATTCGCGTGGGCGCAAGAGGGGCATTCCGTTATCGAACTTCCGGTGAACGACGGGGTGAGGCGCGCCTACAGTGACTATCTAAAGCGGTTGCCAGGCCCACACGTCTCGCGAATCGAGGAGCTCTTTTCCCCTCGAATCGGGGATGACTATTGCACTTGGCACGCTCGGATATGGTCGCGGCTCTTCGGTGGACGAGGCCTGGTGATCGTGGAACCGACTATATTGCGTGAGGCAGCTCGCGACTTTTTCCAAACCTGCTTGAGACAGAGCCACCGGATCAGGCATCTTCTCCAGGATGTCGCCAAACGTCTCGGTGCTTGCGGGTACGCGCCATCCCTCTCCGCCGATACCGCTGGACAATTGTACGTGATCGATGATTCAGGTCGTCGCGTCCGGGTGACACAGCCACAGGAGCATCTTGGTGGCGCACTGGAGAATCCGGAGCGCTATTCCACCGATGCCGCCCTCCGGCCCCTCTTTGCTGACGTCGTGCTGCCCGTTCTGGCCAGCGTGGTTGGCCCTGGCGAGATCGCCTACCAGGCGATGCTGCGGCCACTCTATGAGCTTTTCGGCGTACCCCAGCCGGTGATGTTCCCCCGCAAGAGCTACACCATTGTGGCCCAGAATGACCTGGCCCGACTCGAGGGCTACGGGATGACCGCAAAGACCGTTCTGACCACGGAACTGAGCCCAGGGAATGTCCTGAACAATCTCATGCCAGACTCGACAAAGGAGCTATTCGCCAGCGCACGCGCCGGTGTGGAGGCTGCCCTTGCCCCCCTGAAGACCCATCTGGAGAGCATCGACCCCAGTCTGGGCAACACCTGGATCAGGGCAGTCACCAACATCACCAAGAGCATCGATGGACTCGAGGACAGGGGCGCAACGGCCTTGATGGGCAAGTCGGGGTTGTCCAAGGGGGAGGTGCAGATGCTACGCAATGCCCTGCTTCCCAGGGGCCGTTTGCAGGAGCGCATCTTTCCCTTGCCCCATTTCTTGAGCAGGCATGGCCCTGGGTTCCTCGAGGCCATCTTTGGCGCGGGCGACCTGGACGATTTCTCTCACCATGTACTTTCGACGGAGGTTCTGCATGGCTGATGTTGATGTGATGGCTGTTGGTGCCCATCCTGACGACATCGAGATAGGATGTGGGGGAACCCTGATCAAGCTCGCCGACATGGGATACTCTGTCGTTTTGGTTGACATGTCCTGGGGCGAGCTGGGCACCAGGGGCACCGTGGAAACCCGCATGGCCGAAGCGGCCGGCGCGACCAAGATCATCGGGGCCATCGCGCGAGAGAACCTGGCCTTGGAGGATGGCAACATCCACACCACCAAGGAGGCGAAGCGGAGAGTTGTGGAGGTTGTGCGCAAGTACCGCCCGAGCCTGGTTTTCCTTCCCTACTTTGAGGATCGGCACCCCGATCACTATCATACCAGCCAACTGGCCTACGAGGGAGTATTCCTGTCCGGGCTTGAGCGCTATGAGACAGGCCAGGAGAGCTATCGGCCGCTCCGGGTTGCATACTATCAGGGAAGGTATCCCTTCGAGCCCACGTTCACCGTAGATATCACCGACCAGTTCGAACGCAAGATGCAGGCCATCTACGCGTTCTCGACCCAGTTCCAGCCCGGCGACACCTTCTACAGAGAGGCCGGCCTGACCTACCAGGATCCCACCTGGGCGTTCACCCACCGAGCGGCCCACCATGGTGCGCTCATCGGCAAGAAGTATGGCGAAGCGTTCTTGGTTCGGGGCAGGTTGCAGGTCGAAGACCCCATGCAGCTCAAGTTCTCATCTTTCTAGCGTCGGTCCCTGCTTCGATGACCCTTCAGTATCCACAGAGAGGAAGATCATGCGAATTGGTATAGCCTGCTATCCGACTCACGGCGGAAGCGGCGTGGTGGCCACCGAGCTTGGCAAACACTTGGCCGAAGACGGACATGAGGTCGCCTTCATCAGCTACTCGATGCCCCTAAGGCTGACCGATATGCCGGCACGGGTTAGTTTCCACGAGGTTGAGGTGGTCGAGTACCCGCTGCTGAGGAACTTTCCCTACACGTTGGCCTTTGCCTCCAAGATGGCCGCTGTGGCCCGCCTGAAAGGGCTGCAGATTCTGCACGTCCACTATGCCATACCCTTCACCCCGGCTGCCCTGCTGGCCAAACAGATCGCCCCTGAGCTCGACCTGAAAGTGGTCACCACCCTACACGGTACCGATGTCACCGTTGTTGGCAGCCACCCGTCGCTCGTGTCAGTGACCCGAATCGCCATCGAGGCCTCTGACGCCGTCACCGCGGTCTCTCGCTTCCTGAAAGAGGAAGCCTTGCGTCTCTTTGAGGTGAAGAGGGACATCCAGGTCATCTACAATTTCGTGGATCCAAGCCGACACGAGTACCTTCCTCCTCCCTGCATACCCCCCTGCGACCATCCGGGTCAGGCCACCCTGATGCACATCTCCAATTTCAGGTCCATCAAGCGCATCACTGACGTTATCGCGACCTTTGCCCTGGTCTGCGAGAAGGTGGATGCCAGGCTGATCCTCGTGGGTGGCGGCCCCGACTCCTGTCGAGCCCTGGGGACGGCGTCGAGGCTGGGTGTTGCTGACCGGGTTCAGTTCATCGGAGTCGTGCCCCGAGTGGAACCATTGCTGAGAACGGCCGATCTACTGCTGCTGCCGAGCGAGACCGAGAGCTTTGGTCTGGTGGCCCTGGAGGCCATGGCCAGCGGCGTGCCGGTAGTCGCCAGCGATGTCGGCGGGCTGCCAGAGGTCGTGGAGAATGGAGTGACCGGTTTCCTGGCGCCGGTGGGCAACACGGAAAAGATGGCAGAGTACGCCGTCGCCCTGCTCACCGACCGGGCGATGCTCGCGAGCTTCGCCGAGGCGGGTCGTCAGCGCGCGGTGACCAACTTCGACTATCACAAGATCGTTCCACAATACGAGGCCCTCTATGAGCGGGTGCTGGGATGCAAGGCATGATACCGACTCGTCCCGCTTGTGATGCACCAGTCTTCCAGGTCAAACTCGGAGCAAGCTTGGGCGAGGGATGCGGCCTGCTCGCGCACGCGGTTTGAACAGGTAGGGTCGGCACCAGGGGCGGCGCCAACCAATCGACACGACATTGTCCGGTTGCAGGCCCCCCCGACTCACAGAGGAAGAGAGGGGAACATGAACTTGCTTCACAGACCACGGTATCATTTCCAGCCGCTGGCCAACTGGATGAACGACCCCAATGGGCTCATCCAGTGGAAGGGGCGCTATCACCTATTCTACCAGCACAGTCCGCACGACCCTTCCGGGGGGCAGGCAATGCACTGGGGACACGCGGTGAGCCAGGACCTGGTGCACTGGAGCCACTTGCCCATCGCCTTGGCCCCCAAGCCGGGCGGGCCCGACAAGGATGGCTGCTGGACGGGGTGCGCCGTCGATCACAACGGCACGCCAACTCTCGTCTACACCGGGGTCAGGCCCCAAGTGCAGTGTGTTGCCACCAGCTCCGACGACTTGGTCACCTGGCAGAAGCATCCCGCGAATCCGGTGATCGAGTCGCCCCCGGAGGACCTGGACGTCA
>DATKWG010000121.1:0-13707 GCA_035529675.1 Anaerolineae bacterium
CGTCGTTGTCACTCTGAGCGCCAGTGCCCCGAACTTCAGGGGTACAAGTGCCCCGAACTTCAGGGGTACAAGTGCCCCGAACTTCAGGGGTACAAGTGCCCCGAACTTCAGGGGTACAAGGTGAACCACACAAAACATAGATTCTTCGCCTTCGCTGCGCTATGGCTCACCTGTGCCCCTGCGCCCCTGCACTACGGGGTGCCTGCGCCACAGGTGCAGGCAGAACGACAAACCCGTTTCTCGATACTCTCAACGTGGCCCTTTGACAAGCCGGTTCCTGCATGGTATCATGCTAGCCCAAGTGACGAAGGCTGTGTTACGGTCTCCGTGTGGGGTCCAGTGCGAGCATGTGGGTCGCGGGATGAGATCGCGGACGCATCCTCGACGGGGGGAGCGGGCTATGTGGTGACGAGAGTCGGTGCTGGCCCCCGGAATCTAGTGCTGATAGAATGCAATCGACACAAGCCTGACCAAAAGCACTCTATGCAACTTCGACGGGGAGCTGTCTTGGATGGGCGCAGCGCACCTCGCGCTGGGCAGCCACACGGCCCGCACCAAGAAGGCGAAAACGTGAGTCTGAGCTGGGAGATGCAGTTGTCACGGGAGGTGGAGGCTCATGGCTGGGATACTGGATGTGGACGAAAGGATGGCGAGGATCAAGGTGGTTGGCGTGGGCGGCGGAGGATCCAACGCGGTCAACCGGATGATTGAGGCCGGCCTTGGAGGGGTGGAATTCATCGCCATCAATACAGATGCGCAGGCCCTGGCTCTCTCCAGTGCACCTCTGCGCGTACGCATCGGCCCCACCGTTACCCGTGGCCTGGGGTCTGGAGCCGATTCTCTTGTGGGAGCCAGAGCGGCGGAAGAATCGCGGGAGGAGCTGCGTAGCGTACTCGAAGACGCCGACATGGTTTTCGTCACCGCCGGTCTCGGCGGGGGCACTGGCACGGGGGCTTCGCCCATCATTGCCGAGATCGCGCGCGAGCTTGGTGCCTTGACGGTTGCTGTGGTCACCAGGCCCTTCAGCTTTGAGGGGGCGCGGCGGGCCAAGGCGGCGGAAGAGGGCCTGCGCATGCTCTCCGCTCAAGTGGACACCATGATCGTGATCCAGAATGATCGCCTGCTCGAGTTGGTTGATCGAAATGCTCCGCTCCAAGAGGCCTTTCTCGTTGCAGACGACATTCTGCGCCAGGGCGTGCAGGGCATCTCCGAACTCATCACTGAGACCGGGGATATCAACACCGATTTCAACGACGTGAAAGCGATCATGACTGGCGGGGGCACGGCTCTGATGGCTGTCGGTCGGGCCTCAGGAGAGGAGCGTGCGCTGGCTGCTGCGCAACAGGCCATCACCAGTCCCCTGCTGGACATCACCATCAGCGGTGCCAAAGGCGTGTTGTTCAACATAAAGGGGGGCCATGATCTGTCGCTCCTTGAGGTCAACCAGGCGGCGGAGTTGATCCGTCAGACTGCCGCACCTGACGCCAACATCATCTGGGGCGTGGTGATCGACGAGCGGTTCCACGAGCACATCGAGATCACCCTCATCGCGACCGGTTTCGGCTCCGGCGAAGGTGCTGTAGCAACCACCGAGGCACCACGAGTCGAGGAACTCGAGGCCGAGCTGCCGATGCAGCGCCCCTTTGACAAGACTGACCTGGAGATCCCCACCTTCTTGCGACGGCGAAAGCCATAGCCGGCCCCACGGCGTCTGATGAAAAACGCGATCGGAGGATCGTTCCTGGTCACGTACTGGGCGATGAATTCGTGGCCATTCCCCGGTGCAGCGGTTCGCGCCGGGGCATCTCGTTGCCTTGCGACGGTCCGGGAGACCTCAGGCCCGAGGTGTGTCAACCTCCTCTTCTTGAATGTGGGTCAGCGCCTCCAATGCCAGGCGATAGCCCAGCCACCCCAGGCCGCAGATCTGCCCCCGGCACGCTGTCGCAACCACGGATCGGTGCCGAAATCCTTCGCGAGCGTGTATGTTGGATAGGTGGACCTCGATGGTCGGCAGGGCAACGCCGGCGATGGCATCGCCTATGGCATAGCTGTAGTGGGTGTAGGCGCCCGGGTTGATGACGATGCCTGCTGCCCACCCGCGGGCCTGGTGAATGGCATCGATAATCTCCCCCTCGTGGTTCGACTGGATGGTGCGCAGACTGATCCCCGCTTTGTCGGCCCAGGATTCGAGGCGCCGGTTGATGTCTTCCAGAGTGTCGCTGCCGTAGACCGCTGGCTCACGAGTGTCCAGCAAGTTGAGATTGGGGCCATGGATCACCAGATAGTGAAGGCTCATGGGCGCATCCTTTCCAGTGCAGAGATCACCTGATCGCGGGGAACGTCTGCATCGATGATGACGTCGCCGATATCCCGTGGCAACACGAAGCGGAGCGATGCCCCACGACGCTTCTTGTCGGTGCGCATGGCATGATAGACCTGGTCTGGCTGGCAAGCTTCGTAGTTGGTCGGCAGTGAATTGCTCCGCAGGGCGTCTCTGATCCGCTGGCCGGTTTCGGGCGAGCACAAACCGCGAATCTGCGCCAGATGTGTGGCCGCCGCCATGCCCATGCTGACGGCCAGACCGTGCTTCAGCCGGTAGCCTGCCAGGACCTCAAAGGCATGGGCGAAGGTGTGCCCCAGGTTGAGAACGGCCCTGCGCCCTCGCTCGTATGGGTCTTTTTCCACCACGTCGATCTTGACTCTCACTGCCCGCTCGATGACCCAGCGCAAGTCGCTGTCCGGTGCTCCTTGCTCCAACGACTCGAAGAGGTCGGGGTCTGCGATGACGCCGTGTTTGATGACCTCGGCCAGGCCCACTCGAAGCTCGAGGTCAGGAAGGGTATCGAGCGTGTTGGGATCGAGCATGACCAACAGCGGTCGCACAAAGGCGCCTACCAGGTTCTTGCCTTTGGGATGATCCACCGCTACCTTGCCACCTATGCTCGCATCCACCATTCCCAGGAGCGTGGTAGGCGCCTGCACCAGGGGAATGCCGCGCATGAAACTGGCTGCCGCAAAGCCGGCCACGTCGGTGATAACCCCGCCCCCCAAGGCGACGACGGCTGCGCCCCGGTCGAGACCAGAACCGGCAAAGTAATCGTAGAGGGTTCTCACGGTATCCAGCGTCTTGTGTTGCTCGCCGGCGGGAAGCACGATCGGGGCTGCTGTGTAACCGCTCTCCCGGAGGGAAGCAAGGACTTGGTCTCCATAGAGGGGCCAGACGTTTTCGTCGCTGACCACCACAAGGTTGCCTCTCACGCCCCTGATGCGCAGGAGCGGGCCGAGGTGGGCCAGCCCACCGGGCACCAGATGCACCTGGTAGGTGCCGGTGGGGGTGGCTATCCGCCATGCCCGTGGCTCGGACTGGAACAGCTCGACCACCTGGCGGATCACCCGATCGAGGGGCTTCGCGGTGGTGTCAACGTGGTGGGGGATCTCGGCGTAGACCCTGGCGCGAGAGCAAAGCAGGTCACGCAGGCGTTGCTCTGGGTCTTCAGAATGAAGCATCGGGCGGCCAGTGTCACCTCCGATGCGAGCGAGTAGCTCGTCCTCCTCACAGTCAAGGCAGATCAGGCAACCATCGCGGGCCATCGCTTCGCGGTTCTGCGGATCAACCAGCGCTCCTCCGCCGGTGGCGATCACCAGGCCCTCTTGGCTGCTCAGTTCTTCGCACAGGGTACGCTCGCTCTGGCGGAACGCGCGCTCACCGTGTCGCCGAAAGATGTCTGGGATGCTCATGCCCCGCCGCTGGGCAATGACCTCGTCCATATCTATGAAGGTTCGCCCCAGCAACCGGGCGGCCCCCTGGCCAACCGCACTCTTGCCCGTGCCCATGAATCCGGTCAGCACAAGGTTGTGCCTGCTCGCGGTCATCAATCACTCTCCTCGTGGACGCTCTGCACAAGGCCCGACTGCCCCGGGTGCTTGGCGGAGAGCTCCACGCGACGGACCAGCGTTGCCAGATCGTCGCCACCGTAGCGCTCGATCAACGCTTCGGCCAGCACCCAGGCCACCATGGCCTCTCCCACCACTGCCGCTGCGGGCACGGCGCACACGTCGGAGCGTTGGTACTCGGTGCTTGTCGCCTCGCCCGTGGCCACATCGACCGTTGCCAGAGGCTTGACCGTTGTAGGGATCGGTTTCATCGCCGCCCTTACCACGATGGGTTCGCCATTGCTCATTCCGCCCTCGATACCTCCGGCACGGTTCGTACGTCTCCGGGGATAGCCCCCATTCGGATAGAGCTGGTCGTGCACCTGGGCGCCG
Organism: Anaerolineae bacterium; assembly: GCA_035529675.1. GTDB lineage: Bacteria > Chloroflexota > Anaerolineae > UBA1429 > UBA1429 > DATKWG01. The sequence goes on from DATKWG010000121.1 coordinate 4,267, forward strand.
GGCAGGGCCGCGTTCTCGAAGGCCGGGCCTATCTCCACTCCCTTGATGGCCTGAATGCCCATCACCGCCCGGGCCAGGCGGCCGTCCAGCCGCCGATCCCAGTGCACGTAGCTGCCCAATCCCACGGGGACGCCCAGGGCCACCACCACGATGATACCTCCCAACGAGTCTCCCTCGGCGCGCGCTTGGTCGATGCGCGCTCGCATACGGGCGGCTGCCTCGGGGTCTGGGCAGGATACGTCGGACTCCAGGGCCAGCGCCAACCTTTGAGCCAGGGGCACCTCTGCCAGGCCGGCGGCAATCCCACCGATGGCTTCCACGTAGCTGCCGATCTCGATGCCAACGCAGCGCAACAGGACCCTGGCCACTGCGCCGACTGCGACTCGGGCGGCTGTCTCGCGCGCGCTGGCTCGCTCGGCGACCAGGCGCATGTCGTCCAGAGCGTACTTATGCGCACCTGCCAGATCCGCATGGCCGGGGCGTGGCTTGGTCCAGGGGGGCACAGCGCGCTCGCGCCAATTTTCCCAGTCGCGATTGGGAATCAAGATGGCCAGAGGTGCCCCGATAGTCTTGCCCCCAACCAGACCTCCCAGGAAGCGCACCTCGTCGCGCTCTATGCGCTGGCGAGCCCCGCGACCGTAGCCCGCCTGGCGCCGCCTTAGTTGTCGATTCACATCCTCGGCTCTGACGACCAGGCCAGACGGCAGCCCCTCGACGATCGCGGTCAGGCAGGGGCCATGAGATTCGCCGGCAGTGAGAAAGCGCAACATGCTACTCTCCTCCTCGCAGGGCTGCGCGGCAGGCCGCGAACATGGTTTCGACGGGAGGCTCCCTCCCGGTCCACAGGGCGAAAGCCTCTGCGCCCTGGTGCACGAGCATCCGCAGTCCCCCCACCGCACGCGCCCCGTCGCTGAGCGCACGCCGCATCAGGCACGTCTCGCGAGGATTGTAGACCAGGTCAAAGAGCAGCGCATGGGAGGGGAAGGGAAGATCATCGGGCCAGGGCGTCGTCCCCACCTGAGGCCACATGCCCAGAGAGGTCGCGTTGACCACCAGGTTCGCCCGGGCCATCTCGAGTCGCAGGCTCTTTTCGTCCAGGGGGCCAGCTCTCAAGTGCGCCGCGTCGCTCACTCCGGCAAACGCGGCGGCCAGGGCCTGCGCCCGCCCCAAAGTCCGATTCAGGATGACCAACTGGGCACCCACCCCGGCCAGGGCATACACCACCGCCCTGGCGGCACCTCCCGCCCCCAGGATCAGAGCGGAGCAGCCTTCGGGCTCAAAGCCCGTCTCTCTCAACGCCCTGAGAAAGCCATCCACATCCGTGTTATGACCAACCAGGACCTCTCCCCTGCTGATGACTGTATTCACAGCACCGACGGCGTCGGCCGCCGGGGTGAGCTCATCCACCAGGGCCACAACCCCTTTCTTGTGGGGCACGGTGACATTGATGCCCCGCAACCCCAGCGCCCGCACACCCGCCATTGCCTCCTTCAAGTTCGCTGGATGCACTGGAAAGGGCAGGTAGCACCAGTCCATCCCCAGCGCCTCAAAGGCCGCATTGTGCATGGGTGGCGAGACGCTGTGCTCGATAGGCCAGCCGATTACCCCAACGATCTGGGTGTGACCGGAAAGAATCGGTTGGAGCCGGCAGTCTGTGCCCTGCAAGACATCCGCGTTCGGCAAGGATTCTGACTTCACGCCAGGGCTCCTTCGCTCAAGGCACGGAATCGGTCCACGAACCCGGGAAACGAATCGGCGATGCAATCGGCTCCCAATATGGTCGTCTCTCCGTGAGCGAGCAATCCGGCTACGGCCAGAGTCATGGCCACGCGATGGTCCCCCTCGCAGTCCACCGTCGCGCCGTGCAGTGGCGTGGGCCCATTCACGACGAACCCATCTGGGAGCGCCTCGATGTCGGCGCCGAGGGCGCGCAGCCCTCTGACGATTGCGGCAATGCGATCCGTCTCTTTGACCCTGAGCTCTGCCGCATCGTGGACTTGGGTGATGCCCTGGGCCTGGGTGGCCAGCAAACCCAGTATGGGGAACTCGTCGATCATGCGGGGCACGATGTCACCCCCCACTTGAGTCGCCAGAAGCTCCTGGCTCTGCACCAGAAGGTCGGCAACGGGTTCGCCCCCTTGGTCGCGCTGTTCGAGCATCGAGACGCTCGCTCCCATCCGCTCAAGGACCTCCAGCAATCCGCTCCGTGTCGGGTTCACTCCCACGTTGCGCACAAGGACCTCGCTGCCCGGCAGGAATAAGGCGCCCACCAGCAAGTACGCTGCCGAGGAAAAGTCCCCTGGGATGGTGGTGTCAAGTGGGGCCAGACGCGCCACAGGTCCCCTGAGGGTATGCCGCAGGCACTGGCTGTTCACAGCAACGCCCCGTGCACGAAGCATGCGTTCCGTGTGGTCGCGGGAGGGCCCGGGCTCGGTCACCGTGGTTTGCCCCTCCGCGTACAGCCCCGCCAGCAGCAGGCATGATTTCACCTGGGCACTGGCCACGGGCAAGTCATACTCGATACCGTGCAGCGTACTGCCCAAAATGCCCAGGGGCGGGAAGCGGCCAGACTGTCGCCCCTCGATGCGCGCTCCCATCTGTCGCAGGGGAGCGACGATGCGATCCATCGGACGCCGCCGCAACTGGCTAGCACCACTGACCACGGAGTAAAAGGGTTGCCCCGCGAGCAACCCGGTGATCAGGCGCATCGTGGTTCCCGAGCGCACGCAGTCGAGCACATCATCAGGCTCCTGCCACCCCCGCAAACCAGTGCCCCGGATGACCAGCTCGTTGGCAGCCCCCTCAGCGGGCTCGATCCTGACCCCAAGGGCCCTGAGACAGTTCATGGTGGCCTGACAGTCGCCGCTCTCCAGGTGGCCCCTTATGCGCGAAGAGCCGTCGGCCAGGGCGCCGAGCAGCAGCGCCCTGTGGGTGATTGATTTGTCGCCTGGGACGTCTGTCTCTCCCCTGAGACGCGCCACTCGGCGGATCCTCAGAACTTGTTGGCTGAGTGTGTGTGACATCGACCGCTACTCCGCGTCCACTAGAACATGCCCACACGTCTGGCGTGAGCTAGCCGCAGGGCTTCCCGCAAGCTGGCCAAGTCTTCTTTCTCCAGGTATTCCATCAGCGCCGAGAGGTGCACCTGTGCCTGGCTCAGCATCTCGAGCACATGCCCCCGATTCGTGGCCAGGATGTCGAGCATCATGGTGATATCTCCGGCTGCGAGGCGGCTGGTATCGCGAAAGCCGCTGGCCGCCAGCTTCCAGACCATGGGATCGTCAGCGGCCACATCCTCTGCCGCCATGACCAGGGTCACCGCAAGCATGTAGGGAAGATGGCTGGTGGCAGCAACCAGACGATCGTGGCGCTGGGGAGCCAGGATGAGGGGCCTCGCGCCAACTGACAGGGCCAGGCTCTTGCCCAGGCCCACAGCTTTGGCCGACGTTCGGGTCAGCGGCGAGAGGACAAAGACCTGGTCACGATAGAGAGCCGGGTCGGCCATAGCCAGCCCCGAGGTCTCTTTGCCGCACATGGGATGGCCACCCATCGGCTGAACGTGCCCGGGTAGGGCTTCCATTGCCTGGCACACAGACTGCTTGGTGCTGCCCACGTCCATCAGCACACACTGGGGCTTGAGCATAGGCCCGATGATGCCGATCTTGGCGATGATGTCCTGCACCGGGGTGGCCAAGATCACGATGTCGGCTTCCGCAACGCCCTCCTGCAGATCGGTCGTCCCCTCGTGGATGAAGCGCAGGTCCAGGGCGGTGGTGAGCGTGGACTGCCTCCGGGCTACGCCCACAACCTCCCGACAGGCGCCCAACGTGCTCAGCGCAGCGGCCAGCGAGCCCCCCATCAGACCCAGGCCAACCACTGCGACTTGCGCGTCATCGATGGCAAAGCTCATCTCTCTGCCCCCTACAGTTCGCGTCCCACGGCGAGCGCCACCTGGCGAGCCTTGGCCACCAACTGGGCAAAGCGCTCCGGCCGAAGGGATTGGGCGCCATCAGATAGAGCCTTTTCTGGGTGAGGATGCACCTCGATGAGAAGGCCATCTGCACCCGCAGCCACCGCGCCCATCGAAAGGGGCGTCACCCATTCCCAGTCTCCGGCTGCGTGGCTAGGATCGACTATCACCGGTAGGTGAGTCAACTGCTTGAGCACGGGGATCGCACTTATGTCTAGAGTGTTGCGGGTGTAGGTCTCGAAGGTGCGTATGCCCCGCTCGCACAGCATCAGGCGATAGTTGCCGTGCGATAGGATGTATTCGGCAGACATGAGCAGCTCTTCCATGGTGCACATCATGCCCCGCTTGAGGAGCACAGGTTTGCCCAGCTCGCCCACAGCATGGAGTAGGTTGTAGTTCTGCATGTTTCGTGCGCCGACCTGGATGATGTCCGCGCACTCGCCGACCGCGGGAACCTGCTCTGGAGCCATGGCCTCGGTGACGATGGCCAGGCCAGTCTCCTCCCTGACTTCGGCCAGCAGTTCCAGCCCTTCGTACCCCAGTCCGTGGAAGCTGTAGGGAGAGGTGCGCGGCTTAAAAGCCCCTCCTCTCAGGATGTGAGCTCCAGCCTCCTTCACGGCCAGTGCCGTCTCCATGAGCTGCTCACGGCTCTCCACCGCACAGGGGCCTGCCATGATAACGATGCGCTTTGCCCCTATTGACAACCCGTTGATGGGCACGATGGTATCGTGAGGGTGAAAGTCACGACTGGCAAGTTTGTAGGGTTTGAGGACGCGCACCACTTTCTCCACGCCATCCATGGCGCGAAACACGCTCTCGTTCAGGTGGCGCTCGTCGCCGATGACGCCGATGATCGTACGCTCCTCGCCGGCTGACAGATGAGCAAGGAACCCCAGTTCCTTCACTCGACCCACCACAGCTTCTACGTGCTGTGGAGTGGCTTTCCTGAGCATGACCACGATCATCTCGCCTCCTCCGATCTAGCAAGGTCTTGGCGAAGCTTCTGGGCTTCTCGCAGGTAGATGTGGGCAACTCTGCATTGGGGAACGTCGGTGTTCCAGAGAAGCAACACCCGGATGCAGCGAGGAAGGCTCCCGTGCACAGGGATCTCGCGCGCATCCAGAAGCGGCACGTGCTGCCACCCAAGGAGACGGGCCGCCTTGGCTGGGAATGCTGCATCCAGATCGCGCGTGGTGGTAAAGAGCACCGCAGCTACGTCCTCGACCAGCATACCGTTGGAGGCGGCCATCTCTGCTAAGAGCTCCTCGGTGGCCGAAAGGATGCTCTGGGCATCGTTGGCTGGCACGGTTGTGGCTCCTCGCACTCCTCTCACAGGCATCCAGGCATCTCCTTTTCGAGTTGGTCTCTCGCTTCTGCAAACGCAGAGAGCGCGGGGCTCGTGCCTCACGCTCTCCTGTATCTGCTCTCTTGAGTGGATTGCCCTATCTCTTCGGCAATTGCTCCCTGGCGTGCAGCGCGATGCCCCCTGCTATGTGGCAGGGATAATACCCAAAGGCATAGACACCGCCTTCGCCTAGAGACGAAACGCCGTGGCCGGCAAAGCCCTGCTGTTGACGCTCAGCCGCGAACGCGAAGCGCACATCCGTCTTGTTCAGATCTGTCCGAGTTGGCATCAAGCTGCTCCGAATCTGCTATTGCTAGGCTACCACACTTTGCCGGCAAAGTCAAGTCGTGGGAGTGCTTGCGCCAACAGATCGTTACCAGGTGGTGACACAGACCGCAGGTGGCCAAGTCCGGCGCTTCTCTGGTAAAAGGGTGGTGGAAACACCTATACCAGAAGGCACGTACAGCGCAGTGTCTGTATCAGCGAAACGGCTCGTCGCTGGCGCCACGGCATCCTCTTCACCCGCTCACGGCCCTACAAGCGAAATGACCAGCCGCGCGTAGAGCAGATACAGACACTGATCTGCACGTGAGAACGGCGCTCTGGTCCGTCACCTGGTGGGTTATGGGCGTTGCACTACTCGCGCAGCCTATGAGCAACTGGACAGTATCTACACCTTGATGAGGTCGCACACCAACTTCGTCCAGCCGATCGCCAAGCTCGCGGCCAGAACACGACAGGGAGCCAAACGGCCAAGCACTATGATCGTGCCCGGCCCCCCTATCAGCGCCTCCTCGCTCTGGCAGCCTTGGGTGACCAGAGCTGCCAGGAGCTAGGGAACTGTGGCGTCTGGAGGCCGTTGATCCGGTGTCGGAGATTGCAGCTCGCCGCCAGGCCCATCGCGCCCAGGCCGAGGTCCGGTCCGACTGTCGGTAACAGGTTCCTTCAAGGCAACACTACCTCGTGGTAACAGCTAATCTGACTGGACACGAAGCCGAGAAACGAGAGACTCTTGAAGACCTGCTGTCTGCCCACGGGTACGTCCACGCCCAGGATCGATTCTGCCGGATAGAGCTCTGGCGGCAGATCGGCCCTGGGCGGCGCTCTGAGCGCTTTGGAGAGGCCACCTGGGTCACTACGTGGTCTTCCTTCTCAGGCATGTCGCTGTCCGGACCTTGCGGGCGCTCCCAGTGTGCGCCCTCAACTTTCTCCAACTTTGCCCCGGTCCGAACTCAGGTCGAGCCCTCTCTCCGCTGTCGTCTTGTAGTCCGCAGCCTGCACAAAAGCCCGAAACTGGTCCCCCGTCACCTCGTGCTTGCCAATGAGGAACTCGTCGAGGTATGTTTGCTGCTGCGGCCACTCATCGTTGAAGGTCATTTCCTCTACGTCGGCGCCGCCCCTGGCGAATGACCCCGCCGGCATCCGCACCAGCTCGATCTCCACGGCCGGGGGCCAGACCCATGGCAGCGGGCTGGACACGGTCGGCCCGGTATGCTATACTGGAGCTAGAGAGTGGGCGCTCTTCTTGACACGGGTGGGAAATGGGGGTGTGGCTCATGGCTGGACCAAGTCGGGAATCACTGCAAGTCGAGAACTATCGGCATGATGGGGAGCGAAAGAACATCGCCCCGCCCAATGGGGCGGCTCAGGTCACGGTGAAAAAAGTGCTCGTCGCGGGCCGGGCCGGCGAGCCCCACGTGTCGCCGGCCTCACTCGAGCAGTCAAGCGTGATCGGCGCAGGACGACCTGCCTGGCGCCGGTTGCTCATGGTGGTGTCGTATGTCGGGGCCATTGGAGTGCTGCTGGGCGGTCTCGTTGCCGCGAGCGGCTGCGGACGCCGTTACCCCCCGACACCGACGCCGACCGTCTCTCCGACGCAGACGGAGCGCGCCGCGCTTGCGGTCCAACCAACGGACACTCCGCGTCCGACCTCTACCCCCAGGCCGACGCATACGCACACCGAGCAGCCGACGGCCACGAGCACACCGACCCAAACACCTACTCTCACGCTGACAATGACCAGAACGCCCACCGAGACGCCCACCAGTACATCGACCCTTGCTCCCTCCCCCACGCCGACGCCGACGCTCTCCGCGAGCCCAGGCCCTCCAGTCGTCGCGACGGCCACTGTGACGCCAACCGAGGGACAGACGGTGGTGACCATCACAGGGCTGGACGCGGCCAAGCGCTCTTGCCTAACTGTGATCTTTGTACGGGAAGGTCGCGAAGTGGGGCGCATCGCCGTTGGGACGAGCACCACCGTTGAGGGGCCCGCGTGCGATCAGGTCCGGATCATGGGAGACGCCTCTGGCAAGTGTCCTTGGGAGACCCATACCATCCAGAGTAACCCGGTGCAAGTTGTGGGCGACAGAGCCACTGTGGTCTTTAGCGTGATCAGGGATACGCCCGCGCCGCCCCGGCGACCCACCGATACCCCAGAGCCGCCAACGGCTACAGCGACGGCCACGTTCACCCACACACCAACACCGACGTTCACCCACACACCGACGCCGACGTTCACCCACACACCGACACCGACCGCGACCTACACACCGACACCGACCGCCACCTACACACCGACACCGACCGCCACCCACACACCGACACCGACGGTAACGCCATCACTAACACCCTGTCTGATGTGGATGGCCACTTTCTACGACAACCCCGACCTCGGGGGTGAGCCAGTGATGTCGCGCTGTGTCGGGGTCATCGAGTTCGACTGGGGTGAGGGGTCGCCGGACGAAGATCTGCTGCCAGTGGACGGCTTCTCGGTGCGGTTTACCACCACCGCCACATTTGAGGCGGAGTACCAATACTACTTCAGTGGGCAGGCTGAGGGAGGGGTGCGCGTACGGTTGGACGAGTTGTGGATCTTCAACCAATGGTACGACGACCCCTTCGAGATTGGCTTCTATTGGGCTCCCGGCGCGGGAGAGCACGTGGTCGTCGTCGAGTTCTTTGACTCGAACGCAGACGCATCCATCACGTTCGACTGGTTCATGCCGCAGTAAGACTAATCGACGACGCTCTGGGGAGCGCACGCACTGCCGCTCGCTTCAGGTTACGGTCCGGACGTCTGCCGAGAGGGCATCGGGTTTCGCGTCTGTGCGGCGCCTATCTAGTTCCGGACTCTTGGACACTGCGCGGCGGAGGCGGCGTGCCAACGCAGGCCACCTCCGCCGCGATCCCTCACCTCCACACATTGGCAGCACCGGCAGCGTGGGATGAGCAGACCGCGCCTTGTTGCTAGCGCCTTGGCATCGGAATATATGGATGCCTGGCCGCCACCTCCTCGTCCAGCTCTACTCCCAGTCCCGGCCTGGTCGATGGTATGACGTACCCTTTCTCCCACCGGATTGGCTCCTCGAGTATCTCGGCATGGAAGCCCGACCAGGTCTCGATCCCCTCCTGGATGAGGAAGCTGGGGCTGCACACGTCGATCTGGATGTTGGCCGCGCCTGCCACGGGACCGCAGTACAGCCAGGGTGCGATCTGAGCATAGTTCGCCTCGCACATCCCGGCGATCTTTTTCAGGCCCATGACCCCGTTCAGCCCCACGTGTGCCTGGATGATCTGGGCCGCCTGCTTTTTCAGGAGCGAGTAAAAGTCGTGCATCGTGCACAGGCGCTCCCCCGTGGCGATGGGGATGGTGGTGTGCTGAGCCACGCGGGCCATTTCGTCCATGTTCTCCGGCGGCACCGGCTCTTCGAACCACAAGGGACTGTATGGCTCCAACACCTTGGCAAACCTTATGGCGCTGTGAGTGTTGAGCTGGCCGTGAGTGCCCATCAGGATGTCAACCTTGTCGCCGACGGCGTCGCGGATGCTCTTCATCACCACGTCCACGTAGCGCAGTTCGACGAGGGAGATATCCCTTGGCGCGGGGACGAGCGAAATCGGGTCGAACTTGACCGCGGTGAAGCCCTTCTCGGCGAGCCTGGCCGCGGCCTCTCCAGCCTTTTCGGGCGGCTCGGGCCTGTGCCATTCGTAAATATACGTATACGTGCGCACCCTGTCGTTGTACATGCCCCCCAGCAGCTTGTAGACCGGCTGGTTCAAGGCCTTCCCGACGATGTCCCAGCAGACCATCTCGAATGCCGCCACAACCTGGGTAGACACGATC
>DATKWG010000122.1:0-3705 GCA_035529675.1 Anaerolineae bacterium
CGTGTCAGGAAGCGACTCTCCCTTGCTCACCGAGGAGTACTGCACGCCATGAATGGGGATCACCGAGCCGCCCAGGCGCACCATGGCAGCGATAAAGGAGGAAGATGTGCGGGTGCTGGGCTCGTAGAACAGGTTGGCCAATACATATCCCTTGAGCAAGTCGGTCGCTCCCACCCGCCTCACGATGCCACGCATCTCGTCGGCCACGCCAAAGATGTAGGTCAGGTCTTCGCGCGAGAACTGCTTCACCGAGACGATGTCGCGCCCATAGAAGCTGGTGCGCAGGTCGGGGGCCAATCCAACGATCTTTTGCCCGTTCACGGTCGTTGCCATGCCTCACCTCTCCTTTTCTGATGGTCGGCCCATGGGTTCCCTGCCAAGTCGAATATCGCTTCACGAAGCCCTGATCTGCTCGATCACCCACTCGAATGTCTTCAGGAATTGGTCGAGCGACGCCTCCTCCACGAGGGCTGCGAGCGGGACGCTAGGGTACTTGTCGATCCTGTCCTCAGAGAGGACAACGCCGGGTATTTCGTTCAGCTTTCGCAGGAGCTCGCGACGCTTGTCTTCAGGGTGAAACGGAGACTCATCGTGGCTGGCCATCCAGCCCAATTGCACGTCCACCCGTCCATACGTCCACACGTAGAACAAACGATGGTCAACTCCCTTATGCGGCAGCAGCGGCCCCAGCGCGCCATATGCGCGCCCCCTACCAAGATAGAGATGGAGTTTTTGCTCCCCGATCCATTCGAGAATCTTCTTGGCTATCCTCTCTTCATCCGCTCCTCGCTCGCGCTGGCGCAATTCCTCCAAGATAGACGCCTCATCCCATTTGCGCGATGGACTGGGCGTGGGCTTGGCGCTCTGCCCAATAACCCGCGGAACCAACGTCCTCAGATTGTCCGCTCCGTACTGCTTGATCTCTATCGCCAGCACTTCCGCCGGGTCCATCTGCTCGTTCAGGAACTCGACGATTCGTTGCAGCTCAGCGGGTATCTCGTCCGCCACGAAGATCATGCGCAGTCTGCCTGCTCGAAGGTTCTCTCCGACATCTTGCCAGAAGGCCTCGGGATCCGTATCTCCGCCCTCCAGAAGGGCCGCGATTTTGGCTTCCGGGTCCAAGCCCTCCTTCTCACAATTGGCCTCGAAGCTGGCGCGCAGCGCGTCCATGCGCCAGTAGGCCATGCCATTGGCGGCATAGTCGAGCATCTGCCCTACCACCTCACGCCGGATCTGCGGATTGGTGCTGCGCTTGACCTCCACCAACGTGGGTATGGCGTCCTGGTCGAGAAAGAGATGGTCGATGGCCCAGCGATCGGAGCCATACCCCTCTCCGGGGATCCCTACCTCGCGCGAGACGAGCAGCCAGCGCCGGGGGTCGGCGGGGTTGATCTGGCCACCGGCCAGCAGGTTGGGGTACTTGGCCAGCAGCTCCTGGAGTCTGTCTTCCGAGCCATAGGGCTGCTCGGTCATCTCGACTAGCTGGTCATCGTCCTGGATGAGAAACACTCCACCGGTCATCATCGGATGCTCCTCCTTGTCCACCGCTCACCCATGCCGCGCCTACCCGCGCGCCAAGGCCCGCCCATACCCCGGCTGCACCAACACCCGTCCCTCCTCCCAGACAACCTGCCCTCGCAGACGCACCCGCAGCACTCGCCCCATCGCCCATTGCCCGGCGAAGGGCGACCACCCACACCGTGTCTGATAGCCTCCCGCAGGTAACCGATAGCGCGCGCCCATCTCAACCTCCACGCCACTATCTTCCGGCGGGCGCAGGCCATAGATTTGCAGAGGATTGTGATAGGTCAACTCCAACATGCGCTCCAGGGTCAGGCGCTCCTCGTCCACCGCCCGCAGCAGCAGCGGCAGCATCGTCTCCAGGCCCGGGACGCCCGGCGGCGGATCGGTCGACTCTTTCTCGGCCCGGGTGTGAGGCGCATGGTCGGTGGCGATGATGTCTACCAGATCAAGTCGTTGCCAAAATCGCGCCACGTCTGCCGGGGAGATCAGCGGCGGCTTCATCTGTCCATATGCGCCGAGGCGAGGGAGGTCATCCGTCGAGAGAAACAGGTGGTGCGGCGTGACCTCGCAGGTCACCCGCACGCCCTGTTGGCGGGCGCGCTCGATACGCAGCAGATCATCTGGCTGAGGCACGTGGCACACGTGAAGGGGTTGGTCGTAGCGATGCGCAAGGATCAAGGCGACGTCGATAGAGTCGCTTTCGGGCGGCTGTGCCGCATCTTCGACGTGAACGGCTATGGGACCGGGGCCGGGCCAGGCTTCGAAGGCGCTGGCCAGCGATTCCGGTTCTTCCGTGGTGAGATCGCCAAAGGTCTCATCCAGATAAAGCTTGAGCCCGACCGCCTGGCCGCCGAGCTCAAGGAGGGGAGCGATGCTTCGCCCATCATATCCAAGAAAAAGGCCATAATCGCTTACGGCCTTCCGCTCCAAGATCTCCCGCTTCTGGAGAAACGTTCGCCTATCCACGGTGGGCGGTGTGTTGTTGGGCATGTCCAACACGCCGATGATGCCCCCGGCCAACGCCGCCACCGTTCCCGAGTAGGCGTCCTCTTTATGGGTGGCCCCGGGATCGCGCAAGTGCACGTGCGCGTCAATGATTCCGGGTAGAGACAGGGAGACCATCTGGCAGCAGTTTACCTCGTCTGGCAGGCTGCGACGCAAGCACTTCGTTGGATCGAGTGGCGGGTCACGACCCCTTGCTCACCCAGTATACCATGCCGGTGAAACTCAAGCAAGTGATTTCGGTAGAGTGGCACTGCCCCGGCAATCCGGACTCGCCGCCCGCTAACCAGGATTCTGCCAAGCCAGCAAGACAATTCGGCCCCTCTCAGGCCCAGTGTCGTGCCCGCGGTGGGCCTGTTCTGCCAATCCAGGGCTACTTGTGGACGATGACCCACGTTCCGGGGTTGGCTTCAGAGGCCCGGACCTCTTTGACGTTGGGCGGCATCTTTGGCTCAGACCACTCGTAGAGCCACTTGGCGTCATCGAGCGGCAGGTTGACGCAACCATGACTGGTGGGAGTGCCCCACTTGTCGTGCCAGTAGGCGCCGTGCAGAGCAAAGTTGTAGAAGAAATACATCACGTGGGGCACATTGGGCAGATAGTACCCGGGGCCAGTCATGAGCTGCGACTCGAGCTTGCGCTGGATGCGGAACTTGCCCACGCGGGTCGGCGTGTAGCCCTTCCCACTGGAAATCCGCGCCGTGTATACCAGTGTGGTGCCCTCGTAGGCGGCCAGAGATTGCTCGGTCAGGTTCACCTCGATCCACTTCTCGTTCAGCGGCAGAGGCAGGAACTTTTCCGTCACCCAGGATGGCGTCGGGGTAATCGAAGGCGTGAGGGTGCGAGTGGGCGACGGTGTCCAGGTGGGCGTGGGCGTCATGGTCAAGGTTGGCGTAGAAGTGCGCGTCGGCGTGCAAGTGACGGTGGGAGTCAGAGTTGATGTGGGCGTTCGAGTGATCGCCCCAACGGCCACGCGCACCCGGCTGGCAACCGATTGGTCGCCCAGCATTGAGACGAGGGCGATCGAGCCGACCAACACTAGCCCAACCATGCTCAGCATCACCACGTTGCGCACTCGGCGATGGTTCGCCGGTTCCACCCACCAAGAGACGCTGCTCCGCAAGAGGGCCAAGACGCTGCCCAAGCGTTGCCCCAGTCTCAGTTCGACGGCGGCAGCCT
>DATKWG010000123.1:0-6927 GCA_035529675.1 Anaerolineae bacterium
CATCCTCAACCATCCGCTCGGAGAGGTTGAACAGAAAAGAAAGGAAAGGCATCCTAAACATCAGCGCGGGGCAATAGGGAGGGCGTCCTCTCGGAGCCTCGCCGTCATAGACGCAGATGAATCTCTCGGCCAGCTCCTCCCAATCAAAGAGCTCACGGAGAGCTACAAGGAAATGCCGTGGCTTCACAACTTGATCAAAGACATAGTTTCCCAAAAAGTGCACCTGCGCGTCTGCTGATACCTGCGCTGAGGTGTCATGACATCACTGCATTCATCTGGGATGATCTTTTCTGTACTCTACTATACCATCCGTATCGAGCGAACCACGCCAGACCTGGTAACCTGCGCACCAGAGCAATTCCAAAGACTTCTTTCGGCACCCTCCTCCTCGCCGCGATTGACAACTGGCCGCCTGTTTGGTATACTGAGGGTCGTCAGATGGAGAGGTGCCGCCCGGAGGGATGGCAGAGCGGACTATTGCGGCGGTCTTGAAAACCGTTGATCGAAAGATCCGGGGGTTCGAATCCCTCTCCCTCCGCCTCTGACATGCTGATGGCGTCTGTGCGGGGAGGTGCCGGAGTGGACGATCGGGACCGCCTGCTAAGTGGTTGTAGGGCTAACAACTCTACCCAGGGTTCGAATCCCTGCCTCCCCGCCTGATGGTCAGCGCCGGCGCAGTCACCTTGGGGGGCTTGATCCCTTTTGCCCGCCCATCTGGTATGTGTCCGGTCGTAATGCGGCTTCTCAATACAGCGGGCGCCCGTACCTCAATTGGATAGAGGACCGGTCTACGAAACCGTCAGCTGGGCGTTCAAATCGCCCCGGGCGCGCCATAGGGCATCACCTTCAACAAGGCGATGCCCTTTCCTTCTCTAAGCAACGTGGGGTGTGGTATAATGCCAGCAGACATACCTACAGAGAGGTGACTCGCCTGATGTTCAAGGAACTGCTCAGTTTCCGTGGGGTCAATTGGTGGACGCTCTTGGGTGGCATGGGGCTCAACTTTATCATCACCCTATTCATATCGCTTGCTGGTGTATACTTTGCCACCGAAGGAGCGATGAGTGAAGCCTATCAGCAGTATGGCGCGCTGCTTATGACGCTGGCCATCTTTATCGTTTGCGGTCTGGCAGGCTTTGTCATTGCCAAAATCGCGGACGACGTACCCGTCAAGCATTCCTTCCTCTCCAGCCTGGGCGCATTCGTCCCGCTGGTCGTCATGGCCGTCTTGACCTTGAGTCCGTACACGTTGATGCTGGGTGCAGTGGCACTGGCGGGCGGCCTGAATGGCGGCATGTTGGCCGTTCGACGGCATCACTATCACTATCGCCCTCCCGACGCCGATGGCTAGGCTCCGGCGCAGCCGAGGGACCTCGCCAGGTACTGTCCGGTGCTTGGGGTCCTAGCCACTTGTCAGGCGCTCGTGTCGGTGGTACACTCGGGTGCGTGCCAGCCCCCTTAGCTCAGTGGATAGAGCACCGGCCTCCGGAGCCGGGAGCAGGCGTTCGAATCGCCTAGGGGGTACTTTCTCTTCCTCAGAGAAGTCCAGATCACCACGGGCGTCGGTCCCCAAGGGTCAGCTGGTTCCACTTTCCCCCGATGTATGCTATCCCAGCAGCAGATACGGCTCCTCGACGTAGCGCGTGATGCCTTGCAGAAAGCGTGCGGCAGGCCCGCCATCCACCAGGCGGTGGTCGAAGGTCAGGCTCAGCCACATCCGCTGGCGCACCACGACCTCGTCGTCCACAACCGCAGGTTCGGGGTGAATGCGTCCCACACCGAGGATGGCGCATTCAGGCAGACGGATGATAGGGGTGAACGCATCCACTCCGAACATGCCCAGATTGGTTATGGTGAAGGTGCCGCCGGTCAAGTCGTCATGGAGCGCCTTTCCCTCGCGGGCGCGAGCCACCACTTCGCGGAACTTGACCGCGAATTCCTTGATGGTCAGCCTGTCCGCATTGCGAATCACCGGCACCAGCAACCCACGGTCGCTGTCCACGGCCATGCCAAGATTGACCTCTTTCAGACGACGAATGCCCGACTCTTCCAGGCGCACATTCATGTACGGGAACTCGGTCAGGCAACGCGCCACGATGACCGCCAGCAGATCGTTGTATCCCACGTTGAAGCCCAGTTCATCGGCCAAAGCGGTCTTCAGCTTGTTGCGCATGGCCACGAGCTCGGTGGCATCCACTACGCTCTGCAAGGTGACCGCTGCTGTCGTGCGGGCGGAGGCGGCCATGCGCTCGGCGATGACCGCCCGCACACCCGACAAGGGGACGACCTCCACCTCGGCCGTGGGCAGAGTCACGGGCACCTGGGCAGCCGCCCGAACTTCGTCCACCGTGACACGCGCTCCTGTGGCGGGCACTTGCATGAGAGGCACGTCCAGTTCGGCAGCCACCTTGCGAGCCAGCGGCGTGGCCAGGGGCTCACCCTCGAGGAAAGAGAGCACGTCCTTCTCCACAATGCGCCCATTTGGGCCAGACCCGACGATCAGGGACAGATTCACCCCCTTCTCGGCGGCCAGCCTGCGCGCTCGCGGCGATGAAAAGACCCGCCCCCGGCCGCTGTTTGAGGATGGCCCGGGCGGAACAGACTCGGCCCTGGTGGGTGTGACTGCCGGTGGCCTGGCGCCCACCGAGCCCACCGCTCTCTGCTCAGACAAGGCCTCGCTGATATCCTCGTCGGGCCTGGCGATGATGGCCACCGGGGTCAGCACAGGTATCTTGACGCCCTTGTCTACCAGGATTCTGCGCAGCACGCCCCTGGTCTTGGCTTCGACCTCGAGAACCGCCTTGTCCGACTCGACCTGGAAGAGAACGTCTCCTCGGCCGATCGTGTCGCCTTCCCTCTTGAGCCATTGCACGATCGTGCCCTCTTCCATCGTCTGGCCCAGCTTGGGCAAGATGACCGTGGTTGCCATACTCTCTTCCTTCCCTTTCTTGGCCTCCCGGGTTCAGCGAAGCACCTGCCGAACGCCGTGGATGATGGCTTCGACGTTGGGGATAGCCGCATCTTCGAGGCTCTCGGCCATAGGCACCGGCACGTCGGCAGCGGCCACTCGTACCATCGGCGCGTCAAGCCAGTCAAAAGCAGTCTCGTATATCGAGGTGAAAAGCTCGCTGATGAACGCACCCGTCTTGCAGGCTTCGGTCACACCGACCACGCGACCGGTCTTGCGCACCGACTGGACAACTGCCTCCAGGTCCAATGGCTTGAGGGTGCGCAAGTCGATGACCTCGACACTGATTCCCTCTTCGGCCAGCTTCTCCGCAGCTTCTAGAGAGCGCAGAACCATTCGCGAGTAGGTGAGGATGGTGACGTCAGTACCCTCGCGCTTGACATCGGCCACGCCTATGGGAACGATATAGTCCTCCTCTGGCACTGGCCCCTCGTTCCTGTAGAGCAGCTTGTGTTCGATGAACATGATCGGATTGTCATTGCGTATGGCTGCTTTGAGCAGGCCCTTTGCGTCGTAGGGGGTGGCAGGCATCACCACATAGATGCCTGGGAAATGGACCCACAGAGCCTCCAGGCTCTGGGAGTGGTGTGCAGCGATGCTCCGACCGGCCCCACCCTCGGTGCGGATGACCATCGGCACCGTGGTCTTGCCGCCGAACATGTATCGGTTCTTGGCCCCCTGGTTGGCTATCTGATCCATGGCCAAAGGAGTAAAGTCAACGTACATGATCTCGGCCACGGGCCGGAGTCCAGTCATGGCCGCACCCACGGCCGCTCCCCCGATGAGTGCCTCTGAGATGGGCGTATCCATCACCCGGTCAGATCCGAACTCGTCGAACAGGCCCCGGGTTGCGCCATAGGCGCCGCCGTAGAGGCCGACATCTTCGCCCATGACAAAGACCCGGGGGTCGCGGAGCATCTCCTCTCGCATGGCATCACGGAGCGCTTGCCAGTACGTGATTCGGGGCAGGTTGGGGTCACTCCGCACCCGCTCTCGCAGTCGCCGTTCGGCTGCCACTTCAGCAGGTGTGGGAGGGGAGAGGACATATACGTCTTTCTCCACCGCTTCCGGCGCTGGCAAGGGCGAGGCCAGGGCAAACTCGGTGGCCCTATCGATCGCTTTCTCGGCCGCGTCCTCGATCGCTTCTAGCTCATCTTGGCTGGCCAGGCCGGCACCCAGCAGGTGCCTGGACAGCACCTTGATCGGGTCACGCTGTCGCCAGGCCTGCTCCTCCTCTCTGGTACGATACGCGCGTGGATCCGAACGAGAGTGTCCATACCAGCGGTATGCCTTGCACTCGATCAGGGTGGGGCCTTGACCGCTGCGGGCGCGCGCCAGGGCCATGGAGACCGCCTCGTACACCGCGATCGCGTCCATGCCATCCACCACCACTCCCGGCATGTCGTAAGCTACGGCACGAGCGGCGATGTCGGGCAGGGGGCTGGCATTGGCAAAGGGAACCGACATCCCATACAGGTTGTTCTCTACCACATAGACAACCGGCAGCTTGCGAGCAGAGGCAAAGTTGAGCGACTCGTGAAAGTTGCCCGTGTTGGAGGCGCCGTCTCCGAAGAAGCACACCACACAGCGATCCAAGCCCTGCAGCTGCATGGACAGTGCGGCTCCCGTGGCCACTGGGATATTGCCGCCCACGATGCCCGTCGCACCCAGGTTCCCCTTGTCCACGTCGGCGATGTGCATCGACCCTCCCCGGCCACTGCAATAGCCGGTTGCGCGGCCGCAGAGCTCGGCCATCATCTTGTCCAGGTGCTCTTGTTTGGCTTCGGCTCCGGCGGCCAGGCTGTCACCTCTGGCGTGGCAGTGACCGTGACCACGATGGGTGCTGGTGATCAGGTCATCTTCCCTGAGTGCGGCGATGGTGCCCACGGCAATCGCTTCCTCGCCCGCGTAGAGGTGAGATGCCCCCTTGATGATGTTCTGACCCAGGAGATCATAGACCTTGTCCTCAAAGAGGCGTATCTCCCACATGCGACGGAGCATGGTGAGCAATTCCTCTCTGCCGAGCTCCTTCACGGTTCCTTCGTTTCTTTCGTCAACCATGCTTGCCCTTCCACTTCTGATCTGGGGCCTCAGACACGGTGAGGCCCGCATTCCACTCTTCTCCAGAAGCGAATTCAACCAAACAGGAATAGTAGAGATCAGGCGACGCCGCCCTGCAGACGAATCACGCCCTTGCCCCCCAGGTCTGCCCGGGAGGCAGTGGCCCGCTTCAGCCCACCAAGGACCAGCCCAGGGAAATGCATGATGCGGTCTATGGCAGGATTCAGGGTCACCGTGTAGATCATAACCAGCGGTCCTTTTCGTGCAAGCGCCGATAGCGCCCCAAGATAGCCACTCCCAGAGGCTCATCGCGACTGATCTCACAAACCGACTCGAGTACGGATTCGACTCCCTCGGCAGCGATACGTTCCTGCAACTCGACGGCGGTGGGATCTTGAGAAGAGTCGAAGGACAGCGCCCCGGCTATCGCCCAGGCCAAGTTTAGGGGAGAGACGCCGGTCATCTCTGACATCCGCGCCGCACCGACCAGTCGATCAGACGCGGCCAGCTTCCGCAACGGGTCGCGGGCTAGGCGGAAGACGGAATCGGCCAGGACGCGATTGGCAAAGCGGGCTGTCAGGTCGGCCACGTGCGCTCGAAGCCACTCCTCTGAGGCGCCATAGTGCGAGACGATCCCCTTCAGTGCTTCTTCCATGGCCCCGCAAAAGATGGGCCGAATCTCTGGATCCTCGAGGGCTTTGTAGGCCAGGACATGCCCCCGTCGATAGCCCAGATACCCCAGGACAGCGTGCCCCATGTTGTGCAGGTAGAGCTTGCGCGCCGTATAGAGCTCAAAGTTGCCGCACAGCTCCATCCCGACGACTTGTGGAGCCTCCCCCACGAATCCCGAGCCATCGACGGGAAGCTCCTTGTAGGGCTCCGCCACAATCAGGGTGGGGTCCTCGGCGCGGAGCTCGGGAGCCAGGTCGGGCACCATTCGCCCAATCACCGTCTCGACAACGCCGACGTGGCATGAAAGATACTGATGATATGATGCATCCAGCTTCCCAGTCACCATCTTACGGAAGATGGTTGCTGCGCCCTTGAGGTTCTCGCAGACGATAATGTTGAGCGACTGGGAGACTCCCTGCTGTCCACGCAGGGCGACGCCGGCAGCCACCAGCGGTGCAATCTGGGGGAGTGCCCGCGCACCCACCGCCGTGGCCCCCAGAGTCGCTGCAGCCAGGGCGACAGCCACGGCCTCGGTCTCACGGGACAAGAGTCCGGTCACGGGTCCAACGCGCACTTCTTGGGTGCGCTCGTTGTCCAACAAGCGAATGGTGTAGGTCCGCCGGGATCTCATGGCCTCGATCAGGGGAACGTCGATGTCCACAAAGGTTACCAGGTAGCCTGACTCGGAGAGCAGTTGCCCCAGAAAGCCACGCCCTACGTTGCCCGCGCCAAAGATGACCGCCCTTCTAAGCACTGTCGATCCTTTTCAGCCCGCAGATCACCGAGGGTGTCACCCTGAGCGCAACCGAAGGGTCTAAACTCGACAAAAAAGAGAGATTCTTCGCCTTCGATAGGCTATGGCTCACCTGTGCGTGCGCCGCAGGTGCAGGCAGAATGACAGACCCGTTTTTCGATGGCCTCAGATCACCTGCCCTAGCGCATCTCCTGTCCACCCGTTACGTTGATGGCCTGCCCGGTCATGTAGGACGACTCGTCGGAGGCCAGAAACACCATCAGGTTGGCCACGTCGTCATAGGTGCACCCGCGCCCAAGAGGGACTTGCGCCATGTACTTGGCGCGCACTTCCTCCTCGGTGATTCCCCACCTCTTGGCATACTGCTCGTAGAGGCTGCCAACCCACAGGGGCGAATCCAGCAAGTTGCCCGGGCAGATCGAATTGACCCGCACGTTGTATTCGGCCAGCTCGAGCGCCAGGCTCTGGGTCA
>DATKWG010000124.1:0-3914 GCA_035529675.1 Anaerolineae bacterium
TCCAAGGGGTGCGGAAAGACGCCGCCCACGGGAGAGAACGCCCTCAGCCTCAACCTTTGGCCTTGCCAGAGGAGACAATGCTTGGCTGACGCTGCCCTGCAGGGGACTGATCGCGAAACACCGTCGGACTGCATTCGAGCCGGGCTGTACAGCACAAGGTGGGGTAACTTTGAGTGGCTGACCTGAGCGTGTATAATGGGTGGCACCTTCCGAACAAGCGCCTCAACACGGAGGACGATGATGCTCAAGACGCACACCTGTGGCGAGCTCCGAAAGAAGCACGCGGGCACGCAAGTGACCCTGGCTGGCTGGGTGCACCGACGACGCGATCATGGCAGCTTGATCTTTGTCGATCTTCGCGATCGCTGGGGCATCACACAGGTGGTGTTCAATCCTATGATCGCGGAGGACGCTCATCGAATCGCCGCCAAGACCCGCAACGAGTACGTGATACTGGTGCGCGGGGAGGTCAGTCAGCGCCCCGAGGGGCTGAGCAACCCCAGAATGGCCACCGGCGAAATCGAAGTCACCGCCCATGAAATCGAGCTACTCAACGAGGCCAGGAATCCCGCATTCTACATCAACGAGGAGACCGAGGTGGACGAGACGCTGCGTCTGCGCTACCGCTACCTTGACTTGCGCAGAGCCAGGATGCAGCGCAACATTATGCTGCGCCACCGCGTGGTGCGCTTCATACGCGACTATCTTTCCGAGCGCGACTTTATCGAGATCGAAACGCCCATACTGATAAAGAGCACGCCCGAGGGTGCCCGCGACTATGTGGTACCCAGCCGGCTGCACCCGGGCAGATTCTACGCACTGCCGCAGTCGCCGCAGCAGTTGAAGCAACTGCTGATGGTGGCCGGGTTTGAGCGCTACTTTCAGATCGCACGCTGCTTCCGCGATGAGGACCAGAGAGCTGACCGCCAGCCTGAGTTCACCCAGCTCGACCTGGAGATGTCGTTCGTGGAGCAGGAGGATGTCATGCAACTGACCGAGGGCCTGTTCCAGGCTCTGGTACCGGCTATCTGTGACAAGCGCATCCTGCAGACCCCCTTCCCTCGTTTCACCTATCAGGAGGCCATGGACAGGTACGGCACTGACAAGCCAGATATCCGGTTCGAGATGCTTCTGACCGACCTCTCTGACATAGTGCGCCACTCCGAGTTTCAGGTCTTTAGCAGCGTGGTGCATTCAGGCGGCCAGGTCAAGGCGATTTGTGCTTCCGGGTGTGCCCACTACACGCGACGGGATCTCGATCAACTGGCCCGGATGGTCAGGGCGAGCGGGGGCAAGGGACTGTCCTGGGTCAAAGTCGCAGAGGACGCCCTGCACAGTCCCATCAGCAAGTACCTTTCGGAACGCGAGCTGCAAGGTATCGTTGAGCGCGTGGGCGCCCAGCCTGGAGACCTCATTCTTATCGTGGCCGACGAGCCTGCCGTCGTGGCCGAAGCTCTGGGGCAGTTGCGACTCGAGCTTGGCCGTCGCCTCGGCCTGGTCGATGACGATGTGTTTGGCTTCGCCTGGGTAACCGAGTTCCCCCTACTCGAGTGGCACAAGGAAGAAGGACGCTATTCGGCCGTGCATCATCCCTTCACTGCCCCCCTGGATGAGGATCTCCATCTGTTGGCGACCCACCCGGAAAAGGTGCGGTCAAAAGCCTATGACATCGTTGCCAATGGCATCGAGATTGGCGGCGGGAGCATTCGTATCCACCGGCGTGAGCTGCAAGACCGCATGTTTCGGATCATTGGCGTCAACGAGGAGCAGGCGCAGGCTCAGTTCGGCCACCTGCTGGAGGCCTTTGAGTTCGGCGCGCCACCTCACGGGGGCATTGCTCCTGGCATCGATCGCCTGGTCATGTTGTTGGCCGGGGAGCCGAATATCCGCGAGGTGATGGCCTTCCCCAAATCTCAAAGCGCCGTGGACATCATGACTGAAGCACCATCTCCAATCTCGGAAAAGCAGTTGACAGAGCTGCACATCAAACTCGATCTTCCCGACGCCTGAGGCCGACTTTGGAAGGCTTTGGGCAGATATCCGCGTCGGAAACCCACTGAAAAAGCAGGCTGTAGACCAGTCAGCGATACTGGACCTCGAACTCATCACGGCAGAGGGCATACTGCCGTCTTGCCTGTGCCCGTCGCGCCACGACCCCAGAGAGGAGGGCAGAGCTATGGCAAACCAATCCAAATCAGGCGACGCTCTCCCCCGCGTGGTACTCGACGGCGTGCAGCGCATCGGTTATGAGGAGATCGAAGGCCGAGTAGAACTGTGTCCGTTTGCATCGTCGCTGAGGGCGTGCCTGGCCGTCATGGGCGAAGACTATGCCTACGAATACATCATGGGCACATCCGGCGCGGCCTTCCGGCTGTTGTGGAACCCGAGCATGTGGGATGGCGCCAATGTCGATGTCATCGTGATGGCCTCTGACCCGCTTGAGCCTTACCATCGGGCGTTTGAGGCCGTCGGCCGCTCCTGCGACATCTCTGGCAACAAGGATGTGAGGCACGAAGCCTGCGAGCAGGTGCGCTTCTTCGACAAGTATGAAGACTATGACTACTTCCGAAATCGCATCGTGGAAAGCATAGGCGCCAAGGGGCGCCCCGCGCTCGCCCTGGGTGTCATCGGTCCGCCCGAGTGTTGCATCATCACCGGCTACGACGAATACGGCCAAGTCGTCATCGGCTGGAACTACTTCCAGGGGATGCCCGAGTTCAACGCCGGCCTCGAGTTCGAGCCATCGGGCTATTTCCGGAAACGGCACTGGTTCAAGAATACTCCGGGCCTCATCATCATCGGTGAGAAGCAGGAGGAGCCTCCCTTGGGCGAGATTCACCGGAAGGCCCTGAGATGGGCCATAGAGGTCGTGCGCACGCCGATGGTGCATGAACGCCACAACGGCCTGGCGGCATACACGGTCTGGGCCGAGGCCCTGCTGCGTGACGAGGAGTTTCCCGCTGATGATATGGGCACAGTCATGGAGCGCATGATGTGCCACGGTGATGCCCAGACGATGGTTGCAGAGGGGCGCTGGTACGCATCGCTGTTCTTGCCCCAGATCGCGCGACATGAACCTGCCATGGCCCAGGAACTATTGTTGGCGGCCGCCTGTTTCGCCGCCGAACATGACCTGATATGGCAGACCTGGCATCTTGTTGGAGGAGTCGGCTTCTCGGTGGACAAGATCGACAAGCTGGCCAGGCCCGGTGTTCGCCGCCAAATCGCTCCGCTCATCCTTCAGGCCCGTGATAGGGACGCCGAGGCCGCCGACCATATCGAGCGCGCGCTGGCGAGGTAGAGCCTCCTCAGGCGCGCTATGGGATCTCACGAGAAAGGAGTAGCTAGCCGGTAGCCACCATGGGTCGATCAAGCGACGCGGCGCCTGAGAGGAAGCATACCTGGCTGGCCAAGAAGGGAGAGGCAACGTTCCGATCGGGCGGCTCAACTGGAGCGTGGCCTCTTTGAGCTTTGCTTCGTGCGGGGCGCTCTCAAGCTCGGCTTCCTTGTGGCGGTCTGGCACGATCTCTTACAGACACTGCACTGTACGTGTGCCCCATGCGGGCTACGTGTGCCCCTGAAGTATGGGGTACGTGTGCCCCTAAAGTACGGGGTGCGCGTGGCGCAAGCGCCACGTGGCTTTGACTGGCGTCATGCACTGGCATATACTTGCCGTTGGTGTCTGGCCAGGGACCTCTGCCGGGCCATGGGGGATCGCGACATGGACCAAGATGGTCCGCGTACTCAGAGACCGATGAGGTCGCCCTCGCTGCGCCACCGGCGTTGGCCCCAGGGGAGCCAGGTCCTTCGTCGTCGCCCGGATGGGGCGCGTTCCTGTTCCATTGGCGGCGACATGCTATTGCTCCGTGTTGGCTTGGAGCGACGCGATGCTAGAAAGATCAAGCGCCAGGTAT
>DATKWG010000125.1:0-30325 GCA_035529675.1 Anaerolineae bacterium
TGTGGAGATGGTGATGCCTGGCGACAATGCCAACCTGACGATCAAGCTGATCGAGCCGGTGGCGCTGGAGGTGGGGTCGCACCTTGCCATCCGCGAGGGCGGTCGCACCGTGGGCGCGGGTGTTCTGACTGCGATCATCGAGTGAGTGCCGACAGAAGAACAGGTGGGCTGCTCGTTCCGGATACCCGGTCTTGGATAGAGTGTGGATAGCCGAGCGGGCGACGCGGACGCCGGCCAAAGATGTGGTGGCAAAAGATCCGTTCAGAAGTACTCCTAATGCGAGTGGACTATGGCCAAACAACAGCGGATCAGAATCAAGCTCAAGGCATACGACCATCGGGTGCTTGACCTGTCGGCCCGTCAGATCGTCGATGCTGCAGAGCGGACGGGTGCAGCGGTAGTGGGGCCCGTGCCCCTACCAACAAAGATCGAAAAGTTCTCGGTGGCCCGTTCGCCTTTTATCGATCGCGATTCGCGTGAGCAGCTCGAGATCCGGACTCACAAGCGTCTGATCGACGTGTTGGATCCGAACTCCAGGACGATTGACACCCTGATGCGGCTGAACTTGCCGGCTGGCGTTGACATCGAGATCAAGCTCTAGTCAGCCGAGAGTCCAGCCGGCAGGGCTTGCAGATTCAGGGCATGAGGTGGCGAGGCGCAGGAACCTGCAGCCTTCCTTAGTGGCTGCCTGGGATTACGCCCCAGGAACGGGATCATGGTAATCAAACGGGGAATACTTGGCAAGAAGATAGGAATGACCCAGCTCTTTACCGAAGAGGGCGAAGTTGTTCGGGTCACGGTGGTCGAGGCGGGGCCGTGTTATGTGACCCAGATCAAGACCAAGGCTACCGATGGCTATGATGCAATTCAGATCGGTTTCGGACAGACAACGAGATTGAACCGACCAGAACGAGGCCACCTGGGCAAGTGTCCTTTGCTGCGCCACCTGCGCGAGATCCGCACCGACGACGTGGGCCAGTACGAGGTGGGCCAGGTGATCGACGTGGGCCTGTTCCAGCCTGGCGAGCGCGTGGACGTGGTGGGTTTTTCCAAGGGGCGAGGCTTTGCCGGGGCCGTGAAACGACATGGCTTCAAAGGCGGACCGAGGACTCGCGGCCAGTCCGATAGGGAGCGCGCGGTGGGGTCCATCGGCTCGGGCACGACGCCTGGGCGCGTGTGGAAGGGGATGCGCGGGCCCGGACGTATGGGCAATCGCAGGGTGACAGCGCAAAACCTGAGGGTGGAGAGAGTGGACCCGGAGCGGAACCTGCTCGCCGTTCGTGGCGCTGTGCCGGGTCCGAAGGGTGGCTTGGTCTTGATAGGCGAAGCCAGAAAGTCGGGCGAGACGCGGAAGAGACACTCTCTGGCAGGCTAGCGAGGGGAAAAGCCCTTCGGAACGCTTGGATAGCCCGATGGAACGCAGGAGAGAACGTGATGCGGGTACCGGTTCGCGACATGTCTGGCGAGACGGTCGATGAGATTGAGTTGCGGGATGACGTCTTCGGCATTAGGCCCAATGAAGCTGTCATGCATCAGGCTCTCGTGCGCCAACTGGCTAACGCGCATCTGGGCACCCACAAGACCAAGACGCGGTCTGAGGTCCGCGGGGGTGGGCGCAAGCCGTGGCGACAAAAAGGGACTGGCCGTGCGAGGCAGGGCAGCATTCGGGCTCCCCAGTGGAAGGGCGGCGGCAGGGCCTTTGGCCCAGTTCCTCGCAGCTATCGTCAGAAGATGAATCGCAAGATGCGCCGGCTGGCCTTGCGCTCAGCTCTCTCGGTGAAGGCCGCAGATCGACAGGTGCTGGTGTTGGATGCGCTGGATATGGATGCGCCCAAGACGAAGGAAATGGTTGCGCTGCTGGGGCGGCTGGATGTTGATGGCACGGTCTTGATCCTGCTGTCTGAGTCGAACCCAAGCGCAGAGCTGTCCGCATGCAATCTACCTCAGGTCAAGACCTTGCGCACAGCTTGCCTGAACGTCCGCGATCTTTTGCGCTATCACCATGTGATCATGCCGCGCGGGGCGGTGGAGGCCATTCACGCCATGCTGGGTGTGGGGGGCTAGATGCTCGCCACAGATGGCCCGGGAGTGAAGTGATGCGCGTTTATGAGGTATTGAAACGTCCCATTCTGACAGAGAAGAGCAGCTACTGCGCCGATGAGCTGCATCGCTATACCTTTGAGGTGGACGTGCGAGCAAACAAGCATCAGATCCGCGAAGCCGTGGCGACCATCTTTGACGTCGAGGTGCTGGCCGTAAACGTGATGAACGTTCGGGGGAAGCAACGGCGGGTTGGCAAACGGATAGGTCGGTCTTCCGACTGGAAAAAGGCTATCGTTACCCTGGCTCCTGGTGTCAGTATCAGTTTCTTTGAGGGCGTGTAGCCGCGATCCAGCGCCGCTGAGCGTAGGGACGGCTGAGAGGAACAGGGAATGGCCATCAAGGCATACAAACCGACTACGCCTTCTCGAAGGGGGATGACGGGCTACTCCTTCGAGGAGATAACCAGGTCCACGCCCGAGAAGTCGTTGGTGACCTCTCTCAAGAAGAGGGCCGGACGCAATTTCCGTGGCAAGATCACTGTGCGCCATCGTGGTGGCGGGCACAAGCGCAAGTATCGCGGGATCGATTTCAAGCGAGACAAGTTCGGCGTGCCAGCGCGGGTAGCGTCGATTGAATACGACCCAAACCGGTCTGCCCGGATCGCCTTGCTGTATTACGCGGATGGCGAAAAGCGCTACGTACTGGCTCCGGATGGGCTGGCTGTCGATGATCGGCTGGTGTCGGGGCCGGAGGCGGACACTCGTGTGGGCAATGCGCTGCCCCTGGACAACATCCCTCTGGGGACGGCGGTGCACAACGTCGAGCTGCGCAGAGGCAGGGGCGGACAGATAGCTCGTGCTGCGGGCACATCGGCCCGGCTAGTGGCCAGGGAAGGTGAGTATGCTCACCTGCGGATGCCATCTGGCGAGGTCCGGCTGATCAGGCGTGATTGCATGGCGACCATCGGTCAGGTGGGTAACTTGGAGCATGGCAGCATCAAGCTGGGCAAGGCTGGCCGGAAGCGCTGGCTGGGGCGAAGACCTCATACGCGAGGCACCGCGATGACCCCGCGCGACCACCCGCATGGCGGAGGCGAGGGAAAGGCTCCCATTGGTATGCCGTCGCCCAAGACTCCGTGGGGTAAGCCAACGCTGGGCAAGAAGACGCGCCGGAACAAGGCGACAGAGAAGTACGTTCTGCGCAGGCGAGGGGAAGGTCGTCGCTAGGAGGGGTCTCCTCGGTGGGAGCCACGCCTATGGGTATGGGTTGCTGGGAGCCGGGGAGTGGCCCACACCGTGAGATGGTCGCTTGCCGGGATGCCTTGGCATTGGAGGAGGTCTGGCGATGTCAAGATCGCTCAAGAAGGGGCTGTTCGTGGCCCCGAAGCTGCTGAAGAAGGTCGAGGAGATGAACCGAAAGGGCGAGAAACGGGTCATCAGGACCTGGTCGCGCGCCTCGACGATATTCCCTCAAATGGTGGGGCATACGATTGCGGTGCACGACGGCCGCCGACACATACCTATCTACATAACCGAGAACATGGTGGGGCACAAGTTGGGAGAGTTTGCACCGACCCGATACTTCCGGGGACACGTTGCCAGGGAGCGGAGAACCAGGAGGCTGTGAGGAGCATCGTTGGCCAGGGATGCCAGAGGTGCGCCATGCGGTCGTCTTGGCGGTCGCTGGTGCTGGGTCGTGGGTGAGAGACCGTCGAGGAGATAGGGAATGGCCCTAGAGGTCAGAGCGGTGGCCAAGTACATTCGTATGTCGCCACGCAAGGTGAGGCTGGTGGTGGACCTGGTGCGCGGTCGGGACGTGGACGAGGCCCTGACCATGTTGCGATTCACACCCAAGGCGGCGGCCAAGGTGGTGGCCAAGGTCATTGCCTCAGCCGCTGCGAACGCCGACGAGGTCCACGGTATCTCTTCGGACGCGCTCTATATCTCGGCTATCAAGGCAGACGCAGGCCCAACCCTCAGGCGCAGTCGGGCTGGAGCGCGTGGACGATACAAGCCCATACTGAAGCGTAGTTCGCACATCACGGTTGTGTTGGCGGAGAGGGCCGAGGCATGAGCACCAACTGCTATCAGGCCTGGTGAGGAGGAGGAGGGGACCTTGGGCCGCAAGGTACATCCGATTGGCTTCAGACTTGGCATCATCAAGGACTGGGAATCGAAATGGTTTGCTGAGGGCGACGAATACGCGGAACTCTTGGGCCAAGACATCAAGATCCGGGATCTGATCCGCGAACGTCTGGGGCGGGCAGGTATATCTCGAATAGAGATTCAGCGCTTCCCCAAGCAGATATCGGTTGCCATTCTGACGGCCAAGCCTGGCATCGTGATCGGACGCAGGGGCGCGAACGTGAATGCGTTGAAGGCCGAGCTGGAGGAGTTCACCGGCGTCACTGGAAGGAATCTGCGCCTTGACGTGGTGGAGGTAGAGCGTCCCGAGCTGGATGCCCACCTGGTGGCAGAGAGCGTGGCCGAACAATTGGAGCGTCGTGTGTCTCAGAGACGTGCTATGCGCCAGGCCATCACCCGGGCAATGCGGGCGGGTGCCCACGGCATCAGGATCGCCTGCAGCGGACGGTTGTCGGGCGCAGAGATGGCGCGGCGTGAGTGGGCGAGGGAGGGCCGTGTTCCTTTGCACACCTTGCGCGCTGATATCGACTATGCCCTGGCCGAGGCGCTCTCCACCTATGGGCGCATTGGGGTGAAGGTTTGGATCTACCGCGGCGACGTCTTGCCTGAGGCCGCCGGGGTCTCGTAGAACGCATAAGGAGTCTGGCAGCCATGTTGATGCCAAAGAGGCTCAAGCATCGCAAGCACCATCGCGGCCGCATGAAGGGTAAGGCGACGCGTGGAGCGCAGATTCACTATGGTGACTATGCGCTCAAGGCACTTGAGCCTGCGTGGGTTACCAGCCGACAGATCGAGGCCGGGCGACGGGCCATTGTGCGCCACATGAAGCGTAGCGGTCAGTTGTGGATTCGCATCTTTCCGGACAAGCCGGTGACCGTGAAGCCCGCAGAGACCCGCATGGGTGGCGGCAAAGGCAACGTAGATCATTATGTGGCCGTGGTGAAGCCGGGAAGGATCATCTTTGAGGTGAGTGGCGTGGACGAACAGACCGCGCGAAGGGCTTTGTGGTTGGCTGCCCGGAAGCTGCCGATGCAAACAGTTCTCTTGGCCAGAGAGACTGTAGGCGGAGGCGGGGCCTCATGAGGGCCGAAGAGCTGCGCGCTATGACGCGCGAGGAGCTGGGACAGAGCTTGCATGAGCTGTACCAGGAGTTGTTCAACCTCAGGTTTCAGTTGGCCACCCAGCAGTTGGCCGACAGCAGCCGCATAAGGCAGGTTCGGCGCGATATCGCGCGAGCCGAGACGGTGTTGCGTGAGCTTGAGCTGGGGGCGGAGGTGCAATAGGTATGCCACGCAAAGTATTGAGTGGCCGTGTTGTCAGCACCAAGATGCAAAAGACCGCAGTCGTTGAGGTCGAACGAGCTGCGCGGCACAGACGGTATCAGAAGGTCATTCGATCGTCCAAGAAGTACTTTGCCCATGACCAGGAAGAGCGTTGCAGGGAAGGTGATTGGGTTCAGATACAAGAGTGTCGTCCGTTGAGCCGTCGAAAGCGGTGGTGGGTGATAGGAATAGTGAAGCGTGCCAGTTCCTAGTGGCGAGCTGACCCATACGAGGAGTGGGTCAGCGCTGGGGCGGGCGGCAGGCTTTCGGCGATAAAGTCGGATCAGGGGCGGCGGGGTGGCGAGAGATGATACAGGCTATGACCAGGTTGAAAGTGGCTGATAACACGGGTGCAAAGGAGATCATGTGTATCAGGGTGCTGGGAGGCAGCGGGCGTCGATATGCCCGTGTGGGTGATGTGATCGTTGCCTCGGTGAAGGATGCGGCTCCCGGGGGCTCGGTGAAGAAGAGAGAAGTGGTACATGCTGTAGTTGTGCGCATGGCCAAGGAGTATGGTCGTCCTGACGGGTCGCATATCCGCTTCGACGATAACGCCGCCGTGATCCTGGATGATGAGCAGAACCCTCGGGGTACACGCATTTTCGGCCCTGTCGGGCGCGAGCTGCGCGAGCGCGGCTTCATGAAGATCGTTTCCCTCTCGCCGGAAGTGCTGTGAGGGCCGCCGATGGGCCGGGGGTCCCGGCGCAGGCTATGTCGCTGGAGAGTTGATGATGAAGATCAAGAAGGGCGACACTGTCCAAGTGATCAGTGGGAACGACAAAGGGATACGTGGCGAGGTGAACGCCGTTATCCCCAAGCTGGCTCGCGTTGTTGTGTCGGGGGTCAACGTAGTGAAGAAACATCAGCGGCGAACCGGGAACGTGCGAATACAGTTTGGCATCATCGAGCGTGAAGCCCCCATTCGGGCGTGCAATGTCGCTCTGGTTTGTCCGCATTGTGATAGGCCGACGCGGGTTGGCTATCGCTTATCTCCCGACGGCAGCAAGACGCGGATCTGCCGCAGATGCCAGGAGAGCATCGACTAGGTGGGGACTCCCTCCGTTGCCACGGGTGGCCCAGGAGCATGCAGGCATGCCGAGACTGAAGGATTTGTATAGGCAAGAGATCGTCTCTGCCATGATGGAGCGGTTTCCGTACCGCAACGTGATGGAAGTGCCACGTCTGGAAAAGATCGTGGTCAATGTTGGCGTGGGCGAAGCCCTGCAAAACGTCAGGGCGCTGGATGCGGCGGTGAATGATCTTGCTGTGATCACTGGGCAGAGGGCCGTGGTCACCCGTGCTCGAAGATCGATCGCCACCTTCAGGTTGCGTGAGGGGAACCCCATTGGCGCAAAGGTCACCTTGCGCGGCGAACGGATGTATTCGTTCTTGGACCGGTTGATGAACCTTGCTCTGCCTCGACGACGTGACTTTCGTGGGGTCTCTCGCAAGTCGTTTGATGGTCATGGGAACTATACCCTGGGACTGAGAGAGCAACTGATCTTTCCCGAGGTAGAGTACGATTCCATCGACAAGATCCGGGGGTTCGAAGTGACTATCGTGACAACGGCCAAGACCGATGAAGAGGCTCGGCATCTCTTGGAGCTCTTTGGGATGCCCTTCGCCAGGGTCTAGGGGCCGAGTGGGATCTGGGGCTGGATGCCGAGTCGTGGGGCGAGGGCAGCCAGATATGGCGGGACGGCCGTTCGGAGGAAGAGTCAGTGGCCAAGAAATCGATGATTGCACGTGAGAAGAGACGAAAGTACCCGACGCGCGTGCGCAATCGATGTGTCCGTTGCGGAAGACCGCGCGGCTACATGCGCAGGTTTCGTCTGTGTCGCATCTGTTTCCGCGAGCTGGCCATGGCTGGCAAGATCCCTGGCGTTGTCAAGTCGAGTTGGTAGCTCGCTTTGGTCCTCGGAGGGACGCCTATCAAGGGGTGATGGTGGCCAAGGACGCGCTCGCTACCACGGTGGCACGAGGCGTTTGCTGTGATCTCGCTCAGCGCTCTGGGAACAGGAGGGTCTATTTCAGATGAGCACAACCGACCCTATTGCCGATATGTTGACCCGAATTCGGAACGCGGTGATGGCGCGTGCGAAATCTGTGGTGATTCCCGACTCGCGCATGAAGCGTGCCCTGGCCCAGACACTCCAGGAGGAGGGATACGTTTCTCGTTTTGAGATAACGCGAAGCGGGCGGTTCCCGATGATCAGGATCCATCTCAAATACACCGAGGACAGACATCCCGTGTTGAGAGGACTGGAACGGGTGAGCAAGCCGGGCTGTCGCATCTACGCCAAGAAGGCGCAGATTCCCTGGGTGCAATCTGGCCTGGGCACGGTGATCCTGTCAACCCCCAGGGGCGTGCTTACCGGGAGGGAGGCGCGGCGTGTGGGTGTTGGCGGCGAGGTGCTCTGCAAGGTGTGGTAGTCCCCGGCCGGGGGTTGTGGGAGGTGCTGATCGTGTCTAGAGTTGGGCGTTTGCCCATTGTGTTGCCCGAGGGCGTGAAGGTGCGCCAGGCGGGCCACTCGGTGACCATAGAGGGACCGAGGGGTGACCTTGCAAGAGAGTTTCACCCGAACATGACCATTCGCGTGACTGATGACGTTCTCACGGTGACGCGTCCCACTGATAGTCGGCAGAACAGGGCGCTGCATGGCCTGACCCGCGCGCTTCTAGCCAACATGGTGGAGGGGGTGACCAAAGGGTTTCGAAGGCGGCTGGAGATCAATGGCATCGGATACCGCGCTGTGACCGAGGGCGAGGCGGTCGTGCTTCAACTGGGGTTCAGCCATCCCATCAAGGTCAATCCTCCTCCAGGCATCACGATCACCGTGGAGAGGGGGGGGCGCGCCCTCACCGTTGAGGGCAACGACAAGGAATCGGTCGGCGAAGTGGCCGCCAGGATTCGTGCGTTTCGCAAGCCTGATCCCTACAAGGGTAAGGGTATCCGCTATGCCGGGGAAGTTGTCCGACGCAAGGCTGGCAAGGCGGGCAGGATCGGGGGCCTGTGATGGGTGATGCGGCAAAGAGTCGCCAGGCGCGCCTTCGGCGACATCGTAGGGTGCGCAAGAAGGTCGTGGGCAGCGAGGACCGCCCGCGTCTGAACGTGTTCCGGAGCCTACGTCACATCTATGCTCAGATCATTGACGATGTCGCTGGGCATACGTTGGCCTCTGCATCGACCTTGGATGGACAGGTCCGCAGTTCATGCGCCGGCCTGAGCAAGGCTGAGGCGGCCCGCGTTGTGGGCCGCATACTTGCCGAGCGGGCACTGGCAATGGGCGTGACGCGCGTCGTGTTCGACCGCGGAGGGTACAGATTTCACGGGAGAGTCAGGGCACTGGCTGACGGGGCACGTAAGGCAGGGTTGGGGTTCTAGGTCGCCTGTCGGCATGCGCACCTATAGAGGCAGACAGGATCGATGGCTGCGAGCTTGAGGCGAGGAGAGGTCCATGGCAAGAAGGGACGATCGGGAAGCGTTCGCAGAGGGCGAGGAGCTTCTCGAACGCGTCGTTCACATCAGCCGCGTCGCGAAGGTGGTCAAAGGTGGCCGGCGGTTTGGATTTCGTGCCTTGGTCGTCGTGGGCGACGGCAGGGGCAGTGTGGGCATCGGCGTAGGCAAGGCGCGCGATGTCCCCAGTGCCATCCGGAAGGCATCTGAGCGGGCCAAGCGCGGCATGGTTGCGGTCCCTCTGGCGGGTGCAACGTTGCCGCACGAGGTGTTCGTCAAGTACGGCGCGGCCAAGGTTCTGATGAAACCGGCTTCCCCTGGCACTGGCCTCATAGCTGGTGGGGGTGTGCGTGCTGTGTTGGATGCTGCGGGCGTGAAGGACGTTTTGGCCAAGTCGTTGGGGAGCGCCAACGTCTTTAACGTGGTGCGGGCCACCTTCAAGGGGCTTCAGGAACTGAAGGACATCAGGATTGAGGCCGAGAGACGGGGCAAGTCGGTGGCCGAACTGCTGCCTCCTTGGAGAGTCGGGAGTGATGTCTAGCAAGTTGAGGATCAAATACGTCAAGAGCGCAATCGGTTACAGCGGGCGGCAAAAGCGCACCATCGCGGCTCTCGGGCTGCGTCGCTTGGGCGACATCGTCGAGCAGAGAGACTGCCCTGCGATCCGGGGCATGATTCGGAGGGTCCAGCATCTGGTGCAGGTTGAAGAGGTGGGGGCATGAAGTTGCATGAATTGCGCACCCCGGTGGGAGCAAGGAGGGGGCGGAAACGTCGTTGTCGAGGGATTGCTGCGGGGCAGGGCAAGACCGGCGGCTTTGGGACGAAGGGTAGCGGTGCCCGGTCGGGGCGAGGCGGTGCGCTCTATTTTGAGGGTGGTCAATTGCCTCTGGTGAACCGTCTGCCCTTGAAGAGGGGATTCAGGAACATCAACCGCATCGAGTATTCGGGGGTCAATGTTCAGTCTTTGAGACGGTTCGAGGCCGGCACTGTCGTGGATCCGACAGTGTTGGCCGACGCGGGTCTGGTCAAGAAGCGGAATGTACCGGTCAAGGTATTGGGATGGGGTGAGCTAGATCGGGCGCTGACGGTGAAGGCAGACCGATTCTCTCAATCGGCAAGGGGCAAGATAGAGGCCGCTGGCGGCAAGGCTGAGCTGCTTGTACGTTCCGTGGGCGGGCTTCGGGTTCGAGGTTAGGGCGCACGTGGTCAGCTCATACTGGAGGGGCTGATGCTGCAAGCTGTGGCTAACGCATTCAAGCTAGCCGATCTGCGCCGGAAGATCCTGTTCACATTGGTAGTGTTGGTCATCTACCGGCTGGCAGCGCACGTCCCAGTGCCGGGCGTAGATGCGGAAGCGCTCCGGCAAGTCTTCCAGCAGAATCAGTTGCTGGGCCTGCTGGACATGTTTTCGGGTGGGGCAATGTCCAATTTCTCGGTGATGGCCATGGGTGTGTACCCTTTCATCACGGCGCAGATCGTCTTGCAGCTCTTGCAGCCGGTTATCCCAGCGCTTGAGCGGTTGGGCAAGGAGGGCGAGGCCGGACGGCAAAGGCTGAACCTGTATACTCACTTGCTGACCGTACCGTTGGCTACGCTACAAGGGCTGGCGCAAGCTTCGTTTCTGGCTCAATCGGGCGGCGCTATTGGTCCGGTGATCCGCAACTTTGGCTTTCGCTCAGGAAACTGGCTCCCCACCCTGGCCACGATTGTGACATTGACGGCTGGCACCATGTTTGCCATCTGGCTGGGTGAACTGATAGACGAACAAGGAATCGGGAATGGCCTGTCGATCATCATCTTTGGCGGCATCGTGTCGGGCATCCCCCAGCGTCTGGGGCAACTGTGGGTTGCCAACCCGTGGGCTATCTTGGTCTTTCTGATCATCACAGCGGCGACGATGCTGGGCATAGTTGTAGTTCAGGAGGGACAGCGTCGTATTCCCGTTCAGTACGCCAAGCGGGTGCGGGGCACAAAGATCTATGGTGGCCAGCGTACCCACATTCCGCTGCAAGTCAACTCCGCGGGCATGATCCCGCTGATCTTTGCTGTGGCCATCGTCATGTTGCCCGGTGTGGTGGCGAGCTACTTTGTGAATGCTGAAGTCGATGTGGTTCGATCCGTTGCTCTTTGGACATCGCGGGTTTTCGACTCGAACGGGCCCTTCTACTGGATACTCTATTTCTCGTTGGTCGTCGGGTTCACCTATTTCTATACAGACGTAATCTTCCGGCAACAGGACCTGCCAGGGACGTTGCAGCGCCAGGGGGGCTTTGTCCCCGGGATCCGCCCGGGAAGTCGGACTGCCGAGTACCTTTATGGAGTTCTGAGACGGATTACGGTTGTCGGAGCCCTGTTCCTCGGCGTTGTGGCCGTATTCCCGTACTTGGTTCGTCCTCTCGTGGGCACCAGCCAAATGCTGGTGACGAGCACGGGGCTGCTGATCGTTGTGGGCGTGGTACTGGATACGATGAAGCAGTTGGAGGCGCAGCTCCTGATGCGTCACTACGAGGGCTTCATCAAGAAGGCCCGCTAGCGACGTGAACATCGTATTGCTTGGAGCACCGGGGGCGGGCAAGGGGACTCAGGGCGAGTTGCTGGTCGGGTGGCTTCCATTGCCTCGAGTGTCTACGGGAGAGTTGTTCAGGGGAGCCATGGAGGCAGGCACCGAACTGGGCTCGCGGGCCAGGACTTATATCAGTCGCGGCGAACTGGTCCCCGATGAGATTACGATAGGAATGGTGGCCTACCGGCTGCTCCAGACAGATTGCGCTAAGGGATTGGTTCTTGACGGGTTCCCCCGCAGTGTCGCCCAGGCTAAGGCGCTGGACGCCATGCTGACAAAGTTGGGCCGGCGGGTGGACCTTGCAGTCTATGTGAGGGTGTCGCCAGAGTCGCTGGCGAGGAGACTGGCCGGACGTTGGAGTTGTCCCAACTGTGGTGCGGTATATCACGAGGAGTACAACCGCGAGAAGCTGGAGGGCATCTGTAATGCTTGCGCGGCACCACTATATCAGCGTGATGATGACACATCTGCTATTGTGGAGCAGCGCATAAGGGTGTACCTGGCTCAGACCGCCCCCTTGATCGAGTACTATCGGCAGAAGGGGGTCTTGGTGGATCTGGATGGCGAGCAAGATGTGATGGCCGTGCAGCGTGATCTGCGCGAGGCGATTCGGGCTGTCCAGGAACAGGACGCCCATTGATCCGGCGCGGAGCGGCCAGGTTTCGATTGATGAGAGGTGGTTCTCTTGGAGGTAGGAGTCGATGAAAGTTCGTCCTTCGGTGAAGAAGCGGTGCGACAAGTGCAGAATCGTCCGGCGGCGCGGCGTGGTCCGCGTGATCTGCGAGAATCCCCGACACAAGCAACGTCAAGGGTAGTGATCTCGCTTGGCGGGCCCTGGCCACAGTTCGTCGCTGGGGGATGTCAGAGCAAGAGGTGAGCAGGAGGGAAAGCAATGGCTCGTATCGCGGGTATCGATTTGCCCAACCCAAAGCGGGTGGAAGTCGGTCTCACGTACATTCACGGGATTGGTGCTACAAGCAGCAAGCAGATCCTGGCCCAAACGAGCGTCGATGCAGACACGCGCTGCAGAGACTTGACCGAGATGGAAGTGGCTCGACTGCGGGAGGTGATAGACCGTCAATACGTGGTTGAGGGCGAGCTTCGCCGCGAAGTGGCCATGAACACCAGGCGTCTGATAGAGATCGGTAGCTATCGGGGCCTACGGCACCGGCGCAACCTGCCTGTGCGTGGCCAGAGGACGAAGACGAATGCGCGCACCCGGCGCGGGTCTCGCAGAACAGTGGCGGGCAAGAAGCGGCCACGGGCCAAGACGTGATAGGTAGCCGGAGGTAAGGATGGGGCCAATAAGACGCGGGAGGCGCACTCCTCGGCGCGAGAGACGGCATGTCCCCCATGGTCGTGTCTACGTGCAGTCCACCTTTAACAACACGATCATCACCTTCACCGATCAATCGGGAGACGTGATCTGTTGGCGCAGCGCGGGCCAGAACTTTCGAGGGTCGCGCAAGAGCACGCCCTACGCTGCCCAGATCGCCACTGAGGGAGCCAGCCGAGCCGCGATGGACATGGGCATGCGTGAGGTTGACGTATTCGTGAAGGGGCCTGGCCCAGGGCGTGAGGCTGCCCTCCGCACCATACAGGCCACGGGCCTTCGGGTGCGATCGATCACCGACGTCACACCGATTCCCCACAATGGGTGTCGTCCGCCCAAGAAGCGTCGCATCTAGACTGCCCCGTTCAGTTCTGAATCTCGGGTCCGGGGGCGTCGTGATGGCGTAGGGCGAGGCTGGAGGCGTGAGTGGTTGGGCCGCATGACGGGCGCGAGAGTCCGTGCCCCTGCTTGGGGAGGAGTCCATTCTTCCAGACGGTGGGGGAGGCGGAGGCGAACGCTGCGGCGGCCGTTGGACTTTGGTTCAGCGTGGCTCCAGGGTGACGGCGAAGCGGGAGGTTAGATGGCAAGATACACAGGATCGGTCTGCAAATTGTGCCGGCGCGAGGGAATGAAGCTGTTTCTCAAGGGAGAGCGTTGCTCTTCACCCAAGTGTGCCTTGGAGCGGCACTCATATGCTCCTGGCATGCATGGCAGGCAGGCTCAGTTTCGCCGGCGCGTGTCAGACTACGGAAGGCAGCTTCGCGAGAAGCAGCGGGTGCGCCGGATCTATGGCGTTCTTGAGCGGCAGTTTCGCCGGTATTTCGAGATGGCACGACGGACCCGTGGGCGGACCGGTGGTGAGTTGCTGTGTATTCTTGAGCGGCGTCTGGATAACGTGGTCTACCGTTTGGGGCTTGCTGATTC
Organism: Anaerolineae bacterium; assembly: GCA_035529675.1. Lineage (GTDB taxonomy): Bacteria > Chloroflexota > Anaerolineae > UBA1429 > UBA1429 > DATKWG01. Next base: position 13,787 of record DATKWG010000125.1, read on the forward strand.
GCGGGCGCAGGCGCGGCAGTTGGTTTCTCACGGCCATATCGAGGTGAATGGGCGCAAGTTGAACATATCATCTGCGCTGGTTACGGCCGGGGACGAGGTGCGAATACGTGAGTCTAGCAAGGACAACGGGCACTTTCGAGGCCTGGCCGAGATCCTCGAGCTTCGATCGGTGCCTGAGTGGCTGAGCCTGAATGCATCCGAGATGAGTGGTATAGTGGTTTCCCTCCCCAAGCGCGAACAGATCGATGTGCCCGTGGCCGAGCAGCTCATCGTGGCGTACTACTCCAGGTAGGCTGCCGCCTGGCGGCGAAAGAGACGGGGTGCGCGAACCAGACCGGAGATGGGTCAGTCCGTTCGTAGTTTGAGGTAAGGAGGGTACCCCTTGCTCAACCGAGTACTGCCAAGGATAGAATGTAGGGCGATCACGCATAGCTATGGCCGCTATGCGATTGGTCCCATGGAGCGTGGCTATGGCGTGACTGTGGGGATTGCCTTGCGGCGGGTTTTGATTTCATCGTTGTCTGGCGCTGCAATAACGTCGGTCAAGGTGACCGGAGTCCCCCATGAGTTCACCCAGATCCCTGGTGCCAACGAGGATATGGTCATGTTGATCCTCAATCTCAAGAAGGTCTGCTTGGCTCCCCAGTCTGAGGGACCATGGCGGCTGTGGGTTCTGGCCAAGGGAAAGACGGCCATCACTGCTGGGGACATCGAGTGTCCTTCGGATCTTGAGATCGTCAATCCCGAGTTGCGCTTGCTGACATTGGATGGGTCGGAGTCGGAGCTAGAGCTGACCATGATGGCCGAGAGAGGCGTTGGCTACTCGCCAGCCGAGGAGCGCAAGGGTCTGCCGATCGGGGAGATCCCGATAGACGCCATTTTCAGTCCGGTTATCAAGGTGAATACTTCCGTGGAGCCGACCCGCATTGAGCAAATCACCGACTATGACCTACTCAATCTCGAGATCTGGACCAATGGCGCCACACAGCCTGGCGAAGCTCTCAGTGAGGCGGCACGAATCCTTCTCCAGCACTTTGCACCTCTGGCTGAGCTTTCCGCAACCCTTGAGGGTGCGTTGGAAAGGGAAGAGGAGCTCCTTGAGGCGGCTGCCCGGTTCAATGATGTGCCTATCGAGGAGTTGGACCTCACCATGCGCGCCTATAACTGCCTGAAGCGAGCGGGGATCGCGAAGGTTGGCGAGATTCTTCAGCGCCTGGAGCGCGGTCCGGAGGAGATCCTTGCCATCCGGAATTTCGGGCAGAAATCCCTGGTCGAACTGGTTGCCAAGATGGAGGAGAAAGGGTTCCTGGCCGAGGGCTACCTCGATTAGGGCCGAGGCACGGGGACTGGGTGGCGGGAGATGATTCCCTACTGTACGACAATCGACAGTCTGATGCGCGAGTCATTCGCATGGGAAGGACAATAGTCGGAGCGAGGTAGCCTGCAATGAGACACCGAGTGGCTGGGCGGCACCTGAACCGCAGCGTGTCCCACCGGACGGCACTCTTTAGGAACCTGATGACAGAGTTGTTCCGGCACGAGCGGATCAAGACCACCAAGGCCAAGGCTTTGGGGATTCGTTCACAGGCCGAGCGTTTGATCACCACTGCGAAGCGGGGCAAGGCCAAGGCGGACGGCGTACATGAGCGCCGTCAAGTGGCTGCCATCCTGAGGGATGGGGCGGTTGTGAGGAAGCTGTTCGATGAAATCGCTCCCCGGTTTGCCGAGCGTCCGGGCGGATACACGCGGATCGTGAGACTCGGAAGGCGCTCTGGCGACGCGGCCGAGATGGTGGTACTGGAGTTGGTTGAGTAGGTGACCACGTTTTGAGCATCGTAGTGATGTCCAAAGAGCGCAGAACGCGGTGATAGCAAGCAACTACCGAGCTACCGTCCAATACGATGGCACAGACTATAGCGGGTTCCAGATTCAGCCTGGCAGGAGGACGATTCAGGGGGAGCTTGAGCGGGCCCTGCAGCGGGTCACCCAACAGCTCGTTCGGGTAGCTGGGGCGGGGCGCACGGATGCGGGGGTGCATGCGTTTGGCCAGGTGATCAGCTTTCGGGCCAACTGGTCTCATGGGGATCAGGATTTGCAGCGAGCCATGAATGCTGTGTTGCCTGGGGACATTTCTCTGAGCAACGTGGCGGTCGCAGATGACCGTTTCCATGCCCGTTTCAGCGCGTTGAGCCGTGCCTACGTCTACACGATATACAACGGCCCCGTTCGCGCGCCCCTTTTGAGCCGGTTCACCCATCACGTCGAGCGGCCCTTGGACCTGAATGCGATGGCCCAGGCCGCCAGCGAGCTCGAGAGAGAGCACGATTTCGCTGCTTTCGGGCATCCGCCGGTGGGCGACAATACCGTCAGGATCGCGTACCGTGTTGGTTGGCGCGCTGGGGATCCTTTCTGGGGCAACTGCTTGGCGCTTGAGCCCCACAGATTGCTGCAGTTCGAGATCGAGGCAAATGCCTTTCTGCGCAGGATGGTGAGACGGATCGTGGGCACTCTGCTTTTGGTGGGCGGCGGATCGCTGACTCCCGCTGGTTTCTCGGAGATCCTTGATTCGCGAGAGATTCGACGGGCTGGCCCTGCGGTGCCGGGGAACGGGTTGTGTCTCTGGCGAGTCCGGTATGATGGTCATGGGCAGCAAGGCCGCCCCGATGGTGGGGTCAGTGCGCAGGCCCGGTCGTGACTGGCCCCGTGTCGATATGAAGAGAGGCTGCTCGGAGACGGAGGGCTGGCTTAGGTGAAGACGTACAGTGTGAAGGCGTCTGAGATTGAACGGCAGTGGTTTGTGGTCGATGCGGCCGGGAAGAACCTGGGTCGCCTGGCGAGCGAGGTCGCGATCATCCTGAGGGGCAAGCACAAGCCAGTCTACACGCCCAGCATGGATGTGGGCGACTATGTCATCTTGATAAACGCTGACAAGATCACCGTCACGGGACGCAAGCTGGACAACAAGGTGTACTACCGTCATTCCCTGTACCCCGGGGGCCTGAAGGAGATCGTTCTGCGAGACATGCTGGACAAGCATCCCACACGGGTCATTTGGCACGCCGTCAGGGGAATGCTTCCCAAGAATCGACTGGGCAGATCGATGATCAAGAAGCTCAAGGTCTATGCGGGCGACTCTCATCCGCACGCAGCGCAAAAGCCTGAGCCTCTGGCACTGTAGTCGAACGCAGACAGGCAAGGAGGAATGCCACGTGGCATCACGGTATTACGAGGGTACTGGCCGACGCAAGAGCGCGGTAGCCAGGGTGCGACTCTACCCCGGTGATGGCGCCTTTGTGGTGAATGGCAAGTCGATGGAAGAACACTTTACCCGTAGGGAGGACATAGCCCGTGCCCTCGATCCCCTCAGGGCGACCGGGAGCGAAGGCAAGTTCACGATCTCGGTCCTGGTCAGGGGTGGTGGCATTTCTGGGCAGGCTGGGGCCGTCCGACATGGCATTGCCAGGGCGTTGCTGGCGGCAGACCCAGAGTTGCGCCCCGTGCTCCGTGGCGGCGGCTTCCTCACACGCGATCCTCGCGCGAAAGAACGGAAAAAGCCGGGCCTAAAGAGGGCACGCAAGGCTCCCCAGTACACCAAGAGGTAGAGGGACCGTTGGCGGCCACTTGTGGCGGTCACGCAGGGCGAGGGCACGGGCCACTCGCCCTTTTTTCTTGCAGCGAAAGAGAGACGGGACCCAGGTGCCGGCGGCCGTTGCGGAGAGGACGTTCGCCCGCCGGTCGCTTACCAATCCGGCACGATGGGAGAGTAGATGACCATCGCGGCCGTGAGCGCCCAGAGCAAGAGGCTGATCAGGAACGGGCGGTCTCCCAGCAGAATCTCCTCGGGAGCACCCCCGAGATTCTTGATGCGCAGGAGATAGAGATAGCGAAAGATGCCGTACACCACAAAGGGGATGGTGAGCATCATGGCGTGGTTGTTGGGTGTGTTCGGCGCAGAGAAGGTGTAGAACGAATATGAGACGAGGGTTGCTGCGGTGACCAGAGAGTTCATGTCGTCCAGAAGGGGCAGATTGTACTCCTCGAGACTGGCGCGGTGGCTGTTGGCGCAGTCGGCAAGCACAACCAGTTCGTTGCGTCGTCGGTTGATGGCGATGAACAGGGCCAGCAAGGTGGTGCACACGTAGAGCCACGGAGAGAACCTGGTCACTCGCACAACCGCCGATCCGGCGAATACCCTTAGAACGAAACCTGCCGCGACGGTCATGACGTCGATAATGACGATCTTCTTGAGGACAAGACTGTAGACTATCATCAGTGCGGCGTAGACGATGGCGACAAGGCCGAAAGCGGTGTCGAGCAGGAATGCTGCCGGGATAGTGACCGCCAGTATGAGTCCTGCGGCGACCAGGGCGGTCGGAGGTGGGAGCGCCCCTGATGCGATGGGGCGAAGTCTCTTCACCGGGTGGAGGCGGTCCTTTTCCATGTCAACCAGGTCGTTTATCAGATACATGGCACTGGATATCAGGCAAAAGGTCGCAAACGCGATGCAGCTTTTCAGGAGGGGCTGCAATTGAAAGGCTCTGGCATCGAAGAACAGGCCAGCAAAGACGAACACGTTCTTAGCCCACTGCTTGGGCCTCATGGCCTTGAGCAGGAACTTGAGCACAAGTCACCTCCAGAGACAGAATTGGCAGAATGATACCCCAAGCGGACGGCGTGGTCAAAGTGCGTTGGGCGCAGGGTGATGTAGGGGCGCATGGCCATGCGCCCCTACGAGATGCTTTTGCACACCCCCTCTTGACCAGGCCATCGAAAAACCGTGTGTGAGCTCCCGTCGCTGTCACTCTGAGCGTAAGTGCCCCGAACTTCAGGGGTACAAGCGACGAGTCTAAACCGCACAAAACAGAGATTCTTCGCCTTCGCTGCTCTACGGTTCACCTGTGACAAACCCGTTTTCCGATGCTCTCTCTTGACACTGGTTGCAGGCGTCGCTATGCTACCCATATGAGGCGCATAAGGCTGCATGTGCTCGTTTATCAGCGCGGACTGGCGAGCAGTAGAGAGAAGGCAAGTCGTCTCATCCTTGCTGGCCAGGTCTTGGTCGATGGCAAAGTGGCCTATAAGGCCGGCGCTCAGGTTGACGAGCAGGCCGAGATCCAAGTTCGCCGTGGTCTACCATACGTCAGTCGTGGCGGACGAAAGCTGGAAGAGGCTCTGCGTGCCTTTAATATCTGCCCTCGGGGGTGGATCGCTGCGGATGTGGGCGCATCCACTGGTGGCTTCACCGACTGTCTGTTGCAGCACGGGGTGGCACGGATCTACGCGATTGACGTTGGCTATGGACAGCTTGCCTGGAAACTGCGCCAGAACCCGTGCGTGGTGGTGATGGAGCGCACCAATGCGCGCTATGTACAGAGTCTTGCTGAACTCGTGGATCTTGTGACCATCGACGTCTCTTTCATCTCGCTACGTCTGATTCTTCCTCAGGTCCGTCGGTGGCTCTCGCCGAAGGGGCAGGTGATTGCTCTGGTCAAGCCCCAGTTCGAGGCCGAGCGCTGGCAAGTCGGTAGGGGAGGCGTCGTGCGGGACGGACGTGCGCATCGGGCGGCCCTGCGCGGTGTTTTAGAATGGGCGATAGCGAATGACTGGCTGCTGTTTGGGCTGATCCGTTCTCCGATCAAAGGGTCCAAAGGCAATGTGGAGTTCCTGGCCTGGCTGGGCAGTGATCCCCAGATGCCTGCTATCCCGTTGGACCGAGCGATCGACGAAGTTGTGGCAGCGCAGGGATAGGCGCGTCGGGTGGCCACAGCGGGCCATACAGTTTGCTGCGGAGGGTGTCCAGTATGCCTTCTTGGTTATCCACACCAACCCAACGCTACAGGGCGATCTTGATTGGTGTGCTGGTCATCAGCATCATAGCCATCTTTATCGCAGCATGGACCGCTCTCGTGCCCTTTTTCCTTGGCCTGATACTGGCCTATCTATTGCTGCCAATCGTGAACTTTATCGATCGCCACGCCCCCCGGTTCATGCGACGAAGAGGCTGGTCGCGCCCAATTGGGATCATCATCGTCTATGTTGTCGGATTGGGGCTTGTTGCTGGCGTTCTGTCCTACTTTGTGCCCGAGGTGAGTAATCAGGCCAAGGTGTTTGTCAAGGCTGCACCGGGCTACCTGGAGAAGGTGCAGAGCCTGTTTGCCTATGACTTGCCAGACCTCCTGGAAAAGATCCCGCCCGAGATTCAGGATACGGTCAATGTCAATATCCAGAAGGCTGCTGGCACCTTGCTCGATGCTGCACAGAGGGGCTTGCTGGCAACGGTGAAGACCGTCTCCCAGACCGTCAGCTTCATTCTGGGTATGGTTGTCATCCCCTTTTGGCTGTTCTATGTCTTGAATAGCGAGGCCAAGGCCCGCAGGGCGTTCTATGATCTCATTCCGGAGCAGGCCCGGGAGGATGTGCGCTGTATCGGTATCATCATGGATGGCCTCCTCGGTTCCTATGTGCGGGGCCAATTCATGCTCTGTCTGCTGGTGGGGGGGACGTCCACCATTGCATTGCTCCTGCTGGGCGTGGATTTGGCCCTTCTGCTCGGCACTCTCGCTGGGGTTTTCGAGCTGATTCCTATCCTGGGGCCGTATCTTGGGGCGATTCCCCCGGTGCTCCTGGCTCTGGCGAAGCGGCCAGTGCTGGCTTTGTGGGTGGCCCTCGCTTTCGCCGCGATTCAGCAAATCGAGAACACTTTTCTCGTGCCGCACATTTCGGGCAACGCCGTTCGCTTCCATCCCGCTGTGGTCATGGTCATCGTGGTCGTGGCCAGCGAAGTGGCCGGGTTGTGGGGCATGTTGCTGGCGGTTCCAGTAGCGGCTATGGCTCGCGACGTATACCGGTATCTCTATTTGCGCACGACTGAACGCGGCGCGACACCTGAGATGGCCCTGGAATGCTTGCGGGCGAGCAGCCTCTAGGTTACCGTCCTTTGCTCTCGGCGCGGCTGGCGTATGCCTGTTGCTCAGGGATTTGGCTGGCGATGCGCCGGTTCGCCGGCTATTGCCTGCCCGCCTCTTGACGGGTTGTGACTACGCCAGATGACCGACGTTGCCCGAAACAGGGTTCCGACTCGCATCTGCCTGGGGTTGATCCTGGCCCTGGCGCTCGTCCTGCGGCTCTACGGGCTGTCGTGGGATAGAGGCTACCTGTTCCACCCCGATGAACGGCAGATCCTCATAGTCGTAGACAGACTGTCTTTCTCGTGGCCCCCGGATTGGTCGCTGCTGCTGACCCCACAGAGTCCATGGAACCCCAAGTTCTTCGCCTATGGGTCCCTCCCCATCTATCTCCTACGTGTTTGTGCCAGTCTTGCTGGTCGCTATTGGCCCCGAGCAGCCACTCTGGAGTCCAGCTATCTCGTGGGACGTGTCCTCTCGGCCTTGTTCGACGTTGGCACCGTCCTTCTCGTGTACCATCTCGGGCGCAAGCTCCACAGCAGGGTCACGGGACTTCTGGCGGCGACTCTGGTCGCGCTCACGGTGCTACACATCCAGGTGGCACACTTTTATGCCGTAGACACGTTGCTGACCTTTTTCGTGGTCCTCGCCGTCTCGCTTGGAGTGGACCTGGTGCGGCACGGGCGGATCGGCACAGGTCTGCTTCTGGGCGTATCCTGTGGCATGGCCCTGGCCACCAAGGTGAGCGCTGCGCCGCTGTTGATGAGCGCGACCCTGGCCTGGTTGTTCGCGACCCTGGCCTTGCGCCAGAAGAGCAACCGAAGGGGGCTCGCCATGTGGGGTCGAACGTTCCTTGGTTGGGCCTTGATGAACCTGATAGCTCTGGTGACCTTCTTTTTCTTTGAGCCCTACGCTCTCATCGATCCTGTCTGCTTCGTCGCTGACCTGATTCAAGAAAGCTACATGGCCCGTGGGTTGGCGGACATTCCCTACACGCGACAGTTCATCGGCACAACCCCCTACGTCTACCCGATCTGGCAGGCAACGGTCTGGTCGATGGGTGTGCCGCTGGGTGTGGCTGGTTTCGGCGCCGTCGTGCCAGCTCTCGTACAGGCGGTGCGCAAGACCGCTCAGGCTCGATGGCGTCAAGCTGGAGGCCTTTGGCTTCCCGTTTCCTGGGTGATGGTCTACTTTGGGGTCACCGGATCGTTCCGAGCCAAGTTCTTGCGCTACATGCTACCGGTCATCCCTTTTCTCTGCCTGTGGGCTGCGTGGGCGCTGCGTAGCCTGCTGCGTGGCAGGCGTGAGTTGCACAAGATGCAACGGGCGGTGGGGGTGGCGAGCTTGCTGCTCGTGCTGTTGGGGACGGGCCTGTATGCCCTGGCCTACATGAACGTCTACGTCCAAGAGCATCCCTGGATCCAGGCTACGGCCTGGCTTTGTGAGAACTTGCCCAGGCCAAGCCGTATCGCCGTGGAGCATTGGGACGACCCCCTGCCCCTGCTCCAGGGAACAGGGGCTTTGCGCTGCTATGGGAGACACTTTGTCAGGGAGCTCCCCCTATACGATCCCGACACCACTGACAAGATGGAGAGTCTTCTGGATGCCATTGAGAGTAGCGACTATATTGTTCTCTCTTCAAACCGCCTTTACAACACGATTCCGCGTTTGCCTGACAGGTATCCGCTCAGCAGCCACTACTATGAGTTGCTCTTGGGTGAACGCCTTGGTTTCGACCTCGTCTACTATAAGGCTGTCTACCCGCGACTGTTCGGTATCGACCTGGTGAATGACACCTTTTCCGACCCCGACCTGCCCCAACCCCGCCTACTGGTCGAGGGGGAAGCAGCCCGTCGCAGTATCAACCTCGGTCGCGCCGACGAGAGTTTCACTGTCTATGACCATCCGAAGCCCCTCGTCTTCAAGAAGACACGCCAGATGTCGCGGGCAGCTTTGCTCGAGTTGTTCGGCGAGGCGGTGCAGGGGCTTCCTCGGTCCTAGCTCGGAACCCATCCCGCCCATCACTCCTGCTGGCTGTCGCTCCTTGCCCGGTCGGGTCTTTGATGCTACAATGCGCGCGTTCTTCGTCTCTTGAGGGTGGCCAGCCCATGTGCGAGGAGGTCCATGAAAAGGCGACTGCGCCTCATTCTTGGGATTGCTGTCAGCCTGGTGGCGGTGTACGCCGTGGTGCGCTATGCCGGACTTACCAGCCCGGCAAACCTGCGGGATTTCCTCGGGCGGCTTTGGGAGATCTATCGCGGTGCCAACTATTCCTACATAGCGCCGGCACTGCTACTGCTCCTTCTCATCAATTGGGCACGCGCCTATCGCTGGCGCCTGCTAGTACATGCTGACCAACACCTGCCACTGGGCAGGCTCTTCTCTATCGTGAACATAGGCTACCTGTTCAACAACATTCTTCCGGCCAAGGCGGGCGAGCTGGTGCGCGGGTATCTGGTGGGTCGCATGATACCGGGAGGAATGGCTCGAGGCCTCTCTTCCCTTCTCGTCGAGAGGTTGCTGGACGTGTTGGTCCTGGTCGCGCTCGCTCTGGGGTTGATGCCGCTCGTTGACGTTCCTCCCTTCTTGATTGACGCAGGACGTCTCTTGGGCGTGGTGTCGGTCTGTGGGGTCGCCGTGCTTTCTGTCCTGGCCAAGGTTGGCGACCAAGGGCTGGACCGGGTTTGGCGCCTCTTGGAGCGCGTGCCGTGGGTTGGGCATCCCAAGGTGAAACGCGCCCTGAAAGCTCTACTTGCGGGCTTTCGCGTCTTGACTGTGGGCAAGCTGCTGCCCGGCATAGCCCTCTGGTCGCTTGTGATCTGGTTCGGGTACGCACTTTTCAACTATGTAATCCTCGCGGTCCTGAGGATGACCTATCTTCCCTTCACTGCAGCGGCGTTTGTGCTCTGCGCCACGGGCTTTGCCATGGTGTTGCCCTCCTCGCCGGGAGCTGTCGGCGTGTTCGAGACGGCGGCCGTCCTGGCGCTGAGTGTCTATGGCGTGGAGAAAAGCCAGGCTGTCGGCTACGCTTTTGGCTTGCACGCCTTGACCAACGTGGCCCTCATTATCCTGGGTCTTTGGGGATTGGCGAGTGAGGGCCTCACCTATGCCGATATTCGAGGGAAGGCCATAGAGGGAGACGTGGGCCAAGGAGCCAGTCTCTCCTAATCCTGAGGGTGTCTGGAGACCTGTCCCCAATGAAGATCCTGGCAGCCATAACCTACTACTATCCTCACTGGACGGGATTGACGGCCTTTGCCCGGCGCATGGCCGAAGGCCTGGTCGCCAGAGGGCACCAGGTGACGGTGGTTACCTCTCGGTATCGACGGGATCTGGCCCGCGAGGAACTGCACAATGGGGTGCGCATTGTGCGTCTGCCATCGTGGCTTCGGCTTAGTCGAGGCCAAGTGATGCCGGGCTTTCTTTCGGCAGTGAACCGTCTGGTGCGCGAGCACGATGTCGTTCAAGTACACACGCCCATGCTGGAGGTGTGGCTTGTGGCAGCGTTGGCTCATCGCGCAGGGCGCAAGATGCTGATGACTCACCATGGTGACCTGGTGATGCCGGCCGGCGTGGGGAACCAGTTCGTCCAGAGAACCGTTGGATTCCTGTTGAACCAGGGTGCCAAGGCCGCTGACGTGATCAGCATCTATACTCAGGACTATGCGGACAGCTCTCAGTTTCTTTGTCCCCACAGAGACAAGCTTGTTGTGATCTACCCACCCGTTGTGTTCCCCCGTCCCGACGTGGGTGCCCCCGCTGCCTGGCGTCGAGAGTTGGGGCTGGACCGCAGCAAGGTCGTTGGATTCGCTGGCCGTTTCGTAGAAGAAAAGGGCTTTGATTACCTGCTCAAGGCGATACCCCTCGTCCTTGAACGCATGCCCAAGGTCAAGTTCGTCTACGCGGGTGAGCACAGGGTGGCCTACGAGGATTTCTTTGAGCGGTGCCGCCCACTGCTGGACGCGAATCGTGAGCACGTGTTGATGTTGGGGCTGATCAGAGAGCCGCATAGGATGGCGAGCTTCTATGCCATGTGCGACGTGTTCGCGCTGCCCAGCCGCACGGATTGTCTGGCCAGCGTCCAGGTCGAGGCCATGATGTGCGGCACGCCCGTGGTGGCAGCCAACATCCCCGGTGCCAGAGAAGTGCTCAGGGTAACGGGTATGGGACGCCTTGTCGAGCCTCGCAACGAGAGAGCTTTGGCCGACGGCCTGTTGGAGGTCCTGGGGAACCCGCAGAGGTATGTGAGACCCTACAGCCACATTCGGGCTATCTTTGACCCCGACAAGTCGATCTCTGATTATGAGAGGCTCCTCCACAGCATGACATAGAGGCCGTGTACAACGAGAGCGAGAGTCCCCTGGCCTGGGCCTAGATAACGGCCATCCAAAGACATCGCCACTGTCGCGCGCGGCTGGGCGAGACTACCAGGTCCGGTTCGCTGGGTCGGAGTGTCTGGCTGGCGGGGACGGGGCGGCCTTGGGGCCAGGAGGGGGATAAAGGCCAGGTACGATGTCGCAGCCTTCAGCAGTCTCACCAGCGCAACTACAGAGGCTGGATGCCATTCTGCGCAATGAGTCGGACGTGGCCTACAAGCGCCGCGTGCGTCGGGTGATGTCGTATCTGGAACTGCAGCCGGGACAGAGTGTCCTCGATTGCGGCACGGGGATGGGTTTCTACCTGAAGGTCATCTCAGAGTTCTACCCCACGTGTCGTTTGCTTGGCATCGACCGGGAGGAGAAGGTGCTTCGCTACGCTCAAAGCCACCTGGCCGAGAAGGGGATCCTTCTGGTCGTGGGTGACATTCAACGCATGGGGTATGCCTCGGAGAGCTTTGATCGGGTGGTGATGTCGGAGATCCTGGAGCATCTCGACGATGATGAGGCGGGGCTGCGGGAGGTCTGGCGGGTGATGAAGCCGGGAGCGGTCCTGGCCATCACTGTGCCCCATCGTCACTATCCATGCTGGTATGATCCCATCAACCGAGTGGCAGAGGGTCTGTTTCGTAGGCCGATTCGAAGAGGGCCTTTTGCCGGCATCTGGGCCAACCATCAACGTCTCTATGAGCGTGAACAGCTCGTTGACCTTGTGGGGCGAGCCGGCTTTGCCATCGAACGCGTTGAAGAGATGACCCACTACTGCTTTCCCGGCACCCAGACCATCGTCTATACGCTCGGCAAGGGCCTCATCGAGCACAACCTCTTGCCCGAGTTCATCAGCAAATCGACCCATCGCTTTCGAGGCCAAGACAACCGTGGCAGTCTCCTGAACCCCATCAACTGGGTGTTGGCGCTCTTTAATCGGATTGATCGCTTGAATGCGGATTCGGCTCGTATGGCGACCAAAAGGACCTTTGTGAACATCGGCCTCAAGGCGCGGAAGAACTGACAGATGGAATCGAGACGCAGGCACTCGGTCTTGGCGCTGCTATTGCTCTCCATTATTCTGGCGATTGTGGGCCAGTACTATCTGACGCGCAAACGCCCATTTGTGTGGGATGGCATCCTCATCTACGTGGTGGCGATGCTCCTCTTCGGACTGGTGGTGAAGCGTTGCGAGGGTCGATCAGGGCACGAGGAGGGCATGCAAACACCCAGTGTGTGGGCTGGCGTGTGGCAACTGCTACAAGCCAGCGCGACGCGGCTGGTGGTGCTCTTGGTGGGTGTCGGTCTCGTGGCCCACGTGGCGGTTGCGGCAGGCTCGCGACCCGCCCATGAGCCTTTTTGGGACTTGGTGGCTTTGTGGGGTGTAGGGATAGTGTTGGCTGCTGGGGCTTTCGTCAACTGGAGCGCGATTCCCGCTCGATTGGGGCGGACGGCGAGGGCTTTGCTCCGCCCCACCCCCGAGGTCGCTCTTGTGGTCTTGCTGGTGATCCTTGCGTTCCTTCTTCGTGCAGTCAGTCTGGGCAGCATTCCCTACGTGCTCTCCGGCGATGAGGCGGCGATGGGTATGGAAGCGATCGAGGTCATTGAGGGGCGGCGAACCAACCCCTTCGTGACCGGCTGGCTTTCCCACCCGACGCTCTTCTTTTTCCTGCAGGCGGCGTTCTTGCGCCTCTTTGGCGTCACCACCGTGGCCCTGCGGCTTCCCTCGGTGTTGGCATCGTCTGCCACCGTCCTATTGCTCTATCTATTTGCCCGGCGCAACTATGGCCGATGGGTGGCCATCCTGGCGACGGTCTTTTTCTGCACCTATCACTATGCGATCCACTTTGGTCGGGTGGCTCTCAACAACGTCTGGGACCCTTTCTTTGCCCTGGCAGTGTTTTATCTGGTGGATCGGGGCCTGGAGGCCAGGCGTCTTGGTTTCTTTGTAGCGGCGGGCGTCCTCACGGGCTTGGGGGCCTACTTCTACATGGGTGCTCGGCTGGTTCCCATCATTCTGCTTGCATACCTGGCGTACAGGGCCCTGCAGCAGCGAGATGTGCTGCGCGACAATCTGCCCCGCCTGGTGGTGTTCGCTCTGCTCGCCTTCATTGTCGCTTTGCCTCTGGTGGTCTTCTTTGTGCGCCACCCTCAGGACATGATGGCCCGCTGGACCTGGCTGGGCATATTCCCTTCAGGATGGGTCGAGCAAGAGGCACAGAGAACCGGCAAGAGTATCCTCAGCATCCTGTTGGGCCAGTTTCTCAAGGCTGTCCTCGGCTTCAACGTCTACCCAGACACGAGCTTTCACTATCGCCCGGGGGTCCCCCTGCTCGGCTTCTTCAGTTCGGTGTTCTTTGTCTTTGGCCTAGCCTATGCCGTGCGACGATGGCGGCAGCCGGGGTATTTCTTGCTCGTCGCGTGGTTCTTCTTGGTCATCATCTTTGGGGGAATGCTGCTAGAGAATCCGCCTTCCAGTCCGCGCCTGGTCCTGGCCATTCCGCCCGTGGTGATGTGCGTGGCCCTGGGCATGGTCAAGACCTCATCCTACGTCGCGTTGGCCTTTGACGGTGGCCGCAGAGTCGCCCCAGCCATCTCCGTGGTGCTGGCATTGCTTGCGAGTTACCAGAGTGTCCATTTCTACTTTGCCAGGTATACCCCTTCTCACATCTATGGGGGCTTCAACACAGAGGTGGCCGACGCCGTGGGCAAGTACCTGCGCGCTTTAGGGCCAACCTACCAGTGCTATTTCTTTGGTCCGCCGCGCATCTACTACCGTGGGATACCCACGATGCCCTTTATCGCGCGAGGGGTCACGGCCACTGATGTGCTCGAACCGATCACCGACCATGTGGATTTCGTGAACTCTGAGCGGAAGGCGGTGTTTGTGTTTCTGCCTGAGCGTCGTTCGGAGTTCGATGTCGTGCTCAGGTTTCATCCCAGTGGCCGCTTTCGCGAGTTCCGCAACCAGAAGGCGCAGATTCTCTTCTTCGCCTATGAGGCCGATGACCAGTAGTATGCCGCAGGTATCATGATCGCTTGCCATTGCGACTCTTCGAGCACCGGGTCTCAGCACCGAATGGCTTCCCCACGGTGCCACGACAGAAGGTGCGGCACTCGCCGGCCCAGGTGGTTTCTGCTCTGGATGCGCCAGTAGGCAGCCATGCTCACCGGAGTCTGTCTGGTTGTGGCCATTGCGGCCCAACTGCTTGTGGATAGGAGGGTGCTGCTAGAGGCTGCAGCAGTCGGCTATGTCCTGGACGTGTTGGTCTTTGGCCTGCTGCACCGGTTGAAGAACGATGGTGGCGTCGCGTTTAACACTTTCCATGGGGAAAGATAGTGAGTATGGCGGAAGAGATGCGTTCGGAATCCGGCGGGTGGGATAGGGAGGACGCCTCGCAAGTGACCTGGCGGAGCGTCTGGGAGTTCTTGCGACAGGCCGGGGGCTCTTTGCGCGGCACCACCAGCAGTCCTGGCTTCGCCAGGCTGGCGATGGTCGCGATTCTGTTGTTGGCAAGCGTGCTCCGCTTCACCGGACTTGACTGGGATGAGCACCAGCACCTCCATCCCGACGAACGGTTCCTCACCATGGTAGAGAACAGCCTGGACTGGCCCAAGTCACTTGGGGAGTACTTTGACACGGCCATCAACCCGCTGAACCCGTACAACCGTGGCCACGGCGCCTATGTGTACGGCCTGTTTCCACTGGCGATGGCCAAGTTCGTGGGCCAGGTTGTGGGCAAGACCGGTTATGATGGGGTGTACCTCGTGGGGCGAGCTCTGTCGGCCATCGCGGACATGCTCTCGATCGTGCTCGTCTTCCTCATTGGCCGGCGGCTTTATGATTCCCGCGTGGGTCTTGTTGGCGCGCTGCTGCTGTCACTTAGCGTACTTGACATCCAACAGTCACATTATTTCACTGTTGACACCTACGCTACGCTGTTTGTGACTCTGGCGCTTTATCTTGCGGTGCGCATCGCTCAGGGCGAGGGACTGGGCAGCGTCCTCATGCTGGGCGTCGCCTTTGGCCTTGCTGTCGCATCCAAGATCAGCGTGCTGTCTTTTCTTCTGGTCATCGGTCTGGCCTATGCGTTGCGTACGGTTGCTCGCTGGAAACAGAGTCGCGTCGAGAGTTCTCGTGCGCTCGTTGACCTCCATGGCCGGTGGGGTCGGGCGCGGGTGTCCTTCAGGGTCGAGTCAGACCGGGCTTGTCCCCCTTTGAGCCACACAGATCGCCTGCTGCTGCAAGGATTTCGCGCTGCTGGGTCGATTCTCCTTGTGCTGCTCGTGGCTTTCGTGGTCTTTCGCGTCGCTCAGCCGCAGGCATTCACGGGGCCGGGCTTCTTTGGCCTCAAGTTGAATGACCGGTGGAAGGACGACATGGACTATGTTCGGAAGCTGGTGAGTGGTCAGATCGACTATCCACCAAGCCACCAGTGGACAGCACGCCTGCCGGTGTGGTACTGCATGAAGAACATGGTGCTTTGGGGGCTGGGACCTCCCCTTGGACTGGCAGTGTGGGCCAGCTGGGCGCTGGCGGGGTATCAACTCGTCAGGCGGCAGATGTGGCAACACCTCTTGGTTTGGGTCTGGATGAGCTTCACCTTCGGTTACCAGAGCATCCAGTTCGTCAAGCCAGTGCGGTATCTGTTACCCATCTATCCGACCATGGCCGTCATCGCTGGCTATGGTCTCGTTTGGTTGTGGGACCGGGCCACGCGCCTGGTGCGAGACGGTCCTGCCGATCGATGGCGGCGGTGGGTGCGTCCCGCAGCAACCATGGTGATCGCCATGGTCGTGTTGGGCACGGCTGCCTGGGCCTTTGCGTTCACCAGCATCTATACCCGCCCCTTGACCCGCGTCGCCGCCTCGCGCTGGATGTATCAGAACATACCTCGGGGATCATCCACCTCCTTTGAGATGTGGGATGATCCTTTGCCCTTGAACATCGACGGGCACATAGGCGGCGACGAGTATAACGTCGTGCACATGGAGCCGTACTGGGAGGACACTCCCGAGAAGCGAGAGAAGCTTCTCTCATGGTTGGACGAGATCGAATACATCGTGCTGTCGAGCAACCGGCTCTACGGGTCGATCCCTCGACTGCCCACGCGTTTTCCGGTGACGACCCGCTACTATGAGGCACTCTTTTCGGGCGAGCTTGGCTATGACCATCTGGTCACTTTCACGTCCAGGCCAAGGCTCTTTGGTGTCGAGATCGCCGATGACGACGCGGACGAGTCGTTTACGGTGTACGATCACCCGAAGGT